>DIGA01000095.1 GCA_002419365.1 Mageeibacillus sp. UBA5734 | reverse complement strand
TGTGAAAAGGCGTCAGATCGGCTACGCCTGAGCGCATGATGGTCTCATGCAGACCGAGCATGATGCCAAAAACCACCATGCCCAGAAGGATCAGTGGCAGGGATGAGCCCAGGACGAGAGCCGGCAGCAAGACGCTCACCAGCGGGATCAGGAGCAAGATCTCCAGGCCGCCTGTGCGCCGCCTCGTTCTGGTTTTAAGCCAGTCATAGGCCCGTCCCACCAGCAATGCCACCCCCGCATCGACCGCCATTGCACCGGCATAGAGCAGCGTAATCTGGCTATCGTCCAGCAACTGCTTTGACTTCAGGTGAAATCCGATCAGGCTGAAATTGACCAGCCCGATCGTGCTGAAAAAGGTAAACGCAGCATAGAGCCAGAACACTTTCTGCAAATGCTGGGTGTGATAACCTGGTGCCTGTGCAGGTGCATCCGGGATCAGACGTTCGCGCGTGACTTTCCGGTGCGAAACGACCAAAAACAGCATCAGCAGGGCGAAAGGAATCACCAGCAGGCGGTAGGACAGCTGATATTCGACCGCGCCGGCGGCTTTCATGACGATGAAGACTCCGGTGAAAATCAACGGTCCGGCAAAGGCGCCGATCTGGTCGAGGGCCTCCTGGATGCCGAATGCCAATCCGACCCCGACCTTGGTGTCAGGGTGTGACGCCACAGCAGACAAAAGGGTATCCTTGGCCGGATTGCGCAGGGCCTTGCCGATCCGTTCCATCAGGACCAGCGTCACAAGGACCGGCCATTCCTGAGCCAGTCCCATCAGCGGCACCACAATGAGCAAGCCATATCCGGCAAAAAGGAACAACCACGGCCGGCCGCTTTTGTCGGACCAGACGCCCGCCAGCAAGCGCAGCACATAGCCGAGGAATTCCCCGATGCCGAAGACCAGGCCGACCTGTGTCGCTGATATCCCCAGCAAGCTGAAGTACTGGCTATTGGCCCCGCGGGCGCCCTCGTAGACCAGGTCGCCCAGAAGGCTGATCATGCCGAACAAGAGGATGACCGTCACAGCAGGACTGAATTGGATTTTTGCTTTTTGATCCATGTGCTGAGACCTCATTTTTCGCAATATTTGCGGCAACCACCAGGGAAAAACTGGTCATCGTGATTGAAAAAGGTCTTGTAGCCAAAATGCAGCAGCACAATCACGGTCAGCGCCACCGAACCGAGAATGCCCAGCATGATCGCGATCTGGTACATGACCGCAGTTGTCGGCACGGTCCCGGACAAGATCTGGCCGGTCATCATGCCCGGCAGGGAAATGACGCCCATGCCCAGCATCGCATTGATCGTCGGCATGATCGCCGCGTCAAAGGTCGAATTGACGATCTCCCGGCTGGCCAGGCGTGGCGTCGCGCCCAGGTTCAGGGCCTCCTCGACCAGGTGCCGCTGCAGCGACATGCCCTCGACCAGCGATTTCACCCCGAGCGAGATACCGGTCATCGAATTTCCAACCAGCATGCCGGCGATCGGGATGAAGTACTGCGGATCGTACCACGGGTCGATCTGCACCACCACCAGCAGGAAGTAGAAAATGCAGGACAGCGTCCCAGCGAGCATCGCTCCGGCAATCGTCTTTTTCAACCGCCCGGACAGCTGGCCCTTGAATTTCCTGAACACAGTGAAAATGGCAAAGCCTTCCATGGTGGCGATGATCAGGAGCGTCACCCAAGGGCTGGGGTGTGCGAAGATGAAAGTCAGAGCATACCCAGTCAGCACCAGCTGGATCGACATCCGGACGGAGGCCAGCAGGATCTCCCGCTCACGCCGGATCCCGCGTTTCCTGACAATCGCCAGGACCAGCAGGACGAACAGGTACGAGAAGACGACCTGCCAGACGGATAATTGAACTGCGCCACTCATGATCCTGCCTCCTGGCCTCTGTTTTGTATCCTGCGGACCACCTGACCATCCTTCAATAAAATCGTTTCATCGGCAAATTTGCTGGCAACCGCTTTGGAATGGGTGACCATGACAATCGACCGCCCGGTCGCCCGCGCCTGCTCGACCACCAGACCGATCACGGCATCGGCCGTGTCATCATCCAGCGCTGAAGAAGGCTCGTCGAGCAGAAACACCGCCGGATCGAGCAGGAATACCCGGGCCAGAGCCAATCGTTGCTTTTCACCACCCGAAAGGTTCAAAACCGGCTCGGAGAGCTCTTTTTTCAGCTGTACTTGTGCGAGCATCCGTTGCATCATCTCCGCATCAGGCGCGGTTCGTTCCTGGAACTGGAAAGCGATGGCTAGATTGTCTTCGATCGTGCCGGGAAACATCGCCGCCTGTTGCGACAGCATCAGCACCTGGCGGCGGTGATAGACAGACGGTGTCTTTTTCAAATCTGAACCTGTGTACAAGATCGATCCGCTCGTTGGCGAAATCGACTTGTTGAGTAGCTTCAAGAGTGTTGTCTTACCACTGCCACTGGCCCCGAGTAACACAGTGATCCCCGGGTTGATCTGCAAGGCCGGGATATCCAGGATCGACTGGTAGCGCACCCCCTCCAGATAGAACAGTGCATCCATCCCGATCATGTGCGTGTCCTGCCCGTCGCCTGGTCCCGCCCGCCATCGATCTCATCCGTCAGCTCAGCCAGGTAAAGCTTTGCCTCAGCCAGCTCTGCCCGCCCCAGATCCGTCGTCTTATAATACTTGCGGACCTTGCCCAACACCGTCTCCTCATACTGTTCCAGAAGGCCTACCGCCTCCAGATGATGCAGAATCGGATACAACGTGCCCGGACTCAGCTTATAGCCATGCTCCGCAAGCTCCTCCATCAACCAACTCCCGAAAACCGGCCCCTCACTCGCATGATGCAAAATATGCAAACTCACAAACCCCTGGAACAACTTCTTCGCCACAAAACCAGCCATTCCACACCTCACTGCCGAAAAAGGGACGCCGTCCCAATATTGCAAACCGATATCGGTTTTCGTTAATGGGACCGGGTCTCGATATCGAATATCGATATCGGATTTCGATATCAGTCTATCGCACAAGGGCCGTTCTGTCAAATCACCATAAAAAATGGCCCTGATGGGGCCAGTCTGAGGTGAGCGCCATGATTCAATTTTTTGATTCTGCCTGGTTTTACACCAGCTGCCAGAGCTCGCTCAAATCGCGAATCTCATGATCCACACGCACGCCCAGGGGATTATCTTGCCCGTCCGGATTGAACCAGCAGGTTGCGATACCAAAATCAGCGCCGCCCTTGATGTCTGACGTGAGTGAATCGCCGATGATCATGGCGTTCCCCTCGCCGATTTCCCGGAAGACATGCTCAAAAAACTCGATCTGGGGCTTGCGATAGCCGACCTGTTCCGAGATGAAAATCCGCTCGAAAAGGGTATCCAGACCGGCCAGGGCGATCCGGCGCTCCTGGATCCTGGCAAAGCCATTGGTCACAATTGCCAGATGAATCCCGTCACGATCACGCAATTGGCGCAACAGTTCGTACGCACCATCAAACAGATAGCTGCTTTCACTCAGAGCCCCTTCGTAATGATTCTGGAACGCCTCGATATCCCCGGCAAATCCAAACCGTTCAAACAGCGTCCGGTGCCGCGCCAAGGCCAGCTCCTCCTGCGAGATCTCTCCTCGCTCCAGCATCTTCCAATACGATTCATTAATGGACCGGTATGCCAGGAGAACTTCATCATCCGCCCGAAAGCCAAATGATTGTAAAGTCGCTTCCATGCATAAATATTCAGCTTTGTGAAAATCCAATAGCGTCCCGTCAAGATCGAAAAGCAGCCAATTATAAGCCATGAGTCATACCTCCGCCCAAAAAGGGACCCGGTCCCTTTTTGGGCAATTATTGCATAAACAGATTTGGTCCATTTTCAGCTCAGGCTTCGAAATTGCCGGACATCCACTGGCCGTAGTCGCCTTTGTCCTCATCGGTGAGGCCATAGAATTCGTCCACTTTGTCGAGCAGGGCCCAAGTTTTTTCGCGAGCGGCTTCGTCCATTTTGCCGTTGTTTGCTTCGATCAATGCCAAAAATTCAGCCGTCATCTGACCCATGAGCGTCTCGGTCAGGGTGGCAGCATCAGCCAAGGTAGCTTTGGCATCATCCGTCATCAAACCCGTGCCATAATCATAGTTTGGCGTATTGTCGATCCCGAAAAACAGCAGGTTCAGATGGTCACGGAAACGGCTGGCCAGGTATTTCTCATACCGCGTGCCGCTGTAGTCTGCCAGAGTTTGCCCGATGCCATAGGTGCGCGCCGCCAGGGTCGGCAAATCTATGATGAACGCCGCATCCGAGCTCATCGGATCGAGGCTGTCGATCGCCTGGGTCACGATCAGGTCCGCCATCGGCTGCGTATTGGCCGCCCGGAATTCGGCAAAACGTGTGAAATCAACCAGGTAATAAATCATACCCTCGCTGCTGGCGACATAATAACCCTGTTCCTGCGCCCCTTTGACCAATGCCTTGACCTTCGAGTCTGTAATGGCATCAACCTTGCGATTCAGCTCAATCCAATTGAAGTCATATTTCTCTGCTTCGGCAAAGAACCGGTCCAGGAAAGCCGGATCACTGGTGTAGCCATATTCGATTTCCGTGTAATCTTCGAAACTGTTGCGGCGCATGCCGGAAATAGCATAGGTCGTGAACAGGTCCGCACTGGCAGGGGAGAGCTGTGTGATCCCGGACAGGTACAACGCAAAAATCTCGCGCGATTCCGCCGCGCCCGCATAAAGTCGAGCCATTTGCTTGACCAAGTCAGCCTGCTCCGTGTCACCAACTGGCTGGATTTCAACCTCAGAAGCAGGCAGCTGCTCCAGATAGGCTGCCAGTTTATCCTGGTACGCTTGCTCGACCGGGCTCAAAGGCTCACTGGTTTCAGACGGGGATGGTTCAGTTGTGGCCGTCGTCTCGCTGCTGGCCGGCTGGCCAGATGCTGTCGTCTGACCTGGTTCTGCAGATCTGGTTACCGTAGTTGACGCAGCTGCACATCCAGACAACACAATGGCAACTACCAGACAGAGCGTAAACAAAACCAGTGGAAAATGAATTTTCATCATGATCTAACCTCACAGGTATAAAACTATTATCATTATAGACACAGAAGAGGCTGCTAATGTTCCCATTTAGACAAGTGAAAGATCCAGATCCGGTAAAAAGTGACAATTTTTGCCAGCGGTCTTTTGGCCACACCCGTGCCGGGACTATAATGGAATGTGTTCATGACACCCAGGTTTGACCAGGAGGACCATAGCCGTGATCCAGTTGAACGATGTTTCCCGCATCTATCCATCCGGTGAAACCGAATTCTATGCCCTGAACCACGTCAGCCTGTCTGTACCAGACGGCGAACTGGTCGTGATTCTCGGCCCGTCTGGCTCTGGCAAATCGACCCTCCTGAACATGATCGGTGGCATAGACCAGCCGGACAGTGGCACTGTCCTTGTCAATGAAATGGACGTCGCGAAAATGAACGACCGCGCCCTGACCCGCTATCGCCGTCGCCATCTCGGTTTTGTTTTCCAGTTCAACAACCTCATCCCTGACCTCACTGTGCGCGAAAACATCGAAGTCACTGCCTATTTGAGCCAGCATCCGGCTAAAACTCTGGAACTGCTTGAACGCGTCGGACTCAAGGACAAAGCAGACAAATTCCCCCACCAATTGAGTGGCGGCGAACAGCAGCGCGTCTCGATCGCCCGGGCCATTGTCAAACGCCCGGCCCTCCTGCTCTGTGACGAGCCGACCGGTGCGCTCGATTTCAAATCCTCCCTGAGCGTGCTCCAGTTGATCGAGGAAATCAATCAGCAAGACAAAACCACCATCCTGATCGTGACCCACAATTCCGCTATTGCGGCAATGGCCGACCGTGTCGTCCGCATGCGCAGCGGTGAGATCACGGAGATCACACTCAACACCATCAAAGCCAAAGCCGAAGCGGTCAGCTGGTAAATATGGCACTCGCCAGGCGGATTCCGAGGCAAATCCTTCAGCACAAGGGGCGATTCCTGAGCCTGATTTTCCTGATCGCCCTCGGCAGCATGACCCTGACCATGCTCAACCTCGTCGTCGACAATTTGCAGGGTAATTTTGACTGGTTGAGCGACGAGGGACAGGTCGATGACATCCGTGTCTGGACCATTGCCGAGCCGACAAATCTCGATAGCCTGGGCCAGCTGCTCCACGCGGATATCGAAGGCCGCACGACCGTGGATGCCAAGTGGCAGCAGGACATCACCTTGCGGGTGTTTGAGGAAAACCAGCGGGTGGATCGACCAGTCATCCTCGAGGGGCATCGCTTGCAGCGCGACCAGGAGATCCTGCTCAATCCCGCATTTGCCAGTGAGCACAACTTGGCCATCGGTGAGCAGATTGAGCTGGCCGGGCGAACCTTCTGGATCAGTGGCCTTTTCTCGCTGCCGGACTACATTTACCCGACCCAGTTTGAATCAGACCTCCTCGCCGATCCGAAAACATTCGGCATCGCGATCGTCACCACACGGGCGATCGAACGGCTGGCCGCTGACGCACCGGTCGAGGACTGGACGGTTGACCGCTCTTACGGCATTCGGTTTCACCCTGGTTTCGCCAAAATTGATCCGGATAGTGACAATCAAAACTCCAGCCAGGCCCTCTACCAGGATCTAAAGGATCGCTTCAAGGATCGCTATGGCCTGGTCCGCTGGCAGGAACGCAAGGACAATGCCCGGATCAATATGGTCAAGGGTGAAATCGCCGGCCAAAAAGCCATGTCCCAGTCCCTGCCTGTCGCGATTTTCCTGATCAATACCATCCTCCTGGCCTCGATTCTCTGGCGCATGATCCGCCTGGAATTCCAGCTTATCGGCACCCTGCGTGCCCTTGGGCTTAGCCGCCTGGAGGTTCTGCGCCATTACCTGGCCTTGCCTTTTGTCCTGGCCCTGGTCGGCAGCGTCCTCGGAACGGGCGGCGGCATGCTCGCGGCCCGGCCTCTGCTGGTCTACTACACCGTCTTTTTCAACCTCCCACTGACCCAGGTTTACTACAATCCGAAGCTGGTGCTCGCCGGGACCCTGATCCCCATCGCACTGCTGCTCTTGACGGCCAGCTACGTGGTCCTGCGCGCCGTCCGTCTGCCTCCCCATACCCTGATCCGGGGCTTTCGCCGCCGCCCCAAGGCCATGTTCGTCGAGCAGCTTTTTCACTTCCACAACCTGCGGTTCCCGACCAAATTCCGTGCCCGCCAGATGGTCCGCAGCGGCGGCAAGCTATTCGGTGCCTTGATCGGCGTTGCATTTGCCGCCATGATGATGCTGACTGGCTTCCTCGTCCAGGATTCCTATGACATTTTCCTCGGTGAAGGCCTGACCAACACCTTCAGCTACGACAAAAATTACATCTTCAAGCTGCCCCAGAACAGCGACAAGTATGGCGGAGAGCCCTACCAGATGCTGGCCGCCCGTGAGACCGGCAGCGGCGATGCCCTGCTGGTGCAAGGCCTCGTGGAAAACAGCCAGATGCTCAACCTTTTCGACGAAACAGGGGCGCGCCTCACACTACCCCCGAAATCGAAAACCTGCGTGATCTCGCGTGTGCTGGCCGACAAGTCCGACCTTGCAGTCGGCGACACCTTGTCCTTCATCAATGATATCGACGAGGAAATCCACTACCTGCGCGTCAGCGGGATCGCTGAAATCTACACCTTGAACACCGTTTATCTCCCCCTGGCCGAGTTCAACCGCCGCTTTGACCGACCCGAGGACAGCTTCATCGGCCTCTACAGCGACCGTGCACTCGACATCGACAGTGAGGACCTCGCCCAGACTGAAGACATGTCCGACATGATCAAAGCCCTATCATCCTACACCGACCTCATGCGCATCTCCCTACTTTCCATTGGCCTCTTTTCCAGCCTCATGGCCCTCTTGATTCTATATATTCTCTTCTCGCTCCTGATCGATGAAAACAGCCGCTCGATCGCCCTCCTGAAAATCCTCGGCTACGAACCCCGCGAAATGCGCACCCTTATGCTGCGCATCTTTGACGCACCCTTTCTGCTCGGATTTCTCGCCGGCATCCCCCTGCTGTTCGAATTCTACGGCGGCATGATGGAGCAATCCTTCCAGGAGATCAACATGACCATGCCCCTCCACCTCAGCCTCGCAAACATCCTGAGTGGCTTTGCCATCCTCTACCTGACCTACCTCCTGACCAGAAACCTCTCCGGCCGCAAAATCCTCCGCATCGCCATGGCCGATGTCTTGAAATCCATGCAAGAGTAAGGGGAATCCATGGACAACCAGCAATTCTTCACCCAACGCAAAGTCCGGATCTTACTGGCATCATTCTGTGCCTTGCTCTGGGGCAGCGCCTATCCCGCGATCAAGTCTGGCTATGAGCTGTTTGCCATCGCCACTGAAGACCTCACCAGCAAGTTCATTTTCGCTGGCCTGCGCTTTTTCCTGGCCGGCCTGATGGTTCTTGCCGTCAGTATCGCAATGAAAAAAGATCTGCGGGCCTTCAACAAGCGCAACATCGGCGAAGTCATCATCTATGCGCTGTCCTACACCACCATCCAGTATGCAATCTTCTACATCGGCTTGTCCTACACGACCGGCACCAACGGTTCGATCATGAATTCAACCCTGACTTTTTTCAGCTTCCTGATCGCCCATTTTCTCTATCACAATGAGCGTCTGACCAGAAACCGGATTGCCGGCGTTGTGGCTGGATTTGCCGGCGTCATCACCGCCCTCGTCCATTTTGGCACCTACACCTTCACCTTTTCGCTCAAAGGCGATGGCGCACTGATCCTCTCGGCCTTCATGCTCGCTGCTGCCTCGATCTACGGCAAACACATCACTGCCCGGCTCGACGCGATGGTTACGACCGGCTACCAGCTCGCCCTCGGAGGCGGTCTCCTTGCCTTGGCTGGCTACATCGCCGGAGGTCGTCTAACCACAATCAGCTGGCAAGGCATCGTTCTGCTTACCTATATGGCTGCCCTGTCCGCTGTCGCCTTTACCCTCTGGACGACCTTGTTAAAATACAACCCCGTCGGCAAAGTCACCGTCTTCAACTTTCTGGTGCCGATCTTTGGTACCCTGCTGTCCGGCATCATCCTCGATGAAAGCATCTGGCGCCCCAATTACCTGATTGCCCTTGCCCTCGTCAGCCTTGGTATCTGGCTCGTCAACCGCGAAGAGAAGGAGAAGTTTTTGCATTGAAACTGGAAATAGTTCATGTCTGATGCCATCCCTTTTGTGACTTATCGGGTGTAGACTCATCGGCGACAAAACCTCGACAATCAGATCAGAGGTGGTGGCGACCATGAAAAGTTTGCAGCGGATCCTGGCGGATAATCTGAAGCGTGTGCGATGCGAGCGCGGCTACTCGCAGGAAAAGCTGGCGGAGATCGTCGATCTGAACCGCACCTATATCAGCGGTATCGAGCGCGGCACACGCAATGTCTCCCTGCGCAACATCGAGAAAATTGCCCGGGCGCTGGAGCTGCCTGTAATTGATCTGCTGACTGAACCAGAAGATTAATAATTTCATGACATACGGTCGGTGGCCATGTTAGAATGCCTTCATGAGATGGCAATATGCTAAAACCTACCTGGTTTCCGTTGTCTTGGCGGTGCTGATCGGTGCGACGATCCTGCTGACTTTTTCTGGTCTGCAGAAACGCCAGCAAGCAGCACTGACCAGCCAGAACAAGCTTGTGGCCACACAGGAAATCAGTACAGTAGCGTCCAATATCCAGACCCTGCTCAATGTCAGCATGCAGTATGCTGATTTTTTCAATATGCTGATCGAAAACGACCCGGACCTGGACCAACAGGAAATCGACACATTCGCTCAAGCGATCCTGGACCGCAACACCCTGATCGACAACGTCTCCCTTGCCCCCAAAGGCATCGTCCAATACATCCATCCTCTGAAGGGCAATGAGGCGGCGATTGGCCATAATCTCCTTGCAGATCCACAGCGCCGTGAACATATTTTGAAAACGATCGAAACGGAGGGCTCCGTAGCCCAGGGTCCTGTCCTGGCGATCCAGGGCGGCTGGAAAATTTTCAATCGCCGTGCTGTCTTTACAGGAACAGACGGCGACCGGGAATTTTGGGGGTTGTCCACCATCACGCTCGATTTTGGTAAAATCCTGCATGCATTCGACTTGGAACCAGCAAAAGATGGCTATCTTTATGGCATTCGCGTCAAAAAAGCCGATGGTCACAATGACTTTTACTGGGGGCATTCAGAATTGTTTGACCGTGACAGAGACGCGATTATTGAAACCATCGGCTTGCCCGGCGAACAGTGGGAGCCGGCCATCTATCCTGCAGATGGCTGGAACGCCGGATATTCGGATTTTCAAAAGACGAATATTCTTTTTTACTTTCTGACCGCGCTTATCTTCCTGCTCGTTTTTACAACGTCCAAACACTATCAGGAAATTTTATCTGCTTCCCGCAGAGACCACCTGACCGGTTCACTTAATAAAAAATCATTTGAACACTGTGCCCGAGTCCATCTCAAGCAGGTTGGTAAACAGCATGGCTTCCTGATGCTCGATATGAATCGTTTCAAGCAGATCAACGATACCCTCGGCCACCCTGCCGGCGATGCCGTGCTCAAGGTAGCCGCTGCCAGGATTGCCAGCCAGCTGCGCCGTGCGGATCGCCTGGCCCGCATCGGTGGCGATGAATTTATTGTGATGATTACCGACCTTAAGGAAAAAGCCAAACTGGAGCGGATCGCCGAACGCATCCGAAACGAGCTTGCTCAGCCGATCGAGTGGGAGGACCAGACTATTCAAGCTGGTTGCTCAATTGGGCTCGCCCTGTCAGGCGAGGATGGCGAGACCTACGAAATTCTCTACAAAATCGCCGACGAGAGGATGTACGAGGACAAAAAACGCCAGCGTGAGACAGACTAGCTGAGATAACAGTTGTTCTCCTTATTCTGGCAGTTTGTCTTGCGGTATTCGGTTGGTGACAATCCCGTGAGCTTTTTGAAAGTTTTGCTGAAATGAAAAGGATCATCAAATCCGACCAGGGTGGAGATATCTTTGGTCGTGAGATGGGGCGATTCGCAAAACAACGCCTTGGCCCGGTTGATACGTTGCATGGCAATATACTCAATCGGTGATAGACCTTTTTTATTGCGGAAGATCACACTCAGATAAGAAGGTGCCAGGCCGAACATTTTGCCCAAGATGCTGTTATTCAGAGGACTTGCCAAGTTGTTTTCGATATAGGCGGCAATCTGGCAGGCCAAGTTTTCATGTCGGTCCATAGGATTGACCCGGGTTGTGTCCTGGTCCAGCCCGTCGAAAATTGCGGCCAGATTGTCCCAAAGCGAATCATAATTCAGGGCATTGGCCAGGGCATCGACACAGATCTCTTCCAGCTGATCAATTGTCATTTGCGAATGACTGCCGCTCAGGGCTGGTTTGAGCTCCGCTGCAAGCCGGCGTAATTCCCGCTCCAACCGGTAGAGAGGCAGTTGTTGATTTTTCCAGCCGGAAACAAGTTTAAGCAAAGTTACCTTGGCTGCCTGTGCTCCCTGATATCGGATCAAGGTTCTAAGTGTCTCATATGCTGCACCAGAATCATCAACCAAAGTTGTTGAAGGTTCATCTATTGATTCCAGTGCGGGATTTCGTTCCAGGACAAGCAGCTGATTTTGCCCCAGGACCAGTCGTTGATGCAGCGCAACCATCAGTTTTTTCTGCATGGAACCCACTGCGGCGATTGATTCCAGAAGCGGACTGACAGCAATGGCCAAGCCGTATCCAGCCCCTTGAATCAAGCAGATCTGCTGCATAAGTTGAGCGTATCGAGTGGTAGCTGTTGTGGTGTTGAGACTGAACAGTGCAGTCTGCGTGCTCTGGCTGCTGCGAAAAATCCAGACCGACTCATTTTCGGCCAAAAGAACCTTTAATTGCGCTTCCAGGTGCAAATCCTGCCAGACAGGCAGCCGGATGGCTTCGTCAGTGGTGACTGAGTCTGTCAGTGATCCAGCGCAGAAGACGGCGACAAAAGGAGCTTCATCCTGACTTAGCACCCCATCTGGTGAGCTCCCTATACTGCGAATGGCCTGTTGCAGATCCAGCCGCTTTTGTTCGGCCCGCTTGATTTCAATTTTTTCCACGATCGAAGATAAAACCTTGGCAATTTCCACAGGATCGGCGGGTCGCAGCAGATAGTCCGTAACACCTAATTTCATTGCCGTCCGGGCATACTCAAAGTAGGAATATCCGCTGATAACCACCGGAATGGCTGGATCATTACGGTCCTTGAGCCAAGTGATCAGTTCAAGCCCATTCATGACAGGCATGTGGATGTCGGTAATCACAATGTCAAAGGCGTTCTGCTCAATCAGGCTTTGGGCTTCGATCGCATTGGTGGCATGGGATATGACGAAATTCTCGTCGATTTGCTGGACAAGAGTTACTAAATCCCGCAGCATCTTGGGTTCGTCATCAACGATCAGGATTCGGATCATCTGG
This sequence comes from Mageeibacillus sp. UBA5734, assembly GCA_002419365.1. Lineage (GTDB taxonomy): Bacteria > Bacillota > Clostridia > Saccharofermentanales > UBA5734 > UBA5734. Next base: position 101,715 of record DIGA01000095.1, on the reverse strand, counting down.
GTTTCTCCCTTCCTAACGGGTAGCAGATTCAGCCTCTGACAGAGCTCCGGACAGGGTGATCTTAAAACCATCATAGCCACTGTCGACACTTGTTATCTGATACCGGAACCGGTCTTTGTATAGAAATTTGAACCGGGCCAATGTATTAACCAATCCCATTCCGCCCAGCTTCATTTCCTTGAGATGATCAGCCGGATTGAGATAAAATTCCGTCAATCTGGCATCCAAACGTTCAATTTCTTCTTGCTTCATGCCGATTCCATTTTCACTCACGGAAATCCACCAATTGCCATCGGAAGCCAGGCCAGTCTTGATCTCAATTCGCCAAGGTGGAAGCACTTGGCGCAGACCATGCCGGAAAGTGTTTTCGATGATCGGCTGAAGAGAGAGGCGGGGTAGGCGAATTTGGTTTGGCTGGATTCCCGGTTCCATTTCAATCGAGTATTCAAGCTGTTCCTCATATCGTAATTTCATCAGGATCATGTAGCTTTCGATATGAGCGATTTCTTGTTCCAGTGTGACAAGATCTCGCTCATTGCTGGTCGAATAGCGTAGAATGGCAGCCAAGTGGTTACTGATCTCGACGACTTGCGGCATGTCCTTTTCGCGGCCGATTGCCGTGATAATCGACAGGATGTTGAAGATAAAATGTGGATCAATCTGCGCCTGCAAGGCGATCAGATGGGCTTGGAGCTCGCGCAGTCGCATGGCTGCAACTTCATCCATGGATTCGCGCAGTCGTTCGAACATCTGGTTAAAGGCTTCATTGAGCTGGTTGATTTCATTGCCAGGACCTTCCGTTGATAATTCGATCGAAAGGTTCTGGAGCGAAACGGATTGGACTTGGTCACGCAATTGCATGAGGGGCTTCGCCACAGTTTTGGAAGCCATGAAGGCGATGAAAATCAAAAGCAATAACATGAGCACCATGACCAGCATGAGCGTGATGGAAATTTTGGTCAAGGCAGCCCCATAGGCCGAAAAAGGCATGGAAATCAGGTAGACCCAGCCAGTCAGATTGGATCGACTGTAGACAATCAAACGGGTGTCCTGGCCTGGAATGAGCGAATTACGGAGAATACCCTGATTTTCGGGGCCGATCTGTGCATATAAGTAAGAAAAATCTTTACGATCCTGTTCAGAAACAGCATCTGTTGAACCTTCAGATTCGTTCAGCGTGATCAACTGCCCTTCCTGGTCGAACAGCACAGCCTGGACACCACCTGGCAAATCCAGATTTGTGATCTCGGCAAGGCTCGAGTAGGGCATTTGTACTTCGATTAATCCAACCCTGGAAAAAGTGCGGGAATCGATCAAGGGCCGGATCAGTGACACGGGCTTGAAGTCTTGGTCCGCAGACCAGTAATCGTTGTGCGGTGCCAAGATGGAGTAGGCACTGGTTTGGAGGAATGTGCCATACCATTCACGGAACTCAGGTGAAAATAGTCTGGCCTGTATGATAGAGCTTTGGTCAGAGTAACCCGCACTTTGGTAAAATCCCCGGTTGTTGTAAACAGATAACCGCAACCCTGCATTGGCAGCTGGGACATTCATGGTGACAAGCGTTGCTGTAAAATCCTTGATTGAACTGGAATTTAAAGAATTTCCAGGTGCATTGGTGGCATCTCGCATGATCTCCCTGACGATCGGATTAGCCGCTATGTACAGGGAGATGCTGTTTAAACTATTCATCCGTTCATCCAGCGAGGTCACGGTCCGGCTGCAGATTTGTTCAAGCTTTCTGACCTCCAGCTCACGAAGCGAGCTGCTCATGTAGAAATAGCTGGTCGGAATGGCAACTACAAAAACAATGGCCAGCAACAGGATGTAGCTGGCAAAAATCCGGTTTCTGAAGTTGGGCAAACGTTTAGCCATGGTCAAATCCTGTCCAGTTTTTAATTTTTTACATGCATTATTTTTATATTTGATATTCTGCAGGACTGCAAGTCCATGCTAGCATGAACCCAGCCCAGGGAAAACCAGGGCAATTGAGAAGGAGAGAGAAGATGAAACGGATTGTATCACTCGCTTTGATTCTGGCTATGCTCTTTTCCGTAATGATCCTGTCTGCCTGTGGCAACGCAACCGCAGAGACAACAGCAGCTGCAGCAACAACTGCCGGCGAAGCTTCCTCGCAAGCCGCCTCTGCCGCCACCAATGAGCCTGTCACAATCTCGATCTTGACAGCCCAAGGCAGCTATCGTGCTGAAACCTTTGCCAAAATGGCAGCGGTCATGAAAGAAAAATATAACTATACCATTGATTTCCAGGTCCTGCCGGATGACCAGTACTACACGGTTGCCCGGGCCAAGGTTGCCACCAATGAAGTGCCTGACATCATCGAGTACAATACTCCTTCGAACAATATCGAACTCGGTGCAACCGAGAACTGTGTGCCCCTGAATGATCAGCCCTGGGCCAAACGCCTGATCAACCCGGACCTGCTCAAAGATCCCACCGATGGCAACATCTATGCCATGCCGCGTGATGTTGGCAGCTTCTTCGGCGCAGCTTATTTCAACAAGAAGCTTCTTGCTGAACTGGGCGTCAGCACTGAACAACCCCAGACGATGGATGAGTTCTATGCCCGCCTGCAGGAAATCAAAGACAAGAGCAATGGCAAAGTCACTCCCCTGTATGTCACCAACGCCGATACCTGGACCACCCAGGTCTACATGACCCTCGGTTTTGCCGTCTACAACTACCCCAATGACACCGATGTTTTCCAGAAACTCCTGAAAAATGAACTGACCTTCCCGGATGCCCCTGGTTTCAAGGAAGTCATGAACCAGTACAAGAAATTCTATGAACTCGGCCTGGTCAACAAAGACCACCTGTCTGCCAATTACGAATCCGCCAAAGAAGCCCTGCCTTCCGGCAAAGCCGCTGTCTACCTGAACGGTGAATGGTACGTTTCCGATGCCAAGGCCAAATTCCCGGATGCCGAATTCGGATCCTGGGTTGTCCCTTTCAATGATCAGCTGATCATGGGCACGGGCGCCTATGTCCGTGGCTGGTTCGCCATGAAGGGTGGCAAGCAGGTTGACAAGACCCTCGAATTCCTCGACCGCTGGTCTCAGCCTGAAATCATGGACATTTACTATGCCGACCTGGCTGGCTTCCCGGCCTTCAACGATGTCAATGGCGGCACCGTCGACCCCAGCGTCCAGGAACTCGTTGACAAATACCTCTCGACCGGCAAATACACCTACCAGATCAATGACCCGATGGGCGTCGCCAGCTCGATCTGGACCGAACTGTGGAAGCTCTATGTTGACATGGTTGCCCAGGACATCTCTGCTGAAGACACATTGGCTGACTGGCAGCAGATCTACGCCGACTACATGAAACAGAATCAGCAACCTGGTTTCTGATCACCCATTTCCTCATCTCAAACACTTGAACTGGAACAGGGCTGGCAGCTCGCTGCTGCCAGCCCTGTCTTGCCAGAAACCCAATCTTTTGGTCCAGTGGAAAGGCTCCTGATCATGCGAAAAAAAACATTGTTGCCATACCAGAAAAGCCTTGTCATCCCGGCAGTCCTGATTTTCAGTTTCTTTTTTGTTCTGCCAGTCCTGGCATCTTTTGTCCTGGCTTTTACGGACTGGAACCTCTCCCGCTTCACCACCCCAGTTTGGAATGGCCTGGATAACTTCCTGTATATTTTCACCGACCGCAAGTTTGGGCTTTCAGTTAAGAACACATTCATCTTTGCGATTTTTACTGCCGGTTTGAAAACGATCCTCGGACTATTTGTCGCCCTGGCTGTCAATCGTCCACTGAAAACCCGTAATCTCCTGAGGACGGTTTATTACATGCCGGCGGTTTTGTCCATGGTCGTTGTCGGCATCATGTTTGACGCCATTTTCCGCTTCGATGGCATGTTCAACCAGTTCCTCGGCACACTGGGGCTGGAAAGCCTGCAGCAGGACTGGGTTGGCGGCTACAAGACCGCCCTGCCAGTCGTCATCCTGGCCGATGTCTGGCGCTGGACAGGATTCAATATGGCCGTCTTCCTCGCCGGTCTGCAGAGCATACCTAATGATTATTATGAAGCTGCCCGGATTGATGGTGCCAGCAGCTGGCAGCAATTCCGCCGGATCACCGTGGCCTTGCTGATGCCTGCTTTCACCGTCAATATCGTTTTCAATACCATCGGTGGCCTGAAAGTCTTTGAACAAGTCTTTGTCATTACCGGTGGCGGCCCTGGTTTTGCCTCGCAAGTTTTCAGTACATACATCTATAGTGCTTTTTCACAAGGGCTGCTAGGCCGTTCGACTGCCATGAGCCTGATCCTGTTCATCACCGTCTTCACCTTGTCGACCCTGATGAACACCGTTCTGAAAAAGAAGGAGGTGAGTTAAGTCATGAAACCGAAAGACAAAGAGCGCTTGATCAATCTCATCGTTGAAATTGTTGTCATCGCCTGCAGTTTCCTGATTATCATCCCCCTTCTGGTCATGATTTTTGGCTCATTCAAAACTTCCGCCGAAGCCTTGAAATTCAATGCCCTTCCCCCGACAACCTGGGAATTTGCCAACTATTCCTTTGTCATCGTGACCGGCAAAATCCTTTTGTCCATGATGAACAGCATCATTGTCACCCTGGGTGTGCTGATCGCCTGTGTCGGCTCTGCCGCACTGGGTGGATTCATCCTCGCCCGTGTTGAAAGCAAATGGTCCCGCTTCCTCCAGTCCTTTTTCCTGGCTGGCATGGTCGCTCCCCTGCAGATCATCACCACTTTCGCCATGCTCAAGATGCTTAACTTGATTGGCACCCACTTTGCCGTCATCATGGTCATGGCCGCTGTTCAATTGCCCTGGGCGATCTTCATGTTCATCAATTTCATCAAAGGCATTCCCCGTGAACTGGATGAGGCCGCCTTTATCGATGGAGCCAGTACCCTGCGACTGTTCGTCTCAGTCATCTTGCCCACTTTAAAGCCGATCTTTGCCACCACAACCGTCATGACCGCCATGTTCGCCTGGAATGAGTTCATGATTCCGATCTATTTTTTCAACAATTCCAAGAACTGGACCATGCCCCTGACGGTCTACAACTTCTTCGGCCAGTATTTCAGCAATTGGAACTACGTCTTTGCCGATCTGGTCCTGACTGCGTTGCCGATCACGATCTTATACCTTTTCAGCCAGAAATTCATCGTTGCCGGCCTGACCGCTGGCTCGGTCAAAGGCTGAGCATCCCTGACGATCGCAAGACACGCCCGGCTGACAGCTGAGCGAATAAACAGGAGGTCACCTTCATGTCTTCATCCAAGTACCATCCCCGCCAGTTCACCCCCGACATGGAATCCGTCCGGACCCATCAGGTCCCGCAATGGTTTGACGACTGCAAACTGGGCATTTTCATCCACTGGGGGGCTTACTCTGTACCGGCCTATGCGCCTCCAACCTGTGAACTGGGCGATATCCCGACCGATATCACCTGGTTTTCCAACAATCCATACTCCGAATGGTATATGAACTCCGTCCGTGTCGGTCAGGGACCATCCTATGAACACCATTTAGCTACCTATGGTCAGGATTTTCCTTACGAGAATTTCACCGATATGTGGAAAGCTGAGAACTGGAATGCTACCGAATGGGCGGATTTGTTCAAGAAATCAGGCGCTGGCTACATCGTGCCAGTCACCAAGCATCACGATGGCTTTTGCCTCTGGCCGAGTCGATACACCGACTACCACACGGGGAATCGTGGCCCGATGCGCGATGTCATTGGCGAATTGGCCGCGGCTGTCCGGAACGAGGGTATGAAGTTTGGCGTCTACTACTCTGGCATCCTCGACTGGACCCATACAACAGTACCAATTTTTGATGATTTTGATGTCCACAATCCCCCAAATGTCACTGCAGCCTATGCCGACTATGCTTTCAACCAAGTCACGGAGCTGATCGATCGTTATCAGCCCTCCGTCCTCTGGAATGATATCGATTGGCCGAAAAAGGGCCTCGTCGACCTCCCTGTATTATTCTCCTACTACTACAACAATGTACCGGAGGGGGTTGTCAACGACCGCTGGAATGGCGTCTGGGCCGACTACACGACCAAGGAATACAAGTATGGCCAGATGACGCTGGATAAGAAGTGGGAAATGTGCCGCGGCCTGGGCCTGTCTTTTGCCTATAACCAGGTTGAAACCGACGAGCACTATATCCAGCCCAATAAGCTGATTGCCCTGCTCCTGGAAAGTGTCAGCCACAATGGCAACCTCCTGATCAACGTCGGGCCGAAAGCCGATGGCACCATCCCGGCCGAACAGCGCGATCGCCTGCTCTACCTGGGTCAGTGGCTCTCCGTCAATGGTGATGCGATCTATGGCACCAAAACCTGGACTCGCCAGCAAGAACGTCTGGCCGGTGGCATCGATGCCTATTTCACCAGTAAAAATGACAAAGTCTACGTCATGCTCGACAACGTCGCGGCAGGTAGCAGCACGGCCGTCATTCCCGGTCTGGCCGAAGCCGCTGCGACCATCCGTCCGCTTGCTGAGACACAAGCAAAATTCTCCGCTCAGGGCCCTGATCTCGCGATCGATTTATTCAATATTGCTGAGGGTTCGCCTGCCCTTGCCTTTGTTTTCGGCTAAGTCCTCGGCGACTATTTCTTTAGAGAAGATGAATAATCAAAAATTTCTCCTGGAGATCTGCGTTGATTCCCTGCCTTCAGCCTTGGCTGCTGTGCAGGGCGGCGCAGATCGCCTTGAATTGTGCAGCAATCTGCTGCTTGGTGGGACTACACCTGATTTTTACCTATTTGAACAGGTCAGGCAATCCTGCCCAATCCCCATCCATGTCCTGATCCGGCCCAGGGCAGGTCATTTTTATTATTCTGATGCTGAGTTTGAACAGATTCAGGATCAGGTTCGTCGCTTCCGTTCAGCCGGTGCGGATGGCCTGGTGATTGGGCTTCTGACATCGGAGAGACGGCTTGATCTGCCGCGTTTACTGTCGCTGACAAGCCAGAGCTTCGGTTGCCATCTCACCTTGCACCGCGCTTTCGATTGGGTGGCTGATCCACAGGCAGCTCTGGAACAAGCCATTTCTTTGGGCTTTGATACGATTTTGACCTCGGGTCATCAGGCGACAGCATTTGAAGGCCTGGATCTGCTATGTATGCTCATTCATCAAGCAGCCGGACGGATTGACATCATGGCTGGGGGAGGAGTTAATGAGCAGAACATCCCTCAGATTCACCTACAAGCAGGGATCAGGAATTACCATCTGTCGGGGAAAATCCGCCTGCCCAGCCCTTTGTCAGATCATCAGTCATTGATCCAATTTGGGCGTGATTCTTCGGAAGACCTGGAACTTTGGCAGACCAGTGTAGAAAAGGTCCGGGATTGCCGGCGAGTTCTGGATAAGCTATTGGAAAACTTCGATGCTTGATTCTCGTCAATGTTTTGGTGGACATGGAAGTGACAGGAGTGATCATGTAATGAATGCCAAAGAGCGAGTGCGTACAGCTTTTGCCCATCAGGAAACAGACCGGATTCCCCTCAGCATGCGTTGTGTGGAAACCGCCTGGGAGAACTTGAAACATTATCTCCAGGTCGATTCCGAAGAAGCTGTGATGCGGCATTTTGACATTGATATCCGCTGCCTGGATTTGCCGCCATACATCGGCCCTGAACTGCCACCTCCGTATAAGAACGAACATGGAGAGCTGGTTGTACCAAATTTTTTTGGCGGCAAGACGGTCCGCAAGTGGAATGGGGTCGAGTACAACTGGCTCCATTTCGACCCTCCCTATGACTGCATCAAAAGCATGGCCGATTTCGAACACTTCACAGGCTGGCCCAATCCGGACCATTTTGATTACGCTGCGGTTGCCCGGTTTGTTTCTTCGCACCAGGATAAGGCCATCCGAATTGGCTGGCCCGGCCCCTACCAGGTGTTCACCCTGCTCTATGACACCGAGACCTTCTACATCAACATGATCGAAGAGCCAGAGCTGCTAAAAGCGATGCTTGATCGCTTCTGCCAGTCCTTCCTTGAAATCTACGACCGCATGTTAGAAGCTGCACAAGGGTCAATCGACATCCTGTGCTGCAGTGATGACTATGGGACTCAAATCAGCACTTTGTTCAGCCCCGCCATGTGGGACGATTTCTTCGCTGAAAACACGAAAAAATTCGTCCAGCTGGCCCATTGCCACGGTGCCTTTTACATGCAGCATTCCTGCGGCGCGGTCCGGCCAATCATCCCCAACCTGCTGGCCTGTGGCATAAATGCCCTCGACCCGATCCAGAAGGTGCGCGGTATGGAGGTCGATCAGCTCAAGTCAGACTTTGGCCGTGAACTGCTATTTCATGGCGGCATCGACACCCAGGGCGTCCTGCCTTTTGGCACCCCGCAAGAAGTTTTTGCCGAGACCACCCGCGTCATCCAGGCCCTTGGTCGAAACGGTGGTTTCATTCTCTGTGGCAGCCAGGATTTTGAAGGCGACGTCCCACCGGAAAACATCTGTGCACTCTATGAGGCAGCCAGGGTGTTCCGGAGATGACGGCGATACGATTTCCCAGATGAACCCAAACGAGGTGCTTACTGGAGTTTCTGGTTCCAGTATTCGTTCGGGGTCAGCCCTGTCGTCTGCTTGAACACCTTGAAGAAATACGTATATTGCGAAAAGCCGCAAGCGGTGGCAATGTCTTTGAGGCGCATGCCGCCGGACGAGATGAGCTGGCAAGCATGCTCAATCCGGTAATGAGTCAAATATTCGCTGAAGCCTTTGCCGATCTCTTCTTTGAAAGCGCGGCTGAGGTAGGTGTGACTGACTCCGGCTGATTCTGCGGCTTCGCTGAGGGTGATCGGCTGGTTGAAATGGGCCTGGATGTAGCTCAGGGCCTTGGAAACGACGGGGCTGTGGCGTTCATGGCAGCCGGCCAGACGAATGAAGTGGATGACTTCAGCGAATTTTTCGATCATCCAGGCCTTGAGGGCTTCCATGGTGTCGAATCGGTTGATCCGGTCGTAGGCGTCCATCGGATCGTAGGACTTCGGTTCGCTGGTCAAGTTCATGTCGCGCAGGATCCGGCCCAGCAAGTGGATCAGCTCGATGCAGATGATTTTGAAGGATTTGTCGCTCAGCCGCTGGTCATACAGGCGGGTGAAATAGGTTCCCAGGATCGCAGTAGCCGCGTCTTTGTCAGCTGAGCGGACCGCGGACGTCAGCTGTTTTTCGACATCGACATCGAGCGAGATGCTGTCCTGCTGGACCTGCCAGGACGGTTTATTGATTTGAGCAGCAAATTTGATTTTGCCGCTGCCTTCGTAGAAATGATCTTTCATCAGCTCGTGCAATTGGCGGTACGTGGCCTTGATCTCCTGTGGTCCGTGGTAGGGTGCGCCGGCATAGACGCTGACCTCGAGATTGAGAAACCGTTGCAAACTGGTGCGGATGCGCTGGATGACCGCATTTTGCCGGTCCAGTGTTGCCATCGTGCTGCGCAGATTATCTGCAGCCAGGAAAATGACAAACTGGTTCTCCCCGGTCTGGAAAATGGTGGAACCATATTCCCGGAGGATCTCGGACGTGATGGCAAGGACGGAGCTGATCGGATTCATGTGCGACGTATCGCCAGAAACAGTTCCTGGGTGTAGTTTCCAGGCCTGGTCGATCAGCAGGATGAGCAGAGAACCTTCTACCAGGGGGAGATCCAGATCGAGTAGCCGGAACGACTCGCTCATGTCCTGGCCTGGACCGGGCTTTAGATCATCGTGGAGCAGGCTCATGATCGCCTGCTGCTGCAGCTCCTGCTTGTGCCTGGCGAACTGGCTTTCCAGGGTGGACGCGCGGACGATGTCCTGCTCTTCCTTGGTCAGGATCGACGCGGCATTTTTCAGAGTGGCGAGCAGGGATTGTGCATCGAGCTGATGCTTGAGCAGGTAATCAATGGCCCCGCTTTTCATGCTCTGGCGTAAATAGTCATAATCATCATAGCTGCTCAGACCGATGGCCTTGATCCGTGGCCAGCGACTGGCGGCTGTCTCGATCAATTCAGCCCCACTCATCACGGGCATGTTCATATCGACGATCAGGAGGTCTGGCTGGGCATTGGCAATCAGCTCCAGAGCTGCTTTTCCGTTGGCCGCCTCGCCTATGATTTCAAACCCATGCTGGCGCCAGCTGATCATTTCCTTGAGCATGGTGCGGTAGGGTGTTTCATCATCAATCAACATGACTTTGATCATGATTCCTCCTCCGCAGCTGACGGGTCCGGCTTGATCCGGGGCAGGGTGATTTCACAGGTTGTATAGAGATCCGGTACGCTCTTGATCGACAGGCCATACCGGTCACCGAAATTGAGCCGGATCCGGTCCCGGACATTGCTGATGCCGATCCCGTGCTGGTTGGTCGGCTTCAAGCCTTGTTCGATCTCGGCCAGGCGTTCTGCAGAGATACCCGCACCATTGTCCGTCACTTGCAGACGGATCGTCTCGTCCTCGATCAGGCCGCGGATGACCAGTGTGCCCTGGCCTTCGACCGGGGCGATCCCATGGACCAGGGCGTTTTCCACCAGCGGCTGCAGCAGAAGGCGCGGGATCAGGCAATCCAGGATCTGGGGATCGATCTGGTACTGGACTTTGAACTTGTCAAAATAGCGGTATTCCTGGATGCGCAGGAAGGCCTTGATGTTTTCCAACTCTTCCTGGATCGGGATCTGGTTATCCCGGGCACCGATCGAGGCATTGATCAGCTGGATCAAGGACCCGACCAGGTCTTCGATGTTGTGGGCCCCCTGGATGCTGGCCATCCAGCGCGCGGTGTTGAGCGTGTTAGCTAAAAAATGGGGATTGATCTGCGCCTGCAAAGCCTTGATCTCAGCGATGCGCTTTTGCTTTTCCTTGTCCTTGATGTTGATCAGCAGACGGTTGATTTCGTCCATCATTTCATTGAAATTGGTTGAGACCTCCTCGACCTCCCGGATCGAGCTCGTGCTGACGGATACAGCCAGATTGCCTTTGCGCGCGGCATGCATCCCTTTGATCAGTTTCATCAGTGGATTGGCTATCACCCAGGCGAGGGTGGTCGACAGGACCAGCAGCACCCCGACAATCACAATCATGACTGCCAGAATTTCCAAAGTGGTCTGGTTAAGTTCGGCATTGATGTAGTTGACCGGCAACAGACTGACAAAATAGAGCTCAAATCCTGGTACAGTGGATGAATAAACGAGAAATTCAGTCCTGCCATCTGACCATGTCTGAGATTGGCCTCCGGCACCAGCGGATCCAGTGATCACCGCCTGGATTAATCCATTTTCCCCAGGACTGTCCGGACTCAGATATCCATCGCTGGAAGCATAGATTTGTCCGGTGCCGTCCATCAGGAAACTATGTGAACCTGTCCCCAGGTTGACAGTGTTGTATAACTGGTTAATGAAGCGCTCGCTTATCCGGATGGCGAGAACACCCTTGATTTCGCCACGGTACAAAGTTTTGATGGAACGTGCCATCATGATGGCGTGAATATTCCCTGTTTGGCGAATGCGCTGATACCAGATATTGGCAAGGTGCATATCCTCAGGCAATGGCATCAGGAATGTCGTACCATTTTGAGACATGGCACTCTCATATAAAAATGCCTGTTTATCCTGCTGCATGACGAAAGGCAAGGCAGGATCTCCGTAGATGATCGTCTGGCTCTGGTCTGGATAGAGAATCGAAACGACAAAATCTTCATTTTGCCGGGAGATTTTAATTCCGAAATCTTGCCGGATCCTGTTAAGCAGCCGGGTGTATTCCCAATCACTCATGCCATCAGGTCGGTCCATATAAGCCTGGACTTGTTCAGAGTAGGCAGTTTCGATACTGTAAGCCTCGATGTCTGCCAGTTTACTGCCGATACGCTCGGCTGTCATCTGGATGATTTGACGCGAATAGTTGTTGATGCGTTCGAACATGGTCTCGGTTGATTGCTGGTAGAAAAGATATCCAATCAAGAGGGTCGGACCGATCGAAACGACAAGAAATACAAAAGTCAGAAGCGCTCGAATGCTGATTCGCTTCTGACCCTTGTAAGCCAACTGATGCAATCGCGGCATAATCTTAACTTTGAGGCAGCTCAATCGGTACACTTGAATGTTATCACGTTCCATGACATGGCAGGCACGATCAGGTTGAACTGGTTATCGCCATTAGACTGGACCACCTCGGCCTTGACCGGGACGACACGGAAGGGGTCTGTAAAGGTATTTATAGCATAGATGTCTTCGTGATGTAAGACGGAACGACCGGTCATTGTAACCATGCCAAACGAACGCAGGTCGATCGCCAGGTCTTGTGCTTCAGACTGGTCAAGGTTCACAGCGAACAATGTCAGTTCACCGGTCGTTTCATCGTAGGAAACCGCTGTTTGTATGGTGTCTGCCACACCATATTTTTCAGACTCGAACGTATCGCATTTGACCAGTTGATGCAGCGCTTGACCCCGCGCCAGATTGGACATGTCGCGGAAGGGATAGAAAGTGGTTTGGCGCAGGGCTGCACCGCCTTTTTCAGTCAGGATCGGCGCGATGACATTGACCAGCTGGGCCAGGCAGGCCATTTTAACCCGGTCAGCATTGTTCAGAAGAGTGATCATCATCGAACCAAAGACGAGGGCATCAAGCATGGAATAGCGATCTTCGATGAGCGTTGGGGCGATTTCCCAGTCATGTTCGACCTGGTCCTTCTGGTACCAGACATTCCATTCGTCAAATGAAAGCATGAGCTGCTTTTTGCTGCGATGCTTGGCTTTGACATAGTCGCAAAGCGAGGTGATGGTATGGATGAAATCATTCATATCCGTCGATGACGCCAGGAAATCATTGAGGTTTCCTTCGTTTTCATAGTACCGGTGCAAAGACAGGTAGTTGACCTCATTGTAGACATGTTCAAGAACGATCCGGTCCCACTCAGGATAGGTTTTTTGCAAAGTGGTTGAGCTGCCGCAGGCTACGAGTTCAATTGCAGGATCGACCCACCTCATGATCTTGGCTGTCTGACGAGCCTTCTTGCCATAGGCATCGGCATCTAATTGACAGGTCTGCCAATCTCCATCCATTTCATTGCCCAGGCACCAGACTTTGATGTCGTGCGGTTTCTCGTAACCATGAGTTTTGCGCAAATCGCTCCAAGTGGTCTGGCCGGGGAAATTGGTATATTCGATCATGTAGCCGGCTTCCTGCTCAGTTCCTGTACCGAGATTGACGGCAGCCATGACCTGGCTACCGACTTTTTTACACCAGTCGGCGAATTCATTGATGCCCACATGGTTGGTCTCAATCGATTTCCAGGCATAGTCCAGACGTGTCGGACGCTGCTCCTTCGGGCCAATGCCGTCGGTCCAATTATAACCGGAGACGAAATTCCCGCCCGGGTAGCGGACAATCGGGACATTCAGTTCCCTGACCAGTTCAATGACATCCTGGCGAAAACCTTGTTCATCAGCCGTCGGATGATCGGGTTCGTAGATCCCTGTATAGACCGCACGGCCCAGGTGTTCGATAAATGAACCAAACAGGCGTTCGTCGATTCGTCCGATCTGGTAATCCCTGTCAATAATCACTCTGGCTTTTTTCATGGATGGCCTCCCTTGATGAATATGATTGTGCGTATGATCGATTATCCTTTGATTGCTCCGGCTGTCATGCCCGCAATGAAGGATTTTTGATTGAACAGGAAAACGATCAAGATTGGTAAAACTGCCAGTACAGCACCAGACATCAACATATCGTAGTTATTGCCGTAGGGTGTGAGCATGGTCTGTAAACCAACCGGTAGTGTCAGCATTGTATTGTCACGCATGACGATCAATGGCCAGACAAACGAATTCCAGCTGCCCATGGCTAACAAGATCGTCAGAGCCCCAAAAGCTGGTTTCATCAAAGGCATCATGATCTTGAAGTAAATGCCATATTCAGTGCAGCCATCGATGCGGCCGGCTTCCATCAATTCCTTGGGTAAACCAATCGCGTATTGGCGAAAAAAGAAAATACCTGACATGGAAACAAGAAATGGCAGGAAAACACCTTGATAGGTGTTGATCGTCTTGAGTGTGATCGATAAGCGGTACAGTGGCAACAAGAGGATTTCAATCGGGATCATCATGACAATGAGGACCAGCACAAAAACCAGATTGCGTCCCTTGAAATTGTATTTAGCCAGGGCATAGCCCACCATTGAACTCAGAAACAAGCCGCCAATCGTTTGGGACAAGGTGATGATCAGGCTGTTCCTGTACCAGTCAAGGTAAACCCCGTTGCGTTGTGTGAACAAATAGCCATAGTTTGTCAGTCTGAAGTTCTGGAAATCCAGGTTGAGGCTGAGTCCATTGCGAACCATTTCCACTCCCGGCTTGAATGAGGAGAGAATGATGAAAAGGAAAGGCATCAAGGCAATGAATGATATAACAAAGAGCATGCCTGTCAGGGCAACTGACGCAAGATGCCCTTTGACTGGATGTTGCACAGCCATATTCAATCCTCCTTCTTGAACGAACCGGTCAAAGCCAGTTGGATGACATTGATCACCATAACCAGCGCAAGCAGAACCAGGCCAGCTGCAGAAGCCAGGCCAAAATTATTCTGGTTAATCCCTTGGTTATAGATATACCCGACAAGGGTTGTGCCAATATCACCAGGACTTCTGGCACCGTTGAAGAGGGTAAATGATTCGGCGAACATCGAGAAACCACCGTAGACACTAATGGTCAGGACATAGATGATCGTCGGTCTGACGGATGGGACTGTGATGTGGAAAAACTGCTGGATTTTATTTGCACCATCGATTTCAGCTGATTCAAACAAGTCCGCAGGGATACTTTTCAATGCGGAAAGATAATAGATTAAATTGACCCCCATCCATTTCCAACTGGCGAACAAGACCATCACAAGCATAGCCCCAAACTTTGTATAGAGAAAACGATAGGGCTCTTGGCCCATGGCAGCCAGAATCGAATTGATCAGAGCGGTCTCCTGCTCAGCGAATGCGAATTTGAAGAACAAACCTGCCATGACCACGGACGTCAGTGCCGGCATGAACAAGGCAGATTTAAAGAAATTGCTGCCTTTGATGGTTGGCGAACTGACAATACTGGCCAGGACGAGCGGAACTGGAATCAGGATCAAAATCGTCCAGAACGTGTATCTAGCGGTCACATTCAGTGCGTTGAAAAACTGCCTGTTGAACAGGTTTTGATAATTTTTCCATCCAATGAATGTGATCGAGTCAAACCCTTTGATGCTTTGCAGACTCATTTCAAAGGTTGAAGCCATCGGATAGAGAAAGAAAATCAAGAATGACAAGACAAAAGGTAAAATAAAGACATAAGGAAACAACGCACGTGACGAAAAAATCGCTCGATTCGATTTTGGTTTCATCGCTGGTTGAATGGAAGACATGAGGGAAACCTCCCTGTGAAATCTGCTTCGAAAATTTGATCCCGGAAAGGAAAAGCCTCAGCTTTGGGGATCCGCTGAAGCTCGAAGCCTTTCCAGGATCATTTTTCAGCTCTGTATGAAAGCTGTTAACGAGTTTTTCGCTTAGTTCATGGCCCGGATTTCTTCGGCAGCCTCTTTCAAAGCAGCTTCAGCAGTTTGGCTGTTTTCTTCGATGACACGGAACATGACATTTTTCTGTATGCTTGACGCGGCGTTCGGATAACGGTCATCTGTGACCACAACTTTGGTAATGCTGTCTGCGGTAGCCAGCATGACATCGAACAGATTGTCGCCAAAATATTCGGTGTATTTGTTTGGTTCGCGCATTTTTGGATCGTTGTAAAGGTCTTTTCTGATTGGGTCAAAGCCCAGGATAGACCAGGTTTTGATGGCGCCATCTTTTGAGACTTTTGCATAATAGAGGAAGTCCTTGGCTAATTCTGGATTTTTGGACTGGATGGTGACCGATGTTCCGGTTCCGCCCATGCCGGCAGAGTTTGCGCCACCTTCCTCCCAGACTGGCATTGGACGGACGGTCATCTTGCCAGCAAGGTCAGGCATGTAGTCAGTGAAACGACCCAGGTACCAGAGTGGCATGGTAATCGAAGCGACTTCGCCTTTGTTGAAGTAAGCGTAGAATTCTTCAGCATGAAAGAATCCACCTGGCGCTTTAACAGCGATTTCATCCGTGTAAACACGATCATGTAACCATTGCAGTACTTCAACATTAATGGGATTGTCGAGGAGAACGTCTCCATTGTCTTTGAAATAATCAGAACCTTTTTGGACCAGCATCGGATAATAAGACCAATGGTCAGTCGTTTCAACTGCCATCATGTATTTGCCGGTCTTTTCTTTAACTTGTTTGCCGGCTGCAATGTAATCATCCCACGTTTTGATCGAGTCAATATCGACACCAGCTGCCTGCATGATTTCCGTATTGTAATAAGTGGCACTGGCGCCAACATGGTAATCAATACCATAGTAGTTGCCGTCTTTGGCATAGTTGTCAAAACGGCCCATGATCAGATTATCCTTGTCCTTCTCAAGTATGGAATTGAGAGGCAAAAGGGGAACGGTGTCACCCATCAGGAAGTTCGCATATTTGCTGATTTCAATATCAACGAGATCGGGAGCGCCTGTGCCTGACTGCAACGCGATTTGCAACTTGCTATGCAGTTCATCATAGGAATAAACATCAACCGTCAGGTTGATCGGGCGATCTGGGTTTTGCTCATTCCAATTTTTAACGGCATCAATCATGAATTGATTATGCAGTTCCTGGAATGTCCAGAAGTTCAGAGTGACGGCATCTGCAGAACCAGAATCAACCGTTGTGGGTGTGGCTGCACCAGCTGTTGTGGCTTCAGCTTCAGGTGTCGTGGGACTTGAGCCACCACATGCGGCCAATGACAGGAGCATCGTCATCATGAGAACAAGAGCGAGTACTTTCTTCATCCAGTTATCCTCCTTTGATTCGATCGGGAAGTCATTCTTCCCTCGTCGTTTAACATGATAACTTGTACCTACATTCAGTGAATTATAACTTATTGCTCTTTTATTGCACAATATTTAACCGGAGCGGGAAGAATTCATCGTGCATTCGGTAAATAAAAAAATTCAGTAAAAACACAATTTGTTGGAGTCATAAACATGGAAGGGTCCGATAAAATCTTTTCATGAAAAATAAACATTGAAAAGCTGTTTGCTGTTTTCAATGTCGTGCAGAGGGGAGAATGTTAATGGATATTTCAATCAACACCAGGCGAATGGTCGGAAAAAGAGATGAAAAGATTTATGGACAATTTCTTGAGCATTTCCATCGCCAGGTTTATGCAGGGATTTACGAGCCTGGTTCTCCGCGCTCTAATTCACGAGGATATAGAACCGATGTAGCGGATGCCTTGAAGAATATCAAAGTGCCTGTTATTCGCTGGCCGGGCGGTTGCTTTGTCTCATCCTATCATTGGAAAGATGCCATCGGAACGAATCGCGAAGCCACGTATGATAAAGCCTGGCGCAGTGAGGAGAGCAATGAATTTGGTACTGATGAATTTTTGGACTACTGTGCACTTATCGGGGCTCAGCCGTACATTTGTACCAATGCCGGTACAGGAACCCCAGAAGAGATGAGTGACTGGGTTGAATACTGCAATCTGAAGTCCGCAGGAAAATGGGCCAGGAAGCGAATTGAAAATGGCCACCCGGAGCCATTCAACGTCAAATACTGGAGCATTGGCAACGAGAATTATGGACAATGGGAAATTGGCGCCAAATCATCGCAGGAGTGGGGGCGTTTTGTTCTTGAATCGGCCAAAATGATGAAACGAGTCGATCCAAGTATTGAAATCCTGGCCGCGAGTCTGCCAGACATCGATTGGAATATTTCTTTGATAAAGGAGGCGGGAAAATTTCTTGATTGGATTTCCATCCATGGATATTGGGACCCCATCTGGTTTGACAACAAGTTGGGCAGTTATGAGACCTGCATGGCTTACACGATGAAAATCGAGGAACCCATCCAAAAAGCACGTCATATCCTTGGCGCATTAGGCTATCTGGGAAAAATCAAGATTGCGTATGACGAATGGAATCTAAGAGGGTGGTATCATCCGAATGTCCATAACTTTGCCGATGTGCCAGCTGAAGACTGCATCAAGGCAAGAGACCTCAATGATGAGAATTCAAGTTATACGATGGCAGATGCGGTCTTCACAGCCTGCTTCCTGAATCAATGTCTCAAACACTGTGACATGGTCAAAATGGCCAATTTCGCTCCGGCCGTCAACACAAGAGGGGCGATCTATACGCACAAGGATGGCATTGTCAAACGCTCGACTTATTATGTTTTCGAGATCTTTACGCACTATATGAAAGAGATCGTTGTCGACACATTCATTGATCACAATCAAACCTTCATGGTCCGAAATGAAACGGATGCTGTTGAAGTGACAACGATTGACTCGATCGCTACGATCAGTGAAGATGGTCAGGAATTAAGTGTGTCGCTGGTCAACAAGCATCCAATGGATGAAATCACTTTAACCATCCGAATGAGTGGATATAGTCCCAATGAACGGGCAACGCTATATCAAATTGCTTCAAATTCGGTCGATTCATACAATGATAGTGAACATCCTGATGAAATCAGGATCGAACCAATTGACATAGCGATTCAGGATGGCATGATACAAGTTACATTGCCAGCACATTCCGTCAATGTCCTGGTCATGCAATAGAAAAGATCCGTGTTCAAGACAAAATTGTATGCTTACAAATAACAGAATCCAAAGACCATCCCGGAGGCCCTCCTCATGCGCTATCTTGCCATCGACTTCGAAACCGCCAACGCCAGCCGTTCCAGCATCTGTGCGTTCGGCTACGCTTTGTTTGAAGATGGCAAGCTGGTTGCACAGGGGGCAGACCTGTGCCGGCCGGTACCCGACTATTACGATCCAAGGAACGTCCGGATCCATGGTATCACCGACCAGAAAACGCGCCATCTGGCGGGATTTGAAGCCCATATTGACCGGATTGACCAGTTGAAGCCAGATTTCATCGCCGCGCACAACGCCTCTTTTGACATCAGCTGCATCCGCCACTGGTGTGACCAGGCAGGACGGAAATACCCGGTTTATCCCTATCTTTGCACCGTCGTCACCTCGCGCATTCTTTACCCGGACATGGGGCATACGCTGGCGGATGTGAGCCGGTTACATGGCATCGCCCTGAACCATCACGAAGCGGGTTCGGACGCTCTGGCCTGTGGCCTGATCCTGCAAAAAGCATTTGAGAGCACCGCAGCTCGTTCAGCTCAGGAATTGTGCCAGCAGCTGGGCATCCAGATGGGGCGTTTGGCCGAGGACGATTACACCGCATGTGTCAGCAGCCGGCCTTCATCCCGCAGGAAAGCGGCCGACCGGCCCAGGTAGTCGCTGCATCGAGATCATCTCCGAGGACGAATTCCTGGATCTGCTGAAGTCGTGAAGGGTCAAGGCTTCCTGAATCAATTTAATCAAGAGCCTTAGCTGTTAAATTGGATCAGAGCTGCAGACGTTTTTACAGATTTTTCGAAGCCATCGGTTACAGCTTCAATTTGCCAAGTAAAAATTTCTCGGCAGAGCCGTGAATGATACCATCCCGGCTCATGTCAAACGGATCCAGTGTCAAGACAAATTTGGGATAATTATCGTCGATCATCTGAAGCGGCCTGAATTCTCTTGCGGCGGTTTGCTCATCCAGGATCGTCATCGCGACCTGGATATAAATTCTGTGACTGCCCTTTTCTGCTATGAAATCGACCTCGAGATCCCCTTGCTGACCCACAAACACACGATAATCGAGTCTACGCAATTCCAGGAAAACAAGATTTTCCAAAACAGATCCCAGGTTTTGATTGCTCGATGATGTCAAAACCGTCCGAATCCCAGGATCAATGGCATAGTATTTGGGTTCGCGACTCAGGATTGCCCTGCCTCGCAGATCAAATCGTTCAACCGCATAGAGCAGGAAAGCTTCTTCAAGATAGGTGATGTATTTGGCAATGGTCTCCTGGCGTGTCTTCTCACCACTCATGCTGTTGAGTGTGTGAGTGATTTTGCGAACAGAACTACGATTGCCCACTGTATCAAACAAAAATCGACTCAAGTTTTGCAAGGTTATAGGATTTGCGACATTGCCTCGCAATAAAATATCTTTAAACAAGATGCTGTCGGTCAAATCATCCAGTAAATTCAACTTTTGCTGCTCATCGGATAGTTGCAGAACCCCGGGGAAACCGCCAAAATGGAAATAATCATTCAGCGTTAGATCTGGAACAAGTTCCCGAGCTTCGGCCAGGGAGAAGGGTAAAAGCATTTGCTGAATAGTGCGCCCGCCTAGTCGCGTTGCCAGTTCCGATGCGAGTAGATTGGCGTTGGAACCGGTCAGGACGATATCCAATCGTTTGTCTAAATGCAAAGAGTTGATCACATCTTCCCATTGCTCAACTATCTGGATCTCATCCAGCAACAGATGACAGTTTGATTCACGACCGTTGAAATAATCCAGCACATACTGATGGAGTGCCCCTGGCTGACGCAACTGGACATGCATGTAATTTTCAAAATTGAGAAACAGGATATTGGATTCTGGTGTGCCAATCCGAATCAATTCCTCTCGATATTGAAGCAAGAGCGTGGACTTACCGCACCGCCGAACACCCGTTATGATTTTAATCACATCGTGGCCACACCATTGCTTGAGCCACGCCAAATCTTTGGATCTCTGAATCATAAGAGCCTCCAGTGAAAGGGGGAGAACACTGCTATTACTAATAATAATATCCGCTTGAAATCGATATGTCTATATAATATAGATGATATATCCGCTTGGAAGCGATATAAATCCAGTATTTCTTGAATCGATTCAATCAAGCCTTTTTATCTGTGGCACAACAGATGTGCAGCAGATGGGGTCGTTGCTGGATCGATGCGCCTCCCCGTCAACAAAACACCCCGGGCTCTTGGGCAAGATCCCAGGGTGTTTGCGGGAGGAGGAAAGTGCTTATCAAATCGAGTCCAAGCCTTACAGCTGGACGACCATCCGGTTGCTGCCGGACACCGGCTGGAGGCAGACATCCAGAGACAGCCCCTGGAAATGCTCGCCGGCATGATACAGACTGGCCAGCTGGCCGCCCGTCACGGACTGGATGGTCCGGATATTGCGCAGGACCAGGGACCACGGTTTGCCAGATCCGGTCCATTCGATGGCAAGTTCCGTGCCTTGGCGGATGACAACGACTTCAATGTCCGGTTTCCCAGCTATATCACAGACGGTCGCACGTGACGTCTGGCCCTCTTCGAGCGCGAAGAGCTGGAAAACTGCCTGGTCGGCAAAATCGTATTCGGGCATTTGAGTCTGGGCATGGGTGGCGAGCAGGGTGTTGGGACGCACCAGCAGCGGCAGCCCATAGTAATTGAACTGCTCCTGGATCCAGCGGCCGCCTGTGACCGTTGTGCCCGAGAGCAGATGGGTCCAGGTGCCAGCAGGCAGGTAATACGATACGCGGCCATCCGGGCTGAAAACTGGTGCCACCAGGAGATGTTCGCCCAGCAGGTACTGGCGATCAAGGACGTCGCAGGTCGGATCTGCGGGGAACTCGAGCATCATCGGCCGCATGACCGGGACACCCGTACGGGCGGTTTCGCTGGCTGCACTGAACAGGTACGGCATCAGGCGGCACTTGAGTTCGACGAAAAAGCGCAACACATCGACCGATTCCTCATCAAACAGCCACGGGACGCGATACGACTCGTTGCCGTGCAGGCGACTGTGCGTGGAGAGCAGGCCAAAGGCCGACCAGCGCTTATAGAGGTCGGGCGTGGCCGTTTTCTCAAAGCCGCTGATGTCGTGGCTCCAGAAGCCAAAACCAGACTGGCTCAGAGACAGGCCGCCGCGCAAGGTCTCGGCCATCGAGGGGTAATTGGCTGAGCAATCACCGCCCCAGTGGACCGGGAATTGCTGGCCGCCAACCGTGGCCGAGCGGGCAAATACACAGGCCCGCCCTTCGCCCAGTTCTTCCTTGAGCAAGTTGAAGACGGTCTGGTTATACAGATAGGTATAGTAATTGTGCATCTTCAGCGGATCGGATCCATCAAAATAGACCACATCCGTCGGGATGCGTTCACCGAAATCCGTCTTGAAGGTGTCAACGCCCATCCGCACGAGGGCCCTCAGCTTCTCGCGGAACCAGCTGACCGCGCCTGGGTTGGTGAAGTCGATCAGGGCCATGCCGGCCTGCCAGCGGTCCCATTGCCAGACACTGCCATCCGGTTTTTGGACGAAATAGCCACTCGCCTTGCCTTCGGCAAACATCCGGCTCTTCTGAGCGACATAGGGATTGATCCAGAGGCAGACCTTGAGACCATCCTGCTTGATCCGGGCCAACATGCCGGCCGGGTCGCTGAACCGCCGTGTGTCCCATTCCAGGCCACACCATTCCAGCTCTTTCATCCAGAAACAGTCATAATGGAAGACCTGCAGCGGGATCCGCCGCGATTTCATGCCATTGATGAACGAGTTGAAGGTCTCTTCGCTGTATTCCGTCGTAAAAGAGGTCGTCAGCCAGAGGCCAAAGGACCAGGCTGGCGGCAGGGCCGGCTTGCCGGAAAGCTCGGCATAACGCATCAGGACCGATTTGGGCGAATCCCCGCCGATCACGAAATAGGACAGGCGCTGGCCGGGAACCGAAAACTGGGTCCGGGTGACCACCTCGGAAGCCACCTCGAAAGAGACTTTTTCCGGATGATTGACGAGTACCCCGTAATTGCGGTTGGTCAGATAGAAGGGGATGTTTTTGTAGGCCTGCTCACTGCTGGTGCCGCCATCCTCATTCCAGATGTCGATGACCTGGCCATTTTTCACATAGGGCGTAAACCGCTCACCCAGTCCATAGACGTTTTCTCCGACTGACAGGTCGAGCTGGTCTTTCATATAGCAGCGGCCATCCTGGGTGGTGGCATAGGACAAATGGCGGAAATTGCTGCTGGTCAGAAATGAACCGGCAAAGTCATAATCGGCTGTCCAAGTCCCCTGGATCCGGACGCGGACGGAGGTCTGGCCGGAGGTCAGGCGAATCCGGTCGCCCTCCAGGACGATTTCGAGCGGGAAATCATCGTGCTGGCCGAGCTCGAAATGAGGACCACGCTCGAGCTCGCCATCGAAATGGCAAGCCCGGACGGCGATGATATCCGGCAAGGGGGAACTGAACTCGATCGTGATGGTCGGATTGTCGGTTGTGCTACCGATCGAGGTCAGGGGGCGGGTTGTCGTGAACACGGTAAAGCTGCGCGGATCGATCCGATAATCCACGACATCATGCGCATGATGCAGCGTGACATCGGATCGGGTCAGCCAATAGCCATCGGTGAATTTCATAATAGGTAACCTCGTTGCTGGCAAATGGCAGGCCGCGGACTAGGCGCCCCGGCCTGCCAACTTTCATGGATGATTCCGTAAAAACAGGTTCTGATTTCAGCCTTTTAGTGGCAACTGAGCCCCGTCGCGGGTGAAGAGCGGGATCTGGCTGATCGGACAGTCAACCTGGATGGTCTGGCCACCCGCATGGACGGCGCCCGTCCAGACATCGGTCCATTGCGCCCCGACTGGCAAATAGACCTCGCGGTTGGTGGCTTTGGCATACAGAACCGGAGCGACCAGGACGTCGGGACCAAAGAAATATTGGTCCTCAACCTGCCAGGCTTTGTCATCAGCCGGGAATTCATAGAACAGGGGTCGGATGACCGGCGAGCCTTTTTCGTGGGCTGCTGCCATCAGGTCGGTGATGTAGGGGCGCATCCGCTCGCGCAGCTCCATGTAGAACTTGCAGATCTCATACGCTTCTTCGCCGAAGCTCCAGACCTCGTTGGCCGCGCCGCTGTTGCAGATGCCGCCGCCCGATGTGCCAAGGGGCGCTTTCTGGGGCTCGCGATAGCCATGGAGGCGGAAGACCGGGCAGAAGGCGCCATATTCAAACCAGCGGACCAGCAGTTCGTGGAACTCCGGATCGTCGGTAATGCCGCCATGGAAGCCGCCGATATCGGTGGTCCACCAGGGGATACCGGCCATGCCCATGTTCAGGCCAGCGGCAAACTGGTTGCGCAGCGATTCGAAACTGCTGTGGATATCGCCGGACCAGACCAGTGCGCCATAACGCTGGCTACCAGCCCAAGCACAGCGCAGCAGGTTGATGATGTTTTCCTGGCCAGCTGCCTGCATACCGTCAAAGAACGTCTTGGCATACATCATCGGATAGATGTTACCCACGCGGACATCCGAGCCCAAGTGATAGCGGTAGAGCTCGTAGTCATAGACCGTGTATTCTGGCTCCGCTTCATCGAGCCAGAAGACCTTGATCCCATGGTCATAGTAGTGCTGCTTGGCTTTTTGCCAGACATATTCACGCGCACCGGGATTGGTCGGATCGAAATGGACCGTATTGCCAAGGAAATCCATGTTGATCCGGATGCCGCGGTCGCACTGGACGAGGTACCCCTTTTCGACCATCTCATCGTAGTTCTCGCTGGTTTTATCGACGGTCGGCCAGATCGAGACCATCAGCTCGATGCCCATCTCCTGCAATTCGCGGATCATCGCATCCGGATCCGGCCAGTATTCGAGGTCGAATTTCCATTCACCCTGCTTGGGCCAGTGGAAAAAGTCGATGACGATAACCGAGATCGGCAGGTTGCGCCGTTTGTATTCACGGGCGACTTCGAGCAATTCCTCCTGCGTCTGGTAGCGCAGCTTGCACTGCCAGAAACCCATGCCATAGTCGGGCATCATCGGCACCTTGCCGGTCGCATCCGCATAAGCCTCGACAATTTCCGCCGGGGTATCGCCGGCGGTGATCCAGTAGTCGAGCATCTGGGTCGATTCGGCGACCCATTCAGTCACGTTGCGGCCAAAAGTCGCTGAACCGATACCGGGGTTGTGCCAGAAAAAGCCATAGCCCAGGCTCGAGACACAGAACGGGACGCTGGCCTGGGAATTGCGGTGCGCCAGCTCGAGGCGACAGCCCTTGATGTTCAGCAGCGGCTGCTGATACTGGCCCATGCCATACAGCTTCTCTTCGGGATTTGATTCAAAACGCGCTGTCAGCTGATAATCATGGCCGAGGACCGGCTTGAATTCACGCGCTTCGATTTCCAGGGCGCTGGCGAATTCCTTGATGACCTCGCGGCGGTTGCGGACGTATTCCTGGAGCAGGACATCACCCTTCTGATTGATAAAGGTCAGCTTGCCGTTGGAAGCCAGATGACAGCGGATTTTGCCGTTGATCATCATTGCACCGCCGATATCGTCCAGTGTGATTACAGGCTCGGTGGCAGCGGGTTCGAGCAGCGACCAGTCGGACTTGGGCATTTCATGTACCTTGGTCGCACGGACGCGCAGGCTGTTTTGCCCCCAGGCCTCGATCCAGACTTGTTCAGCATCATAACGATAAACCAGACGGTTGTTCTCTTGAAAAATCATGGTAGTCCTCCTATGGAATATCTAAGTTTGGTTGTCTTGCACATCGTCTGATCCAAAATCAGTTGGCTGCCACCAGGGCTGGTCTGACTTTTTCTCGAGGCGGGGCAACAGGATCAGGAATCGGGTTCCGGCATTGGGCGCGCTCTGGATATAGACCGCACCCTGATTGTTGTAATAGGCCCGGATCCGGTACCAGGCATTGACCAGGCCAACCCCGAGGTCATCCGGGATCTCCCGGGTGGCAAAGAGTCGGCGCAATTCATCCAGCTTTTTCTGGCTCATGCCCGTGCCATTGTCTTCGATGATGATCAGCAACCGGTCATCATGAAATCGTTTGAATCTCAGCCGCAGCACCCCGCCGGTCTTTTTGTCGAACAGACCATGCTGAATGGCATTCTCGACAAAAGGCTGGATGAGCAATTTACGGATTGGCCAGTCCATGACCTCGGGTTCTGCCTGGATCTCCGTCGTCATCAGGTTGCCCTGACGCTGCTTCTGCAGGAACAGGTACTGCTCCAGCCAAGTGATTTCACAGCTCAGCGGGACAATGCGCGAGCTCTTGCTGAAGATGTAGCGCAGAACCTCGGCCAATTGGCGAATCTGCTGGCTGACGTCGAGCGCCTTGGCCTTGATCGCCGAATAGTTGATGACATTGAGGGTGTTGTAGAGGAAGTGGGAGTTGATCTGCGACTCGAGGGTCTGGATTTCGGCCACGCGACGCAAATTGATGGCCTGGATCCGCGCCATGGCCTGGGCCTCGCGTTCGGCTGTGGTCACTCGCAGCCGGTCGACCATATTGTTGAACGTCTCTGCAATCTCAGCCAGTTCATCCTCGGTGCTGACTTCGATCCGGGTTTGCAACGAACCGTGCCGGACCTCATCCAGTCCATTGCGGATCTGATCCAGCGATCGGCTGATTTTGCGGAAAATCAACCTAAGCAGGACCAGATAGAGAATCAACGTCACGCCGATGACCATCAGCATGGTGTTTCTGAACTGGTTGATCCCGCCCAGAATCTGGCGTTGGTCGATCTGGCTGACCAGCTGGATACCCTGGCGGTTCAGACTCGTCTCGATCAAGTTGGACTTGGGCCGCGGCTCGAATCTACTGCCGACCTGGCTGAGATCAGGACTGGCCAGAATCGTCTGACTCGAAGATAGGACCAGCATCGCCTGGGTCATATTCTTGAGTTCTTCGGGATCGGCAAACTGGACAGTCTTGGTCAGGGTTTTCAAGTTGTAGCTGAGATTCTCACACAAGGGTTGAGCATCGATGGTGAAAATCAGGGTTCCGATCGACTTTTTGTTGTAGTAGTCGCGCAGCCCGATGACCGCATGGAAAATGGAACGGTCTCGAATCTGGATATCAGGGACAGCCAGAAAAAGCTGGTCGCTGCTCTGGGCCTGCTTGCATAATTCGCCCAGATATCCGGATGGATGACTGAGCCAGATGCTGCGGCTGGCATCGCCGGAAAACACCCTCTGGTACAGGACGGTTTCTGAACTGATGGCCACAGCCGTGATTGCCAGGACGTCCGACCGGAAATTGGCATACTGTTGCAGATTGCTCCGTAAACTGCTGTAGACGATCGGCAGGTCATTGCGATAGTGGTTGGTGATCCTGACCAGGTCCGCACGCAGCTCGGCATCGATGGCTGTCATGTAGCAAATATCCAGATAATCCTTGACCCGCGATGCCATAATGTTCTGTAGCAGGGCATGATTTTGTGCTTGCAGGTTCTCAGCTGTGTGCAGGATGGTCCGGCTGTAGAAAAACTGGATGAAGACCAGAAAGAGGATCGTCAGGACGAAGACAACGGAAACCAGTGCGGCTGTCAGGCGCAGGGTCAGATGCTGTTTCAAGGGCTGCAGGTACTTGTCAAACATCCGCTCGTCTCTCCTTGTCCTGAGTCAGGCTGGACGGCTACTCCTTCACCGCACCCGATGTCAGGCCACCAATGATGTATTTCTGGAGAAATACAAACATCAGGGTGACAGGAGTGACCAGAATGACGCCATATGCCATGATGTTATTCCATTTCAAGCCGTATTTGTCCATGAATTTGTAAATATTGGCCGTCAAAGGACGCATGTCGGCACTGACATTGAAGGTCATGGAATAGATCAGGTCATTCCAGCCATGCAGGAAACTGATGACGATGATGGTGATCAGACCGGTCCGGATGACCGGGACCATGATCAGGAAAAAGGAAGTCACCGCATTGCAGCCATCGATCCGCGCAGCATCGTCCAGGGACTTGGGCACCGACAGGAAATAGGGGCGCAGTGTGACGACGATGAATGGGATCGAACCGGAGGCCACGGCCAGGGCCGGCGCCAGATAGCTGTTCAAAAGCTGCATCCGGGTGAACGTCAGGTACAAAGGGGTCAGGAGCAGCGAGGCAGGCATCATCTGGGTGACCAGGAAGGTCAGGAGGATCCCCTTTTTGCCGGGAACCGCAAACCGGCCGATACCGTAAGCTGCTGGCACGCCGAGGACAAAAGAGACGGTCATGGCCAGGGAGGCGATGGTGAAGCTGTTCCGCAGCGACCGGAAGAAATCCTTGTCCTGGAATTGGATCTGCCAGGGCTTGATGGTCCACTGCTGTGGCCAGTACGTAACCTTGGAGAAAACCTCCAGCTCAGTCTTGAACGAGTTGATCAACAGCCAGTAGAACGGAAACAGGAACAGGCAGGCAATCAGGACGGCAAAGACATTCATCAGGACCTTGACCCGGCGCGTTTTCGCGGATTCGATTGCCACAACCTTGACGGCTGGGCGATCAAAGGAGGTATCGACATAGTCCATGTTCATTCAGGCAACCTCCTCATGCCGGATCAGGCGCAGGTAGAAGATGCCTACAATCATCAAGTTCAGGAACAAGATGACAGCACCCGTCGCCCCCAAGCCAAAGCGATATTCGGTAAAGGATAGCTTGTAAGAGAATGTCGACAGGACTTCCGTCGCATTGAGCGGTCCGCCCTGAGTCATGATGAAAACCAGGTCAAACACTTTGAAGGTGTAGATGAATCCCAGCATCAGGACAGACAGGATCGCTGGCTTTAGCAGCGGAACGGTCAGGTGCCAGAAACGTTGGAAGGAATTGGCTCCGTCAATGGCGGCACTCTCGTAGACCTCCTCGGGGATGCTGGTCATGCCTGTCGTCAACAAGAGCATGTTGAACGGGATACCGACCCAGCAATTGGCCACGATGACCGACCAGAGGGCAAACTTGCCATCGATCATCCAGCCGATGGGCATGTTCTGGGCCATCAGGCCCAGCCGGACGAGCAAGTCATTGATGACACCGTCCTCGGTTCCGAACATGTTCTTGAACAAAAGGCCGGTGACGCTCATGGGCATCATCCAGCTGATGATGATCATGCCCCGGATCGGACCAGCCAGATGGAATTTCTTGTTGAAAAAGATGGCCAGGGCAAAACCAAGCGTGAACTGGATGATCAGGTTCCAGATCGTGAATGTGAACGTCTGCGCCAGCGCCTGCACAAAAACTTCGTCTTTGAACAGGGTGATGTAATTCTCCAGACCGACGACTTCCGAGGTATTGCCTTTGAAGGAGCGGACATCCAGGTTACTCATGCTCATCTGGAAATTGTAGATCAGAGGATAGCCGATCATGAACACCATGAAGAGCAGAGCAGGCATGACAAACAGAAAACCGGTCCTGGCCTCGCGTTCATTATAGAGACTGCTTTTCGCAAACACGTTGTACTCCCTCCAGGTCAGGATTTGACCCTCAGGCAGCCCGCTGGACCGCCTGAGGGACCAAGATCGTGGATCAAGACGCAACGTTCATCAGGCGTTCAAAAGCGAGTTGACTTTGTCAGCAGCATCTTTCATCGCCTGCTCAGGTGTCTTGGCATCCGTGAATGCCTCGTGCATGGCGTTGCTCATGGCGTTGGAGATTTCCGGCCAGCGCGGATGCGGACCACGTGGCATGGCGTACGGCATGCCTTCGCTGAACACACTGTAGATAGGATCCTTGGTCCAGACGTCCTTGTAGGTGATCGAATCGCTGCGTGGTGGGAACTTGCCGCCTTTTTCACAGAAGTCAGCGAGATTCTGGTCGTCCATCAGGAACTTGAGGACTTCGAAGCTGGCCTCGACATTGGCACCGGTGCAGACACCAAAGTTTTCGCCGCCGAGAACAGAAGCATAGGTCGTGTCTTTCGGGACCAGGGCTACGCCGTATTCGAGGTCAGGTGCTTCTTCAGCCAGAACCGGGACCTGCCAGGGTCCATTGATCATCATGGCAGCTTTGCCGCCGACGAACTGGGATTTGGCATCACTTTGAGTCCAGTTGATGACGTCTTTGCTCATATAGCCTTTTTCAATCAGGCCATCGAGGAAGGACAGGGCCTTGACGGTGTTGGCACCGCCTAGATCTTCGATCGTACCGCCGGAAGACAGGAACCAGGGGATGAATTGGAAGGTGCCTTCTTCATTTTTGACAGCTGACATGGACAGGCCATAGGTGCCATTGCCAGACAGCTTGGCGGCTGCGGCTTCGAGTTCAGCCCAGGTGGTGGGCACGGCGACGCCGGCATCAGCCAGCATTTTCTTGTTGTAGAACAGAGCCAGGCAGTTGGAGTTGTGCGGCAGACCATAGATCTTGCCATCCTGGGTGCAGCTCTTCAAGGGACCTTCGAAGAATTTGTCTTTTTCGCCCCAAGCCTCGACTTGGGCTGTGATGTCTTCATAGACACCCATGGTGATGAAGGAAGCCATGTCCGGGTTGTCGACCATGCCGATGTCCGGCAGTTCGCCCGAAAGAGCACCCATGGTGTATTGTTTCATCAGGTCTTCACGGGTGACAAATGTCGAAGTCACGTGAATGCCCGTGTTCTGGGCATTGAATTGTTCAACCATGCTGTCAAACACATCGCCATCGGGACCGGAGAAGTAATGCCAGAGTTCGAGCTCGACCACTTCGCCGGTGGGCGCAGCGGTTGTCGCGGCCGCGGCACTCGTCTCCGAGCTGTTAGCAGCGGGCGCTGCGGTTGTTGCTGTTCCAGAGCATGCTGCTAGCAGGACAGTCAGCATCGTGACTGTGACGAGGAGCGCAATAAGTCTCAAATGTTTCATGAGTATCCTCCTTCAATATTTAAGGACATGCTGGGAAAAGTCAGGTTGGTTATTGTTATGATGCATCATGTAGCCATTCTATTTGACCCAGCCTTTTTGCAAAATGCACAAAATTAAGAAGGGAGGATTATTTTAGAGTCACTTTTTAAGAATGGTGGACATTTTTAAGCACAATTCCTGCCCAAGGTGGAGTCAGTCGGGTTGTTATTTGTTGCCCAAGTTGTAGCGCCGGACATAGTCGGTCGGGGTCAGTCCGGTGACGTCGCGAAAGACCCGGCAAAAATACTTGGTATCAGCGTAGCCGACTTTTTCCGCCACCTCATAGACTTTATAGTGTTCATCACAAAACAGCTGACAGGCCATGGCAACCCGGAAATTTTTCAGGTAGCCGGAGAAATTGATCCCCATGTTGCGATGAAACAAATAGCTGAAGTACTCAGGAGTGATCGACAGCTGGTTGGAAATTTCCTCCAGGCTCAGTGCGCTGGCATATCGCTCAGCGATGATCGGCAACGCCTTGCGGATCAGAGGGTGCAAGTCATCCTTGCTTTCCAGCTCCCTGCCTTTATCAGGGGAGTGCTCCATGTTTGCCAGATTGAACTGCTTATGGCCGGATAGCGGATTCTCCATGTGAACTGGACTGGAAACAGAAACGGTGCCATTCTGGCACTTGGCTTGCCGCACGTGGCGCAAAATTGCCGCAATCGATTCCGCATCGACGGGTTTGACCAGATACTCCCGGACGCCCAGGGACATGGCTGCCTTGGCATAGGAAAAGTCGGTAAAGGCACTAGTAATGACAAAATCAATCTGATGATCGGAAATTCGCTCCCTGACAGCTCGGATCAGGGCGAGTCCATCCATCATCGGCATACGGATGTCTGTAAATACCAGATCCGGCCGCAGGTGGACAATGCTACTCAACGCTTGCCGGCCGTTTGCAGCCTGACCGACCACCACTGCTTCTGGATCGAGGCTGGCAATCAGGTCTACCAGACCGAGTCTGGATTGATCTTCATCTTCGACAATGAAAATACGGATGTTTTTACCCATGGAAAACCGTCCTTTGAAAAAACTTCGGTGTCAAGTTTTCAAACAAGTATTCTGATTGTATCATGATCTGTTTCCGGCTGGATGAGATGAGGTGTGATAAAATGCGAACGAGGATTTGACAGGAGGCGAGCCATGAGTATCTTCCTTAATCCCAGCGTGATCATCTTCGACTTTGACGGCACCTTGCTCGACTCCATGCCCTTCTGGGACGGTCTGGCCCTGAGCGAGCTGGCCCGGCACGGCATTGAACCGGACGAGGATCTGCTGCGGCACCTGCCGGAAATGACCATGCGCGAAGTGGCCGAGTACCAGGCGCTGCACTACCCGGTCCTCGGTACGGTTGACGATATCTTTGCAAACTGGGAGCAGCAAGCACGTGAAGCTTTCCAGAACGATCTGTCCTACAAGCCGGGAGCCCTCGCGCTGCTGGCTGACTTGAAACGGCGCGGCAAAAAAGTTGCGATTGCCACGATGTCGGAACGAGCGATCGTCGAACTGGCACTGCAACGGCGCGATGTGGCCTCCATGATCGATACCTTGGTGACGTTCGAGGATGTCGGTGTTGGCAAGCATGAACCCGCGATCTGGCTCGAAATAACCCGCCAACTGGGCGTCGCGCCAGCCGACTGCGTCGTGATTGAGGACGCTTATTTTGCTGCCTGCACCGCCAAAATTGCCGGATTCCGGGTCATAGGCGTGGAGGATGCTGCGAATGCACCACACGCCGCGCACTTGCAGGAGGTGGCCGATCTCTATGTGGGCAGCCTGGAGGAATTGATCGGTCAGTTGTAAACACACGGAAACGCACAATCAACGCACGCGTGCGTTTTGAAAGGACGCTATGACAATTCAACGAACTACCCCCGTTGCCATCCTCTTCGACTGTGACGGCGTACTCGTCGATTCCGAACCCGCCATGGCTGAGATCTCGGCGCTCGCCTACCAGGACTACGGCGCACCAGCTACGGCCGATGATTTCCTGCCCTACATCGGGCAGGGCGAACAGGACTATTTCGGCCAGGTTGCCCAGAAATACGGCCTGGTTTTTGACAACACGATCCGGACTCACATTTATGCCAAATACATCGATTTGGCGCAGCGCTATGTGCGGCCTTTCCCAGGCGTCCAGGACCTCGTGCTCAGTCTGAAAGCGCGGGGCTACCGGATCGCAGTGGCCAGCAGTTCGGAGAGAATCAAAGTCGAGGCGAATCTCAGCGTGCTCAGCCTGCCTGCACAGACTTTCGACACCGTGCTCACCGGCAGTGACCTCGAACGCAAAAAGCCTTTCCCGGATATCTACCTTCTGGCTGCCGAGCGCCTCGGCGTTAGTCCGTCCGACTGCCTGGTCATCGAAGATTCCACCAGCGGCGTCATCGCCGGCAATGCAGCCCATATGGTGGTGATTGGATTCACTTCCGCCCACACAGCCGAAGAACTCCGTGCGGCCGGCGCTGACTTTGTGGTGGATGATCTCAGGGATGTGTTTGACCATGTGACGGGACACCAGTAGGAGTCACAGAAAATTTACAATCCCGTGTTGAGCTCGCATCCCATTCAGAGCTATTCTTATCAAATGAGAAAATCTGTTGAAAAAACGAGCCCGTGGATCCGTTGGCAGCATCGAGCCGCCCAGACTTTGCTGCGTCCGATTTTGCGGCTGTATTATGGTTGGTCGTATAGGTACCACGGCGAGCGCTACCGCGAGGAGGACCCAAACCAGCCTTACCTGATCCTTTCCAACCACAACGGAGCTGTCGATCCCATCTTGCTGGCCCTGAGCTTTCGCCAGCCAATCTATTTCGTGGCCAGCGACCACATTTTCCGCTGGGGCTTGGCCAGCAAAGTGATCCAGTGCCTGGCGGCCCCGATTCCGATTGTCAAGGCTCAGCTCGATTTGAAAGCGATCCACCAGATGGCAGCGATCAGCAGGGAAGGGGGCACGATTGGCCTGTTTCCTTCGGGGAATGGCTCCTTCACCGGTCCGGAGATGCCCATTCATCTCGGCACGGCCAAGCTGGCACGTGCGCTGAAGCTGCCAGTCCTGTTGTTCCGGTTTGAGGGTGGTTATCTGACTCGGCCACGTTGGGGTGTCACCACACGCCGTGGCACCATGAGTGGTCGCGTTGTCCGTGCGCTCAGTGTCGATGAGATCAAGGCGATGACACCGGAAGCTTTGCTGCAGATCATCCAGCAAGAACTCGACGCAGATCCTTACCGCGACTCTCTCAATGACCACGCCATCCCCGTCCAGCTTTTCAAAGGCAAGCGTCTCGCTGAATACCTTGAGCGTGTCCTCTTTGTCTGTCCAGATTGCCATCGGCTGAACACCCTGCGTTCGAAGGAGGATCGCCTGTCCTGTACCTGTGGATTCACCACCCGTTATGGCGAAGATGGTTATTTCTACACCGATGCCTCCACCCATCTGGCAGCTCTCCCGCATGTGAAGGCTTTCGACCAGTTCCAACTCGAGTACCTCAAGCGCTGGCTGGCCCAGGCAGACATCCTCCGGACGCACCAGGTGACTCCCTTTTTTACGGATGAGGGTGAAACGCTGTCAGTCGTGCAACGGGCAAGCCACGCCGAAAAGGCGCTGCACGGCCAGCTGGCCCTCTATTCGGACCGCCTCGTTTTCCGGCCCGACCGGCCAGCCCAGCCCAGTCAACCAACCCAGCCTGTCCAGCCTGCCGACCATACCGCTCTGGAATTTCCGCTCGAACAGATCCGATTCATCGCGGTTCACGGTCCTCAGACACTGCAGTTCCAGGATGCCCGGACGAACCTGGTCTACGAAGTCCATGCCGATCATCCCCGCTCAGCCTACCGTTACAGAGTTCTGGTTGACCTGCTCAAACCACGGATCCTTCAGAACCATTCGATAGATCCCACAACAAACCTTGCGAGGTAGCTTATGGATTTTTCTGCTGACAATCCTGCCATCTGGGACGGCATCATCCAGTTTGGCTGGATCTGCCTCATCCTTCTGGTTGGTAACCTGGCTCGGCGCAAGATCAGCTTTTTCCGCAAAGCATTGTTGCCAACCTCCGTCATTGCCGGCTTTCTGGGTCT
Source organism: Mageeibacillus sp. UBA5734 (assembly GCA_002419365.1). Lineage (GTDB taxonomy): Bacteria > Bacillota > Clostridia > Saccharofermentanales > UBA5734 > UBA5734. The sequence goes on along the minus strand of DIGA01000095.1, from coordinate 67,033 downwards.
GGTGCTTGTCCAGACGGGGCTAATAGGCTTTGACCTGGGCTTTCTCAATGGTGTGACCTACCACACGATCGCGATCGGCTTCATCGCCCTTGGCTTGCGCATGCCTCGTCGCACAGACACCAAAAGCCGTGCGGGTCAATCGCATGATGGCACCAAAACAGGCATGCTGATCGTCTCGAATTACCTGATCCAGGGCGTCCTGGGTCTTGTGATCATGATTGTCCTGGCCAATACATTCCTGCCGGACACGTTCCAGTCGGCTGGTTTGCTGCTGCCGATGGGCTACGGCCAGGGGCCCGGCCAGGCCAACAACATCGGCTCGGTCTACGAGAATGTATGGGGCTTTGCCGGCGGCCAGTCCTTTGGCCTGGCGATCGCGACGGCCGGATTTCTCTGGGCCTCGATCGGCGGGATCATCTACCTCAATATTTTGCAACGGCGGAATCAATTGCCTGCCCAGGCCAGTGCCAGTCCGGATGTACAAACCGGCGAAAGCTTCGAAGATCCAGGCGAAATCCCTCTCACGGAGGCCATCGACCGCCTGACCATCCAGATCGCCCTGGTCATGAGCATCTATCTGCTGACCTTCCTGGTATCCCTCGGTGTGGTCAGCCTGTTTGACCTTGCGCCAGCTCTGGCCGGCGCCAAAAAGACGGTCTCCCCTCTGATCTGGGGGTTCAATTTCCTGATCGGTTCGTCCCTGGCCCTGGGTATTCGCGGTAGTTTGCAGCGCTTGCGCCACATGGGCTGGATGACCCGGCAATATCCCAACACCTATCTGCTCAACCGGATCTCTGGCTTTGCTTTTGACCTGATGATCACTGCCTCGATCATCTCGATCCAGATCGACGACTTACAGGGCCTCTGGATTCCCTTCATCCTGATGTCCACCCTGGGTGGCTTCCTGACCTTGTTCTACAACGTAGCTATGGCCAGGCGCCTCTATCCGGACTACTCCGTAGCCGGCATGCTCTCCATGTACGGCATGATGACTGGCACAGTGAGCACCGGCATTCTCCTGCTGCGCGAAGTCGATCCCACGTTCCAGACCCCCGCCGCCAACAACCTCGTCATCGGCAGCTCCGTGGCGATTCTGCTTGGATTCCCGATCCTCCTGATGGTTGGCCTGGCTCCCCAGTCCAATGCCATGCTGTACCTGACCCTGGGCCTGGCAGCAGCTTACGCGATCATCTTGAATGTGTTATTGCTCAGGAAATTGACGCCTGGAAAACGGCCGGCATAGAATACTATTGTTTTATATCTGAGAGCAAAGGAGTGCGCTGAATGAACGGGACTACCTGAAGCATGCAGGAGTGGACCTGATGCAAGGCTATTTCTTTGGCAAACCATCGGCGAATCCATGATCGGAATAATGGACCAGTCGCCAGATTGAACCATCCCTGTCCAATCTTTGCACCCGCGGGTACAATTTTTGTTCTTCTCTTGTCAGGGCAATTTTAATAGAATCAATTTACGAAAAGAAACTGGGATCAATCAACCAGTTATTTCTGGTTCTGTTCAAACTGATAACCGAAGGAGGATGAAGGGTGAAAGCTATTCTGGACAGCCGTTGCCGCCAGATCCTGAACTTTCTGGTCAACCAGGAACGGATGATTCCGATTTCGGAAATTGCGCTCGCCCTCCAGATCCCCCGCCGGACTGTCTACTATGATTTGTACAAGATCAATGAATGGCTGGAGACCGTGGGTCTGAGCCCGATTCAGCCCAAAGGTAGCCAGGGTGTGCTGCTGGATGACCTGCAAAAGGAGCTTGTTCGCACAGAACTGTCCTGTCTGCCTGATTCGACGGTCTATGTGCTGGCGCCTGCTGAGAGAATCGATTTCTGCGTTTGCCAGATCCTGATCCCCACCCAGGTGATCCTGGCCGACCATCTCGCACATCTATGCCAGGTCAGCCGCAATACGATCCTCAATGACCTGAAACAGGCGAAAAGGCTCCTGACAAACTACCATCTGAACCTGGTCTATGAGGTCGCCACGGGGTATTCCATCGTAGGCGATCCGATCAAGAAGCGGACGTTCTTTTTGCACCATCTGGAGCGGATTCTGCCACTTTTGAATCAGGACCTGGTCCGGATCATAGATCCAGGACTTGTTTCCATAGAACTGGAGCGCCTGTTTCAGATCGAAACGGCACTAAAAACTAAATATGTTGTTGGCACACTGGAGCGGTTGGCATATTTGCTGGCTGTGCTTAAGCTGAGCCGAGACAAGGGGCTGTTGAACGACCACCTGATTCTGGAGATCGAGCAGGATGTCGCAAACAGTGCCGAGCACCAGTTGGTCCAGACAGCTTTTCCGGAATTAGATGAACAAGAACGCCTGTACCTGACCATCCACCTGTTGGGTGCCAGGGTTGCAATCCACTCCCCTGCCGAAAGGACGGAACCGGCCAATCGCCTTTTTGAATCGCTGGCAACGGAAATGGTTGATTTTTTCGAACAACTGGCCTGTATCAACTTTTCAGCACCGCAAGGTCTGGTCAGTGCCTTGACCTCACATCTGAAGATCTCGTACTACCGCTATAAATACGGTATTTTTGACATCAATCCCATGCTGGAGGATATCCGGCACAAGTATCCCCATCTATTTGAAATCTGCTCGGAAGTCAGCACCCTGGTCAGCCAGAAACTGGGCTATCCGATCAGTGACGGTGAAATCGGCTACCTGACCCTGCACTTCGGTGGCCACCTCAGGATGACACCCGCTGGCAAGGCGGTCAAACGGATCTACATCATCTGTCCGAATGGATCCTCGACCGCCCAGCTGATCAAGAATGAACTGGAGCAGATCATTCCGGATAGCCTGATGATCGATGTCCTGTCCATCATGGAGTTGCCTGAGGCCTTGAATCCGGACGACTTGATTGTGTCCACCGTTGAGCTGGATCCGAGCTATCATGCCCTTCAGGTCAATCCCATCCTGACCCGGCAGGATAAACGCAATGTGCTGGCCCGTTACCACAATAACCAGGCGAGTTCGAATTTGACCGGCAAATCGGTCGATCAATTATTCGAACGGCTGGCCAGCCTGATCCCCGAACAAAACCGCGAAGACGTTTATACCGCTGTCCGGCAGTTCTTTGTCTCGCCGAAAACCATTATTGATGAAATCGTTGAGCTGAATCTCAATCTGGCCGATGTGCTGACACTAGACCGCGTCACTTGGAATCTTGAGACAGTCAGCTGGCAGGAAGCCATCCATCTGGCTGCCCTGCCGCTCGTCAAGGACCATTCAATATCCGAACGGTATGTCGAGGCCATGATTGACTGTGTGCAGACACATGGCTCCTATATTTTCCTGACCCCGGATATCGCCCTGGCCCATGCCCGGCCTGAGCAGGGAGTCGATCAGCTCAGTCTGTCCATCTATGTGTCGCAGACTGGGGTGGAATTCCCGCAAGGCAAATCCGCGCGGATGATCATTGTCCTCGCTCCGATCGATCAGAAAAGCCATATGACGATCTTAACTGAAGTCCTGGAGCTGGTCCGGAATACTAACGTCCTCGGAGAGATCTTCCAGGCCAAAAGCCAGATCGAGGTGTATCAATTGATCCGGTCTTCGATTGGCCAGCCCATGACCGGATTGATGCCGTGAAAAGGCAAGGATAGACCGGCTCAATCTATGCAGGACAGAACCATGATGCTGCTCCATCATCAGCACTTCACCTTGTAAAAGCAGGTACAAGGAACAAGGACAGATGGTTCAGAATAGAGGCCTCGGAAAAGAACTGGATATGCAGCCAACTCTCCTTGTGGGGCTGTGATCCGGTTTTTTTCGTGTGCCTATTTTCATGTCTGGTCTGAGAAGCCAGTCATTGGGTCAAAGGGCACAGTCAGGAAATCTTTGCACACGCGATGTACATTTCTTGTTCTTCTCTTGATGCTCAAGTGAAGATATAGTGACACTGTAGAACAAATTCAGAGTGTCAAACGTCTCCTGGAGCTGGTTTTTACCGGCAGGTGAAAAGAAGGTTTAAGAATTTGGATATGCGTGATGGAATCAACTATTTACTGAGCATTTTGCTTCTGGCCGGAATCGGATATGAAACTTTTCTGATCTACAAGCGCAACCGGACCATCCCGATGCCTGGCAAAGACGATTTCATGACCACCATGCTGGTCATCTGGGCCATCGTCTTCGTCATTACCTTGAACCAGATGGCGACCGAGATCGAGGCGATCCGCAACATCCTGACGCTCCTCTTCGTCTTTTCCACCTTTGCGATCAAACGGGGCGTTAACGAAAAGGGGATTGTCAAAGTATTCTTTACCATTCCCTGGCGACACATCCGGCAAATCCAAGTCGACCAACACCAACTGAACCAGGCCAAGATCACATTCCGGTCAGACAAATTTTCTGTCAAGCTCGTTTTCCCGATGCACACCTTGTCACGGACGCTTGGCTTCATCAGTGCCCATTGCCCGGCGGTCCTGGTTGATGCATCCGTACAGGCCAAAATCAATTCAATGCCACAATCATAAGTCACGTCTTTAATCGTTTGAAAAGGAGAGCTCAATCATATGTTATTGAAGGAATTGGTGGATTTGAAGCGCGTCAGTTTCAATCAAGGTTTCCCAACCTGGCAAGAAGCCGTCAAGGCATCATGCGAAACCTTGCTCGCTGACCGATCGATCGATGAAACCTATATTGACAGCATTATAGCCTGTGTCGACAAATACGGTCCCTACATCGTCCTCGCCCCTGACATTGCCCTGCCCCATGCGCAGGAAAATGCCACCGGTGTTTTCGAAAATGCGGTCGCTTTCATGAAGACCGAAGAACCCGTTCATTTCGAACCAGGCAATCCGGAGCGGGATGCCCGCCTGTTTTTTGTCCTGGCTTCAAAAGATCACAATGTGCATGTAGAAAATATGCAAAAACTGGCCTTGATCCTTCTAAACCAAGATTTTGTCAAAGATCTCCTGAAGGTGTCGTCCGTAGAGGAGCTTCTGATACTCGATGAAAAGTACAGCGCTTGAATCGTTCTGGCAGTCATCGCCGACGCCTCGCCTGATCGTGTGCGATCTGGATGGGACGTTGCTCAACGATGACAAACAGATCAGTACATACACCAGGGATGTATTCAAGAGGGCACAAGAAAGGGGGATGATTCTTTGCCTTGCATCTGGCCGTGCAAACCAGATGATGACCTTGTTCCAGGAACCTTATCTGCCCTGTGATTATCACATTGCTTTCAACGGGGGAACCATCGAAGACATCAGACAGAAAAGGGTCCTTTTCCAGCAGGGAATGGACAAGGTTTCTGCCACACGAGTCCTGGCCTATGCGGCGGCCTGTCAATTGGAATTGACCCTGTATTCGGGTGAGAAGATGTTCTTCACCAAGGGCGTTGAAAAAATTGTCAACCGCATCGAAGCTTACGAGCACCTTGCTGCAAAAAATGGTGTGAACGTAAAAATCAACGCAGTTGGGATTGGATTCGAGGAATACCAGGAGGTGGCCAAGACAACAGACCTGATCAAAATCGTTGTTTACGAAGAGGATCCGGTCAAAATCAGCCAAATGGGCGATTTGATTGCAAACATGCCCCAGCTTTGCACGGAAGCGACGGGCTATGGCTTGACAGGAATTTTTGACCAGGCCGTGTCCAAAAAATCCGCCCTGGAATGGCTTGGGAATCATCTGGCAATGGATCGGTCAAGCATCTGCTCATTCGGCGACTATGACAATGACATCAGCCTGTTTGAAGCATCCGGTCTCTCCGTGGCCGTCGACAATTCCACAGATCTCGTCAAAGCCCGGGCTTCGCACCAAACGCTGTCCAATAACCAGGATGGTGTTGCCCATTTCATCGAGACACATTTTCTAATCAATCAAACATAGAAGAAAGAGGTAAATCAATCATGTTGCAGTCCGTACTTGATCTCCTGCTCAAACAGATTTTCGGACAACCCTTCATCCTGATGGCCATCATCGTCTTCGTTGGCTATGTCGCCATGAAACAGAGCTTCTCCAAGGCATTCATGGGTGCAGCCAAGGCCTCGATCGGCATCCTGGTCCTGGGCATGGGATCCGGCGCCCTGATCGGCAATTTCAACAAGCTGCTTGCAGCCCTGACCGCATCGACTGGTATCCAGGGTGCTGGACTGAACACCTATCCGACCATGACCGCTGGATACGAGAAAATCGATGCAGTTCTGGGAGCCGGAACCGGTGCCTCCTGGGGCATCTATACCCTGCTGGTTGCCTTCGTCCTCAATGTCCTGCTCGTTGCCATGAGAAAAGTCACCAAGATCAAGTCCGTCTTCCTGACTGGCAACGTCATGATCGTCCAGGCTGGCATCAGCACCTACATTGTCTGGCGCTTCCTCGGCCTGGGCATGGTCCCGACCGTTCTGATCGCCTCGATCATCACTGCCTTGTACTGGGGTATCTTCTCCACCCTGCTGATCAAGCCGACCAAAGCCGTCACGAATGCTGATTTCACCGTTGCTCACCAGCAGATGCTGGCCAGCTATGTCGCATACAACATCGCCGGCAAGCTCGGTGATGCCGAAAAGCACGATATCGAGAAAAAGAAGATGTCGAGCAAGCTCAGCTTCCTGCAAGACAACGTCATCGCCACTTTCCTGGTCATGTTGATTTCTGTTGCCGTCATCATGATGGTCATCGGCGGTGACGCCATCAACACCCTGCGTGGTGCTGAAGGATTCGGCCAGGCCGGTCTGAAAAACAACATTGTCTTCCTGCTCTGGATTGCCCTGACCCTGACCGCCAACATCTACGTCCTGCTCGCCGGTGTCCGGATGTTCGTCGGTGAAATCATGGTCTCCTTCAAAGGCATCTCCGAACGGATCCTGCCCGGTGCCGTCGCCGGTGTCGACTGTGCCGCCATCTTTGCCTTTGCCCCGAAATCCGTCGTCCTCGGCCTGATCTTCGGTGCTTTCGGCCAGATCCTCGGCCTGATCCTCCTGCTCATCTTCAAATCCCCGATCTTCCTCGTCCCTGGCTTCATCCCGCTGTTTTTTGACAACGCGACCATTGCCGTCTTTGCCAACAAGGCGGGTGGCTGGAGAGCTGCTGCCATCCTGACCACGCTCAACGGCCTGATCCAGATCGGTGGCTCGGCCCTGGCGGTCAACCTGATGGGCCTGACCTGGTGGCAGGGCAGTGCTGACTACGCAACCATCTGGGTTGGCATCATCCTGGCTCTGAAGGCCATTGGCAGCATGATGGGTATCCCGATTGCCGGCTAAGATCCAATAGAAGTATAACCATAATCATTCAACTGACTGGTCCATTTAGGAGGAACAAAACATGCTGAACATTCTCTGCGTCTGTGGCAACGGAATGGGGACATCCACCATTCTCAAAATCAACATCCAAAACATTTGCAATCAAAGCAACATCGAGGCTAACGTCGAGTCTTGTGCCTTTGGCGAAGCCATGGCTTACATGCATACGACAGACCTGGTCATCACCAGTCCGGAATGGGCCGACATGCTTCCTCCTTCCAATGCTGTCGTCGCAGTCACGACCAACCTGGTGGATGCTGAAGGCGTGAAAAAGACCATGATCGACGCCATTGAGGCCAACTTCCCACAGTATCTGAAGAAGTAAGGGGCACATCATGACTGGTTACGAAATCATCAAGGGCAACATCAAATTCACAGGACCCGAGCGGATCGGCCTGCGATTTGACCGGATCGGCCAGAAAGGCGATGTCTACCGGATCTTTGTCCTGCCGGACAAGAACAAGCGTGATCCGGACGCCGCTTACACCGTGAAGAAAAAAGCCCGGCCCCAGAACGGCAAGCTCGACGAATGGGGCTGTCTCTGGAGCAGTGAGGATGCCACCGGTTCTGACATGGGCCAGGTCAAGAACATCGCCATCCCGGATGTTGAGGACTATGAGACCTATGAGCTGCCGGATCCGCGCGCCGAAGGCCGTTTCGATGGCCTCGAGGAGGCGCTGGACGAGGCCGAGCGCAAAGGCCTGTATGTCCAGATGAACAGCCCGCACTGCATGTTCGAACGCATGCACTTCCTGCGTGGCTTCGATGACACTCTGGTCGACTGTATGCTCGAGCCCGAACTGGTCGAAGGCTTGGCGACAAGAATGGCCGACTACCAAATCGGCATCATCGAAGAAGCCTATCGCCTGGGCAAGGGCCGGATCCATTGCTACGACACCACCGATGACTGGGGCACCCAGAACAACCTGATGGTCTCGCCGGAAGTCTTCCGCTCGATCTTCAAGCCCCAGTACAAGCGCATCTTCGATGCGGCCCACCGTTGTGGCATGGACGTCCGCTTCCATACCGATGGCAAGGTCAACGAAATCCTGCCCGACATCATCGAAGTCGGTGCCGACATCATCAACATCCATCAGCCGCAACTGCTGGGTATTGATGAAGTCTCGGCGATCGCACGCGGCAAAGTCTGCTTTGAAGTTGCAGTCGACATCCAGGCTACGCTGCCTACGGGTGACAAGCAGAAAATCGAAGACGAAGTCAAACAGCTGGTCGAGAAATGGGCGACCCCCCAGGGCGGCCTGATCGGCGTCGAATACGGCTACTTGAACGCGATCGGTGTCACCAAGGAATCCATGCTCTACGCCCTCGAATGCTTCGAGAAATACGGCAAACTCAGATAATAGCAGCCTGATTGGCTTGAAAGAAAAGGAGGCTGCGGCCTCCTTTTCTTTCAGGCGACAGGGCATTTAACGTGCCAAGCGTTGGAGTTGTATCCCTTATGAATGGTCAGCGTCCCGATATTCACCATGTGTTTGAACTCTATCACCAGGCCTGTGATCTACAGTGTGTCGTTTTTGATCCGGAAGCTAACGTTATTTTCCCTGCCCGTGCCAATCCAGGAACGCCTTTTCATCTTTCCTGCCAGACATCAGAGCCTGTCTGGCTCGATGGAACGGGGTTCGTGTATTGGCTGGAACCGGTCTCTTTTGAGGGCGGGACGATTCAGCTGACCGTTTGCAGTTCATTCAAAACGGAAAACCCAGCGCTGCTCAACGATCAGGAGCGCGCCAGAATTACTTCCTGCCGGCAGGTCCTCCAGATGATGGTCCAAAAAGTCTGTCGAGACTCCCAGCCAGGTGAATGCGACTGGCCGGATGACAAGGATCGAACACACGCGAGCCATGATCCGGTTCGTGATGATTCAGCCGGTCTCCAGGCGCAAATTGTAAAAGAGAAGGCTTTGATGCTCTGCATCGAGTCAGGACAGATCAGCGAAGCCATCCAGATCATGGTTGAAATACTGGATCAGAACATTCTGCCCGCCGGAAAAGACTGGGATAGCCAGAAAATCGGCATCATCGAGCTGATCGTTTTGATTTCGCGTTCCATCCTTCACCGGGGGGCGGACCAAGCAACCATCAACACCTTGAACCAAATCAATTTCAGCAAAATCGACCGCTTTAGAAACCAGGACGAAATCAAATTCTGGATTGTTGCGATCTTTGAACAGTACATCGAGTGCAGTGACAGGCAAACTTGTAACATCAGTCGCGAGATGAAGGATGCCATAACATTCATCAAAAGGAACTACCGATCCGAACTGTCCCTGCGAGACGTTGCTTCCAGTGTTTACCAGAGCCCCAGCTACTTCTCCCGCCTGTTCAAAAAAGAGACCGGCGAAAACTTTTCGGATTATATTAATCGAGTCAGGATCGACCAGGCCAAGAAACTGCTGCTGGAAGAGCATATCCCTCTAAACCGCCTCGCTACGGAGGTCGGTTACAGCGACCAAAGCTATTTCTCCAAGATCTTCAAGAAAAAGACCGGCCTTTCACCGCGCCAATACCGGGACTCCATGGGACGGGTGAGTGGGACAGCGGTGTGAGTGGGCTGGCAATGAGTTTTGCAGCATGACTAGTCCAGCACGGATAACCAGAGTTGTTCAGTTTCCAAAACTAGGTCACTTATGAGTTTGATCAAGGGTCTGTAGTTCATGGTGGAATGGGCCAGGTCGAGCACATCGTAGTAGGCCGCCCGGGTTTCATTTTTGATGATGACCGGAGGATAGCCCTGCTTCATTAACTCAAAATTCAGGAGTAACCGCGCTGTCCGGCCGTTTCCATCGATAAAAGGGTGTATTTTCACAAATTCGCCATGAAGCAAGGTTGCTTTGACGACCGGATGCAAATCCGTCCAATCTTCCTGATATTCCCGGACCAGTTTTTGCATCAGGTTATTGATTTCATAGTGTTTGGGGGGGATATGTCTGGCACCACTGATCACGACATTTTCCGTCCGGTATTTCCCCGCATTCAGCGTGTCAATTTCTCTCAAGACCAACGCGTGAATGTTCTTGATGTTCCATTCCGAGAGGGATTCTTGGTTGACAATGAGATCTTCGATAAAAAGGATTGCTTCCTTGTGATTGATGGCTTCCAAATGCTCGGTCAGTGACTTGCCTCCAACCGTGATGCCTTCCAGAACAACTTTGGTCTCGGACAGGGTCAGGGTATTTCCTTCGATCGCATTGCTATTGTAGGTCCATTCAACAACCAGCTTTTCATGCAGCGACTGGGCAAGTCTCTCCGGAAAAGGGCGATGCTGATCAATCGCGTGCTTGAGGGAGTCAACGATTGTGAAATCTTCATCCAGCCCCACGTAAAACTTTTTAGTAGTTTCTCTCGCGTCGACTGGTTTCACTGCATCGATAGGAATGGACCAGTTGCGGCCAATCTTGACGGCGCCCTCGATTCTGCCTTCCCCACAAAGCACGCGAATCCTGCGATCGCTGATCTGCCACTTTTGACTCGCTTCAGTTATGCTCATGTATTTCACCACAATCACCTCAGATCAATTATATACCGATATCGGAATAAAAGGTCTGAAATTCTGGACTTGGGCAGATTATAAATGACAAGTGCCAGCTAGATGAAGGTGACAATGACGGCATTGACGAGCTGGAAGGGCTCGAGGGAAGGTAGTGGCCATACCTGCGCCGAGCAGGAACAAAGTGATGGTCAGGCTCGACGACCCGGTGATCCTTGCTCGCTGATTTCTTTGATCCAGTCAGGATATGCAAGATTTCGGTTTTATTTTGCAAAGAACAGCCATTGTGAAGGAGATTAGAATCACCTCATTAGCTTCGTTAAAGTGGGCGGGATAGCTGCATGTCCATCCCACTTTGACTTCTGATGAACCTGATTAAGATTTTGGAGGAGACCGAACATGTTCAAGAAGAGATTGCTTGCTTTTAGCTTGTCCCTGGCCATGCTGGTGCTTGCTGGCGCTGGTTGTGCCCAAACGAGTACCTCTGCCACTTCTGCGGCCACCACAGCTGCTGAAGCTTCAACCACGGCTGCCCCTTCCACTGCAGGAACACCCAGTGATCCTTTCGCGGATGCACCTGTGATCAAGATCCAGTTCGCTGAAAACCAGCCCGCAAACTCGCCGATTGGAACATTGGCTGAAGATTTCATCAAGAAGGTGGCGGAGCAAACCAATAATACCGTGCAGATTGAATTTTTCCCGGATGCCTTGCTGGGTGATGAAGCCACTGTTGTTGGCATGATCGAGGCGGGTACAGTTGAGTTCACGCGTGTCAATCTGGCATCTCTCCAGGCGACTGTCCCGGATGTGGGCGTCCTGACGCTGCCTTACCTTTACAATGATGCCGACCATTGCAACCGCGTGCTGGAAAGTGAAGTGGGCCAGGAGATCCTTGGCAAACTCCATGATGCCAATATTGTGGGCCTCACTTACCTCAAAGCCAGCGGTGATGCAGAATTCCGCAGCTTCTATTCCAAAGAACCGATCCGCAGCCTGGCTGACCTCAAGGGCAAGAAAGTCCGTGTCCAGGAATCCGAGATCGTTATCAACATGATCAAAGCGCTCGGTGCAGTTCCGACTCCGATGGCATTTGGCGAAGTTTTCCAGGCTTTGCAGACTGGGGTTGTGGATGTAGCCGAGAACCCGATGATGGGCTATTATCTGACCGGCCATTATGAAGCAGCCAAATACTTCACCTATGACAAGCACCAGATTTCCCCGAATGTCTATATCATGAGTGAAAAATGCTATTCAGCCATGACAGATGCGCAGAAAGAAGTTTTCATGAAGGCCTTGGATGAATACATCGATGCCATGATAGTAGCTTCTAATGCAGCGTCCGAGGAATATAAACAGAAATGCGTCGAAGCTGGTGTTGAATTCATCGAGGTCGATACAACTGAATTCCAGCAGGCCGTCCAGCCTATGTACAGCAATTACCCTCAGTACAAGGATTATCTGGATAAAATTCTCGCCATCCAATAACTCAAAACAAGTATGACGATAGCCGGCGGTTTGCTTTGGTAAATCGCCGGCTATTTTTCAGTCGTTCCCAGGCTGAAACAAGGATTTATTTCTTGAAAGGAACGTCAACGAGATGACTCATTTATATCTGTCCTTACGCCGCAAAGTCGATGTCTTGCTGGTTTGGATCAAGGGGTATTGCATTTCCGTGATGCTGCTCATGCTGGCTGTGTCCTTTGTCCAAGTCATCAAGCGGTATGCGTTTAATGATCCCTGGAGCTGGTCGGATGAAATCGTCTTGCTCCTGCTGGGCTGGTTTGCATACCCTTCAATCGTGTTCAACACTTGGAAAGACGACCATTTCTATATCGGTTCGGTTTATGAAAAAATGTCGCCTGGACTACAAAAGGCCATGGACGTCTTCCGCTATCTGCTCCAGGGCGTGTTTCTGGTCATCCTGGCGTATTTTGGAGTCAAATTGATGAACCAGTATTGGAACAAGCCGATGGCCGCCAGTGGCTGGAGTCAGGGACTTCGGTACATTCCAGTCATTTTTGGCGCCGGAATGAGCACGCTCTTTTGCATCATCAACTTGATTGGCGTTTTTGTCAAAGATGAAAAGAAGACAAGGAGAATCATCCATGTCGGCGAATGAATTGATAGCCCTGGCACTGCTTTTTGGAAGCATTATTTTTTTCATTATCATCCGGATTCCGGTTGCGTTTGCCCTGGGTGGTGCTTCCCTGATCACCGCCCTGTATCTGGATATCCCGCTTTACAATCTGTTCTCGGCAGCAGCTTCCGGCCTGAACACCTTCACATTCATGGCCGTGCCCTTTTTCATGATCATGGGCCAGATCATGTCCGACGGCCATATTTCGACGCGTCTGGTCCAGTTCAGCTCGTTGCTGGTGGGCCGTTTGCGTGGCGGGACCGCGATCGTCAATGTCCTGGTCAGCATGCTCTTTGGCGGGATTTCGGGATCTTCGGTTGCCGATGTCTCATCCATTGGGGCCATGATCATTCCAGCCATGAAAAAAGAAGGCTATGATCCGGAATATTCTGTTGCGGTCACCGTGACCTCCTCGGTGCAAGGTGTCATCATTCCGCCGAGCCAGAACATGATCTTCTTTGTCATATATGCGAATGCCGGATTATCGATTACGACCATGTTCCTCGCGGGCTATCTGCCGGGCATCCTGCTGGGTGTGGCGCTTTTAATCCCGACGATCTGGATCGCGGTCAAACGCAAATACCCCTACAGTGAAAAAAAGAGCCTGAAGGAAAATCTTCGGATCGTCAAGGACGCCTTGTTTGGCTTGTTCGCCATGGTCATCATCATTTACAGCACGACCCAGGGTGTCGCGTCTGCAACTGAAGCGGCTGCGATTGCGGCTGTCTATTCGCTCTTTGTCACGGTTTTCATATACAAGAACATGGGGCTGAGGCAGTTCTGGCGCAGCATGGCGCAAGCTGTCGACAACATGACGATGATCATGCTGGCGATTGCGACCTCGTTCGCCTTCCGCTATGTCCTTTCTTTCCTGAAGGCGCCTCTGAAACTGACACAGATGCTGATGGCCATGACGGACAATGGGACCGTCCTGATGACGTTGATCATCCTGGCCATTGTCGCCATGGGCCTCTTTATCGACATGGGACTGCTTTTGATGATGTTGACCCCTGTTTTGGTGCCGATGGCCATGAACCTGGGTTACAACCCATACCATATTGGCATCGTTTTCATACTGGCCATGGCGATTGGCCTGGTGACACCGCCTGTTGGCAATGCCATCATCCTTGGCTGTAACATCGCTCAGGTCAGGGCCGAAAAAACGATCAAGGACTTGATGCCCTTTGTGCTGGCCATGGTGGCTTGTACGATCATCCTGCTTCTTTTCCCGGAGATCAGTCTGTTCATTCCCAGACTGGTAGGCGCTATTTCCTGATGAAATGCCCGGAGGTGTGTGTATGACCAAATTTTTTCACAACTGTACCCTGGTTTTACCGGATCAACTGCTGGCAAACGGTGCTTTGCTGGTCGATGCTGGAAAAATCTCCTGGCTGGGTTTGGAACCAGATGCGCCCAAGGTCACGAATGCTGAGAAGATCGATTGCTCAGGTCACTATCTGGCACCAGGCTTCATCGATGTCCATGCCCATGGTGGTGGCGGTGGCAGTTTCATGAATCCAGTTGCCGAGGATTATGCAAAAGGGTTCCGGATGCACCTCGAGCACGGTGTCACCTCCCTGACCCCGACCCCGATTGTCCATTCAGCCGATGAGATGAAGCAGCATGTTGCCGCGGTGCGAGGCATGGCCGGGCGCGAAAACCTGCCCCATTTCCTGGGTTTTTTCCTAGAAGGCCCCTACATGGCGGATGACCCAGCCAAAGGCAAAGAACTGGCCACGGAATCGGAATTCGCAAAAGCTGACCCAGCTCTCTACCAGGCCATTGTGACCGCTGCCGAAGGCACAATTGTGCGCTGGATGGCGGCTCCAGAGCTGCCAGGTGTCCTGGAATTCGGCCGCGCGATCCGAAAACTGGGCATCATTCCCTGCATTGGCCATAGCCAGGCCACTTTTACGGAAGTAAAGGCAGCCAAGCTGGCCGGATTTTCCAGTGTGATCCATTTATACAGCGTGATGTCCACAGTCACTCGGCAAGGTGGTTTCCGCAGAGGAGGCGTCGTGGAGGCTGCCTTGCTCCTGGATGACCTGGATGTGGAAATCATCGCGGATGGCTGCCATCTGCCACCTGAGCTGATCAGCCTGGCCGTCAAGTGCATTGGCTATGACCGATTGATGCTCGTATCGGATGCGACCTCCTTGGCCGGTTACCCGGACGGTGAGTATGAGATGGAAATTTTTGGCAAAACGATGAAGATCATCCTTGAAGATGGTGTATCCAAATCTCCTGACCGCAAGTTTTTTGCTGGCAGCATTGCTTCAGGTGATCGACTGGTACGTACGGTCTGCCAGCAAGCGGGCCAGCCTTTGTGGGCAGCCGTTCGGATGCTCACCAGAAATCCTGCTCACCACCTGGGCCTTTCCGGGCGTAAAGGTGAATTGGTGATCGGCGCGGATGCGGATCTGGTGCTGCTGGATGATGCGATCAGGACCCAGGCAGTCTTCTTATCAGGGCGTCAGGTGATCTGAACCAGGGGGAGGGGTATTTCTGGTGTACAAAGTGACTCAGGATCATGCTGGCGACCGCCTGCAGGTTGTGCTCCAGGATGATGTGGCCAAAAGCCAGGCTATCCTGACACCCTCCCGGGGCGGGATGTTGACAGGACTTCAGCTCCAAGGGCGCGAATACCTCTATGGTGATCCTGAAAACCTGCTGTCAGACGAGCGACCGCGCTGTGCCATGCCCGTGCTTTTCCCGATCTGCGGCCCTCTGCCAAACGATACCTTTACCTGGAACCAAAAGCGCTACACCATAGGCATCCATGGTGTAGCGCATCTTTTACCCTGGGAACTGGTTGCAACGTCAGCTGCAGATGGCGCGGAAGCGGTGCTGCAGCTGGCTGCCAATGAAAAGTCTCTGACGGCTTTTCCGTTTGCCTTTGAACTGACCTTCCGCTACCGTCTCCAGGGCCGACGCCTTAGGGTCAGGCAAGCCTATGCCAACACAGGGACAGAGGCGATGCCGTTTGTCTATGGATTTCACCCGTACTTCATAGTGGAAAATGCAGCGGCGGCTCAAATGGACCTGAAGATGTCTGCAGCACGCTATTTTGGCCCGGCCAGTCCGATCCCGGCAGAGAGGCCTGTGCTGGATAGCCTATTATCCTTACCGGCGCAAGGTCCGGAAGGCGGTATCTTTTGCCAGGGGGTTAGAAGTCCAGTGGTGATGACTCAAGGTTCCCGGCAGATCACGATGGGGTTCGATTCAAGCTTTTCAACGGTTGTGATCTGGTCCAACCGATATGACAAATACCTGTGTGTGGAGCCCTGGAGTGGCACCGCTGCGGATGTGAGTGCCGGCACAGCCCTGCAACTATTGCCAGGTGAAACCTGGCACGCTGAATGCTGGATTGAAATGGGCTAGGCAGGACTAGCTGTTGATGAGGTGGTCCAGCCGGAAGACCCGGATGGCATTCCGGTAAAAGATTTTATCATAAGCAGTCCGGCTGATCCGGCCTTTTTTCACGGCGTTGTAGATGAATTCCGCCAGCGGGAACTGCATGGTTGGATTGACACGATCGGAACCAAACATCAGCTGGTCCTGGAATTCTTCCAGGAAAGCATACCCGAAATCCGGGTCGCGCATGATGGCATTACCGCCACTGTGGGCGGAAAGATCCCCATACAGATTTCGATAACGCCTGAACAGATCAGGCAGACAGCCACCAGGTTTCACCGGTCCGACCGGGTATTGGTTGCGCGAATGAAAATCTCCTGGCATTTCACCGCCGATTTCATACCAGAATGGCTGGGAATGACCAATCAGGGTCAATGCAGGGTAGCGGGCCAGGGCTTTTGCCAGTAATGGCAGGCCGGGTTCGTCCACCAGACCGTAATTGTATCCGACTTGGGGACTCATATGAAACAGAAAGGGCAGTTCCAGCTTTTCACAGGCTGCCAGAACTGCTTCAACATCTGGATGGTCCAGCCTCTGGTTGAAAATGAACTCGCCGATGCCTCTGGCGCCAAGGTTCTTATAGAATTGCAGGCGTTGCTCAATGGTATGGCCAATCGTTTCGCTGGTCAGCGGTGAAGGATCGATGCTGCAAAGCCAGGAAAAGGTTTCAGGGTATTGATGGGCGATGGCGCAGGAATCCATGTTGTTACCGCAGCGTGTAGCAAATTCATCTGTTGACAAGACAATGCCATGACTGAAACTGTTAGCTAGCAGGTAATTGCGCATGGATTTTGCATCAGCAAGGACCTGAGCGTCAGGTCCAACCTGCTTGCAGGACGTGTTGCTGTAAGCCATATGCAAATGGATGTCGATTTTCATAGTCATGCAGGGCTCCTGGTGAGATTATTTGATCAGATTGGGCAGGGTCATGACCAGCGGCGGGAAAAAGGTGACGACCAGCAGGGTCAAGAGCATGATGATGAAAAAGGGAATCAGGGTGACAATCAGTCGCTCCATTTTGACCCCGGAAATCAGGTGCCCAACCATCAAGGCGCCACCAACCGGTGGCGTCAGCATGCCAATCGCCAAGTTGAAGATCATGATAATGCCAAAATGGACCGGGTCCACGCCAATGCTCATGGCAATCGGCAGAAAAATGGGGGTCGTGATGATCAGGATGGAACCCATGTCCATGATCATGCCAAGGAGAATCAAAATCCCGTTGATAATCAGAAGGATCAGGATCGGGTTGTCGGTCAGCGTGTAGATCAGGCTGGCCAAGGTCTGGGGAACGCGCAGGAAGGCGACGACAAAACCAAAACTGGAAGCGATGCCCATCACGATCAGCAATCGGGATACGGTGATGACACTGCGGCCGATCAGATCCCAGAGGCGTTTGGCAGTCATGTCTTTGTAGATGAATTTGGTCACGATCAAAGCCCAGAGAATGGCAATGGCAGCGGATTCCGTTGCTGTGAAAACACCTGTCGTCGCGCCCAGGATGATGATCACCAGCGTCATCAAGCCCCAGAACGATGAAAAGAAGGTTTTGACCAGCCGGATGAAGTTGAACGGTTCGCCCTTGGGATAGCCCCGCTTCACGGCACAATAGTAGGAATAGATCATCAGGACGATCGCAAGCAGGATGCCAGGGACAATGCCAGCCAGGAACAGTTTACTGACAGAGGCAACACCACCGGCAGCCATGGCATAGATGATCATGTTGTGGCTGGGTGGGATCATCAGTCCCTGCTGGGCACTGGTAATTGTGATGTTCGTCGCAAATTCCTCGTCATAGCCCTGCTTTTTCATCATGGGAATCAGGACGGTACCAAGCGATGAGATGTCAGCCAGCGGCGAGCCGGAAATGCCACCGAAAAATGTGCTGGCTGCGACATTGACCATGGCCAGTCCGCCGCGGATCCAACCGACCAGCGACTCGACAAATTCGATGATTTTCCGGGAAAGACTGCCATCTGACAGGACTTCGCCAGCGATGATGAAATGTGGGATGGCCAGCATGCCATAGGAGCGGATGGTGGCTACACTGCGGGTGATGACAACCGACAGCGGGATACCCAGGTAGAGCATGGTGACAACACTGGAAATCAAGATGGAGAACATGATCTCCATCCGCATGAACAGCAGGACCAGAAAGACCCCCAGCAGGATGATGATACCGATCTCTTGGGTGCTCATGGCTGTTCCTCCTGAAGTTGCACAGCTTGATGACGGGTGAACTTCTTGTAGTATTTTTCAAACTTGGCGATCAGGAAAAGGGCAAAGCCGACAGGAATGGCAGCATAGGCAAAGGACTCCGAGAATTTCAGACCCATGTAGCGCACATCCATGACTTGAACAGTGGCCAGAACACCATGATAAAGGACCAGGCTGGAAACAACGATGATGAGAAGATCATAGATGACATCCTGGACGGCCAGGAATTTTTTTGACACTAGACGATCGATCATGGTGATCTTGATATGCAAGTCACTGCGCAACGCCTCGGCACCACTCAACAGGCCCAGCCAGAGCAGGGAAAACAGGACCAGCTCCTCACCCCAGACCGGTGTGATTTTCAGCAGGTATCGGCCGAAAATGACGATCCACATGACGATAAAGATGATCATTAGCAGGATGCGGCTGACCAGGTTGACGATCTTGAACAACCTGTCGATTGTTTTATCGATGAACATGTTTGAGTCTCCTTGCCTGTTGATTGTCAGGAGCCTTGCCAGACAGGCCAGCAAGGCTCCAACAAACGAAAGGATCTATCCGTCAACTGTCAGCGCAGGCTGCGAATCTGGTCCACCAGCTCGTTCTGGCTGGCAGCAAACTTCTTGTAGAGGGGCTGGACCATTTGGTAGATGGCATCTTTGTCAGCATCGCTCAGTTCGATGATCTTGACGCTCTTGGCAAGCAGGTCTTTCTTGATGGCTGCTTCGTCAGCAGCAACTTGCTGGTGGTTATAGGCACTGGCTTTTTTGGCAGCTTCCTTGAAAATAGACTTTTCGGTATCGTTCAGTTCGTTCCAGATCGTACTGCTGACGGCCAGGACATTGCCGGCAAAGATATGGCCATCTTCCAGGATATAGGGCGCGACTTCGTTCAAGAGGCTGGCCTGATAGCCGGTGTAAGGATTTTCGGCACCGTCGACGACGCCTGTGGAGAGCGCACCGTAGACTTCACCCCAGGCCATCGGCGTGGCGGATGCGCCAAATGCCTCGACGAGCGCGACATAGATGTCGGAGTTCTGGACACGAATCTTCTTGCCTTTGAGATCTTGGTAAGCAGAGATTTCTTTGGTGGTGAAAAAATGGCGGGCGCCTTCTTCGATATAGGCGAGGGCAACCAGGTTCCAGTTCTGGGCATTGATATCATCGAGAACTTGCTGCCCCAGTTCCGAATCGGCAAATTTCCAGAAATGGTCACGATCTGCAAAGAGGTAGGGCAGACCAAAGACTGCGCCCTTTTCATACCCGTAATAGCCCATCAATTCGAGCTGCGCCCGCGCTGAACCGATCAAGCCGGATCCAAACATATCGCGGACATGGGTGGCACCCGTGTCAATTTCACCACTCAGGTAACTGACATACGTGATCTTGCCGTCGCTCAGTTCCTTGAGGGCCTCACCGAAAGCGAGCTGGGTTTTGCCCATGATATGTGCTTCGCCCATGCGATCCACCAGTGAGATTTCACGTTCGCGGACATCATCGAGATTGAATTTACCGGCTGAGGATGTTTGGGCAGGTGTGGCTGATGCAGCGGTGGCGGTGGTTGTGCTGGCCGTTGTTGCTTCACTTGCTTTTGCTTCGGCACAACCGGCGAGGGAGAGCGTCGCCAGTGTGAGAGCCAGAATCAAAGCTGGGATTTTCCTGTTCAACATAATCCTTGATTTCCTCCTCGTTGGGCTCAGATGGCTGTGATGCTTTCGATTCTAGTCAGCGAGCTTAGTAGAGTCGTTGCAAATCATGGGGAAAATCTTGCAAATCTTGACCTTGTTGTCAAACCATCTTGCAAGTTATAAAACTGCATTCTACAGTAGTCCCATGCTGTGCAACTAGCCTAAAGGTTGTGCATGCAGGATCCAAATACTGGCCAATCTGTCAGAACGATGTTTGCGATGACCGATTTACATTCAAACAAACAGGAGTCCAATGATGTTGAATCCTCAAGTTTTTGAACTTTTTGATCAGCCGATTCCGAAAGTATCTGTCGATAAAGGCATCAACATCCTCTATTTCGCCGACCGGACTTTTGGAAATTTCCTGTTGCACAGTCATGATTTCATCGAGGTGATCCTGGTTGTCGAAGGTAACATCTCCATCTCGGCCGAAGGTATCCGCTACCCCGTCAAGTGCGGGGAGATTGTCATCATTCCTCCCGGGCTGCTGCATTGCACCATCATTGAAGAGGGGACATCGTGCTATAAACGCTTTGTGGTCCATATCATTCCTGAATATTTGGCTGAAATCATCCGGCTGCATGCGATAGAAGAGAGTGATTTCAACTTTTTAATGGAACCCTGCACGATTTCCTGCACGAAAGAGAGCCAGTGGCGACTGCGGAATGTCTTCTATGAGACATACAAGGCCATTGAACGCAGTGACAAATATGCACCTGCCCTGATGACCTGCTATTCCATGGAATTGATGATTACGATCCTGGACCTTTATGAGCATCATGATCGATCAAGCGAGCGCTTGCAAAACCCCGAGGTAGCCGCGATCATCCATTTTATCAACCAGAATTTTCTGGACCCTGATGTGGACCTAAGCCTGATCACGCGCCAGGTCAATATGAGTGAAGGCCATCTCAGCAGACTGTTCAAGGAGTATGCTGGGACCAGCATTTACAACTATGTGATCTCCAAACGTTTGGAAAATTCCAAGAAATTGATCCGCGAGGGTAAATCAATCCTTGAAGCCTGCTTTGACAGCGGATTTACAGACTACACATCCTATCTAAAATCGTTCAAGAAGTCTTGCTCTTGCACGCCCAAGCAATACCAGAAGAGCAATCACCTGGCTCTGGCGTAAGTGAAAGCACAGCTAGCACAGGAGGCGGAATGAGCCCTTTCTTTCAGGTCGTTCAGCGCGATTTCGCGAAAAATTCCGCGACGGCTTGTGCGGTTTTCTGCTGCTGTTGTTCCGGAGTCATGATGGCATTTCCGTCGCCCTGTTGTGGGCCATAATTGCCAAATCCAGCGTGATTGCCGCCTGCCACAATGATTTCAACCAGATCCTCCGGCAGGTTTTTTCGGTATTTCTGATAAGACGTCTGGTTCAAAACGCCATCCCGATCGCCATAGATGCTCAGGACCCGCAGACCGCTGGATGCAAGATCGGCCGTTGAATAGGCAGCCAGCAGCACCAGGCCATCCATTTGAGTGGCATGGCCAGCAGCATAGCTTGCAGCCATGCTGCCACCCAGCGAGTGCCCGCCGACGTACCAATGTGAAATGGATCGATGTTTGGCAATGAAGGCATCGGCTGCATCGATGTCAAAGACCGCCAGGTTGAAGGGCATTTCGGGCAGGATGCACAGAGTACCCTGCTGTGCGATCTGAATCATCAAGGGCTGATAGGCCGAGTATTCCACTTTTCCGCCGGGATAAAAGACCAGGGCGGTATCCGCATGGCCAGGGTCATAGACAAGCGCCCCGTTTAACTGGGAAATAGTGACGCCGCTTTCAATGCTGGTTGCCTCGAGCGCAGAATGGTCCGCATGATAGTAGTCCAGGGTATAGACCCAAAAGGCACCGGCGAGTGTGAGCAAGACCGCGAGGATGCCGATGATAATTTTCTTGCCTTTTTTCATGGGACCCCCAGCATCTCCCTCTATGGGTGTTGAGTATAGTGCTTAGACGACTGCTTTGCGCCTGAGAGCTCTCGTCTGGGACAGACTGTAGATCGCCAGCGCCAGCCAGATGAAGGCAAAGCTGACGGCATTGACGAGCTGGAAGGGCTCATGGTAGACGAAAACGCCGAATAGAAACATCAGGGTCGGAGCGATGTACTGGGTGATGCCCAGGGTCGAGAGCGGGATGCGCTTGGCACTGAAGGCAAACAGGATCAGCGGGATCGCAGTGGCCACACCGGCGCCGAGCAGGAACAAGGTGACGGTCAGGCTCGATCCGCCCAGTGAACCTTGGCCGGAGGCCTGACGGGAAACGATGAAAAGCAGGGCGAGCGGGGCCAGGACAGCTGTCTCGAGCGCCAGACCCACAAGGGCGGTTGCTTTAACCGCCTTTTTGATTGCTCCGTAGATACCAAACGAGAGCGCCAGGGCAAAGGACAGCCAAGGGAACTTGCCCGCCTTGATAACCAGGATCAGGACGCCGATCGCAGCGGATGCAATCGCCAACTTCTGCCAAGGGCTCAGGCGTTCCTTGAAAATGACCACACCGAGCAAGACCGCAATCAGCGGATTGATGTAATAGCCCAGGCTGGAGTCGAGCAGACGGCCGGACTGGACCGCCCAGATGAAAAGCCCCCAGTTGAGTGCGATCATGACCGCTGCGAGGCTGATCAGGCGGACCTGCTGACGGTCAGTGATGATCGGGCGAATCTTGTCCCATTGCCGGCTAAAGCCGATGATCAGGGTGACAAAGACCAGGGACCAAATGATCCGGTGCGAGAGGACCTCCAGGGCTGGCACATCGCCGAGGACCTTCCAGTAGACAGGCAAAAAGCCCCAGAGGGTGTATGCGGCGACGGCTGTCGCGATGCCGATGGATTTTTCGTGATGCATGGGTTTTTGGCCTTTCAGTGAACATGCAACCATTGTACACGAAGAAAAGGATTATAATATCCGTGTTAGGCTATCTTTTCTCCTCAAAACCGATGAGGTTTCAGCCATGTTCAGATCAGGGCATTTATCCGGTGGGGTCCATCCGAAAAGCCATAAAAACACGGACGCTTTTTCGACGATCCATCTGGATGATTTCAAGGAAATTCATATCCCGATGAGCATGCATATCGGGCCACCGTGTACACCCGTTGTCATGGTCGGTGACCAGGTCAAGGTTGGCCAGCTGATTGGCGAGGCGAACGATCCGATGGCGGTGCCGATCCATTCCAGCGTATCCGGCCTGGTGACAGCCATCCGCAAGGAAGTCACCAGTGATGGTCACTCGGTCGAGGTCATCCAGATCGAATCCGATGGGCTGTATGCCCCCGATGAATCGATTGCTCCACCGACCGTCACGGACAAGGAAAGTTTTCTCAAGGCCTTGCGGGATTCGGGCTTGGTTGGTCTGGGTGGCGCTGGCTTCCCGACTCACCGAAAACTCAGGATCCCGACAGGCAAGAAGGTAGAGTGTCTGTTAATCAATGCCGCGGAGTGTGAGCCGTATATCACGACGGATTTTCGCCAGTGTGCCGAACACCCGGATGAAATCATCGCAGGGATCAGCCTGGTATTAAAATACCTGGGGATTCCCCAAGCAATCATCGGGATCGAGGATAACAAGCCTCTGGCGGAAAAACTACTCAGGGACGCATTGGCAAAGACCGAACAAGCGATGCGTTTAAAGTTGGCTATCAGTGTTAAATTATTGAAAACGATCTACCCCCAGGGTGCAGAGAAATTGCTGATCCATGCCCTGACCGGGCGCGAAGTGCCGACTGGCGGCCTGCCGATCGATGTCGGAGTCTTGGTGATCAATGTCAGCACCGTTCGTTTCATCGCCAAATACTTGAAAACAGGCATGCCTCTGGTGCGAAAGCATTTGACCCTGGATGGCAGTGGTATCAAGAAACCGTGTAATGTCAATGTCCCAATCGGTTCCATGATTCCGGATGTCATTGCCCATGCCGGGGGCCAGGCAGCAGAGGCAGGCAAGATCATCATGGGTAGTTCGATGATGGGCGTGGCCATCGACCGGTTGGACATGCCGATCATCAAGCAGAACAACATGATCCTCGTGTTTGATAAACATGAAGCGGACTTACCTGCTGAATCTCCCTGCATCCGCTGTGGTCGCTGCGTCAAGGCGTGTCCGATGCACCTCTTTCCATTTGAATTAGATGACGGCGCCCGTCGTAAAAACATCGAACAACTAAAGGACCACCATGTCCTGGACTGCATCGAATGTGGTTGCTGCGCCTATGTCTGCCCCGCCAAACGGTATCTTGTCCAGAACATCCGGGCGGGGAAAGGGTCTGTGCGGACTTAGAAGCTGGCTCCGTAAAGGGAACCAATCCGAGTGTTATAAAAACAAACAAGGGACCGAACCACCACGTTCGATCCCTTGTTTGCTAGAGGAGAAAAAGAATCAGTCCAGCATGTAGCGTTGGAAAGCTACTGCGTTCTTGGCATCGAGGTCGAGCTGGGCGTCGTCAGCGCCGGGGTTCATTTCGCGCCAGATCTTGATGTCGGAGCCGACTTGGCCGCCCATGCGGACAAAGGGTTCCATGACGACGGCGCCCTGATAGTGGATATCGCGAAGGGCTTCGCCGATTTCGCGCCAGGGGGTGCGGCCGCGGCCGGGCACGCGGCGGTTGCATTCACCGGTGTGGAAATGGCCCAGATGCTGGCCGGCCTTGCGGATAGCACCACCGATGCTGTCTTCTTCGATGTTCATGTGGAAGGTGTCGAGCATGATCTTGACCCGCGGGTGGTTGACTTCCTGGACAAACTGGACGGCTTCCTCGGCGGTGTTGAGGAGGTAGCCCTCAAAACGGTTGAGAACCTCGAGGCAAAAGTCCACGCCACAGGCGTCAGCAACTTTGGCCATTTCGGCTACCCCAGCGACACTGCGGGACCAGTCACCGGGCTTGTCGATCGGTTGGGCGTAATCGACCGGCCAGTAGGAGTAGATACCGCCGCCGATGACATGGATGTCCATTTTTTCGAGACGCGACAGCAGGTCGGTGAAGAAGGACTTGGCATGGGCGCGGACGGCCGGGTCGGCCGAGGCCAGGTTCTGGTCCGGACTGGGGCCGTGGCCGCAGGTCAGGGTGATGCCATTGGCTGCGGCACAGGCTTTGATGTCCTTCATTTGTTGTTCCGAATAGAAGGGCAGAGGACTGGCGGCAATCTCCAGGATGTCAAAGCCGAGTTGAGCCGCCTTCTCGATATAAGGGATGTAGTCGGCCTGCCATTGCTTTTCCCAATAGGCGTAGTAAATACCGTGTTTCATCGATGCCTCCTTGTTTTCGGTTGTGATTTTATTCCCATAACGTGTCAAGCTGTTCAGAGAATTGCCTGAAGCGTCTGTATTTGCGGTCATAAATGCCAGCTAAGGCTGATTGAGGTTCGTAGCGCTGTTTGACCCGGACCATGGCGTGGCTGGCAGCGGCCAGGTCCTGATAGTGTCCGTCGGCTACGCTGGCGGCCATGGCACAGCCCAGGGCGCCCAGTTCGCTGGATTCCAGGGTCTCGACGGGGAGCTGGAAGATATCGGCAAACATCTGGACCCAGAAGGGTGAGTTGGCTGCACCGCCGGCCAGACGGATGACGCTGGGCCTTTTATGGGCGAGCAGCTTTTCCAGATGGACCCGATGCCCGAGGCAGATGCCTTCCATAACAGCCCGGATGATCTGGGACCGGGTGTGGGAGCTGTCCAGACCGATCAGGCTGGCTTTGGCCCGGGGGTTGTAATTGGATCCGTAGAGGTAGGGCAGGAAGATGATGTCGTGGTCTTCGGGAGCGACAGCGGCTGCCATGTCGTCGGTCAGGTGATAGACACTGATCCCGCGAGCTTCAGCCAGCTGCTTTTCTTCGCTCATGAATTGTTCGATAAACCATTCGTGGTTGCCGGCTGAGGTCGGACTGCTTTCTTCGATGAAGTAGTAGTCCGGCAGGGCATAGATGGAATTCATCATGACGCTATGATCGGTGACCGGCTGCCGGGAAATGAAGCCATTGATGCTCCAGGTTCCTGCGATGACACAGTATTTGTCATCGCTGAGGATGTCCATGGCAATGGCACAGGCATCGATGTCAAACATGCCGCCGGCCACGGGGATACCGGCGGGAAGACCGGTCTGGGCTGCGACTTCTGAAGTGACCAAACCGCAGACATCGGTCGAGTGTTTGAGCGGGGGCAGGGCGTCGTACAAGTCGCCCAGGCCAAAGGTCTCCATCAGATTGTGGTCAAAGCGGCGCTCCTTGAGATTGAGCAGGTTCGAGCCGGAATAATCGGTGATCTCGGCAAACGCTTCACCTGTGAGACGGAAGCGGATGTAGTCCTTGCACTCGAAAATCCACTGGGTATTGGCTAGTACGTGTGGTTCATGGTCTTTAAGCCAGCGCAGGATCGAAACGGGCTGGCTGGCCAGGATGCGCTGGAAATTGGTGGCAAAGACTTTTTCTGTTGTTCCATCTGAATTGAACCGGTCGGAATAGTCTACGGCTCGGGCATCGGTCGAGACGATCCCGTGATAGGCGGGCCGCTGGTCTTTGCCCCAGAGATACAGCCCCTTGCCGTGGCCGGAACAGGCCACACTTTTAATCTGGGTAGCGATCTGGGGACCCGCTTGTTCGACTGCCGCGCGCAGGACCCGGAGATTGGCTGACCAGAGTTCATTCATGTCCCGTTCGGTAAAACCGGGTGCAGGCGTTAGCATGGTCAATTTCTCTGAGGCCCGTGTGATCATCTGGCCATTTTGATCAAACACGACGGCCTTGACCAGCGTGCCGCCATTATCGAGACCCAGATAGTAATTCATGTGCTTTGCCTCCCGTATTGGCTAAGGGCCCCCACCAAAGCAAGACATTCAGTGGGAGCCCAGATGACATCAATGATACGTCCATTAAGAATCAAGATCTGGCTTAGAAAGGATAGTTGTCAACATTTTCCTTGGTGAAGACGGCTGGAGGACCCATGACGACGTCCTTGCCGCTGACAACGATCTTACCAACATTCGGAACGTCCATGCCATCGGTGACAGGTGTGCCATCGAGGACGGCCTTGGCCAGGTAAACGGTCAGGTAACCGAGGGTGGCCGGATCCCAGAGCAGGGAAGCATCGAGGGAGCCATCCTGGAGGTAAGGCTTGGAGTCAGTCGGCATAGCGGTACCGAGAACAGCGATCTTGTCCTGGAGGCCCTTTTCCTGGACAGCTTTGGCGATGCCAAGCGGTGCCGGGGTGGAATAGCCGAGGATGCCGATCAGGTCCGGATAGGTCTTGATCAGGTCGAGGGATTTCTGGTAGGCGATATCAGCTGATTCGTCAGAACCGATTTTGTCGGTGACGAGCTTCAGGTTCGGGTATTTGGTCTTGGCGTATTCGGCACCGAGGTCGATCCAGGTGTTGAGGTTGGCAGCCGAGAGACCACCGGTGATGATGGCATAGTTGCCAGAATCGGTTCCAGCGATTTCGACGAGCTGGTCATAGTAGACCTGGGCCAGTTCCTTGTCGTCAATCTGGTGCACAGACAGTTCGACAACGGATTTTTCAGCAGGGGTATCCCAGTCGAGGACTTTGATGCCGGCGTCTTTGGCCTTCTGCAGGACAGGGGTCAGAGCGGCCGCATCATTCGGGGCGACACAGATCGCATCGACGCCCTGGGTGATGTAGTCTTCGATCATCTGGACCTGCTGGGCAGCGTCACCAACGGAAGGACCGTTGTAGATGACGTTGACGCCGAGGTCTTTGCCAGCCTGTTCGGCACCGGTCTGGGAACGGTTGAAGTAAGGGATGCCGATCAGCTTGGGCATGACAACGATGGTGTAGGATTCGCTGCCGCCAGCTGGGGCTGCGGTGGTTTCGGCAGCTGCCGCAGTGGTTGCCGCAGGAGCCGCTGTGGTGGCTGTCGTGGTCGCTGCTGAGCAGCCAACCAAGGTGACCATCACGAGGACGAGCATGACAGAGATTGCTTTTTTGAACATGGGTCTTCCTCCTTTTATTTATCAGCACACAGGCGTGTGCATGATTTCGGAATCCAGGGATTGATCGAGTCGGATGATATCAGACAGCCTTGGCCGCTGCTTGCTGTTTGTTGCGCCGGGCCGAGATGACCATGCTGATGAAGTTGATGGCCAGGACAACCAGCAGCAGACCACCCATGATGACATCGGTCAGGAAACGGTTGACGTTGAGCAGGTTGAGTCCGGATGAAATGGCCTGGATGATCAGAACAGCTGTGACGGTGCCGATGACTTTGCCATAGCCACCATTGATGTCTGTGCCACCCAGGACCGTGGCAACGATCGATTTCATCAGATAGGATGAACCGTAGTCGACTTTGGCTGAGTTGTAGCGGGATGAAATCAGGACAGCGGCGAAAATGCCACAGGCTGCTGACAGCAGGTACACTCGCATCAGGACGGAGCGATTGTTGACACCTGAGAAGTATGTTGCGGTCGGATTGCAGCCGACCATATAGACTTGCCGGCCCCAGACGGTGTGTTCGAGCAGGATGACAAAAGCGATAACGGCCAGGATGTAGAGGATCATCGGGAAGGGGATGCCAAGGATTTTTCCGGCGCCGATCCACATGTAATTGGACGGGAACCCGGAGATGGCACCTCCTTTGGTGATCAGAAGACCGACCCCTTCAAAAATCATCATGGTTGAGATCGTAACCAGCATCGGTGCCACCCCAAAATGGGCTACAGCCAGACCGTTGAGGGCACCACCCAGCAGGGCGACAACTGTGATGCCGATCAATCCGCCAATCAGCGCGACGGTGGCGTTGCCTTCCCCCTGGTTGAAGACTTTTGAAATGATCAGTGCACCGAAAATCGAGGACATGGCCGCTGTATTGATGACGGAAAGATTGATGCCGCCGGTCAAAACGACCACCATCATGCCCAGTGCGATGAAACCGAATTCCGGCATTTGGAAAGCCATGGAAACCAGATTGGCCGAGCTGAGAAACTTGCCTTTGGTCAGTACGGCGAGAAGCAAAGTGATGACAACCAGGACAGCGATCAGCGTCGCCTCTTTGGAATTGTCACGAATCGATTTGAGCAAAGGATTTTTATCGGTCTGATTCATATCGGTTCCCCCTTTTTCAAGCCACATCAACTTTGACGCGTTTAGCTTCAGCTCGTTTTGCACGGAGGATGTCCGCTGTGACGGCGAACAGGATGACCGAGCCGATGAATATCTTTTGCCAGAAGGTCGGGATCTTGAGCAGGATCATGCCATTTTCGAGCAGGCCCATCAGGACAACGCCCAGCAGGGTTCCCAGCACGCTGCCATAGCCTCCTGATGTACTGGCACCACCGACAACGACCGCACCGATGACTTTGAGTTCGAATCCAGTGAAAACCTTGGGATCGACCTGGCCAAATATGCTGGTCCGGACAACACCCGCGATACCGCTGACAAAGCCAATGAACATGTAGAGCATGAACTGGAGCTTCTTGACGTTGAAACCGATTCTTTCCGCTGAGATAATGTTGCCACCGATGGCGAAGACTCCGCGGCCCCAATAGGTGTACTTCAAGAGCCACCAGGTCAGTGTCACCATGACAATCAGGAAAATGAACTGGATCGGGACGAGGTCAAAGAGGTATTGCTTGCCGAATTCGACGAAGCCGGCCGGAATATTGGTGATCCAGTTGCCGTTGGTGATGAAGTTCATCAGGCCCTGGTAAATGGACAATGTACCTAGTGTCGCGACGATCGGCGGCATTTTCATGAAGGCGATGAAGGCGCCATTGATCGCCCCCAGCACAACACCTGTCAGTGCTCCAGCCAGAAATCCCAGCGCGATGTTGTCAGACACATGGATCATGAAATAGGCAGACATGACAGATGCGACGCCCATCAAGGCGCCGACAGATACATCGATGCCGCCGGTCAGAATGATGGGCAGCATGCCCATTGCGGCGATCGCCAGGACCAGGTTTGATTTGACAATATCGAAAATATTCCCTGTATTCAGGAATGCGGTGGGGTTCCCGATCGAAATGATCAGGAAGACCACACTCACGATCATCAGGATCATGAACTCCTTCGTTTTCATCCATTCTTTCATGCGCTGATTCTCCTCACGTTTGATCCTCAGCCGACCTTGTTGTCAGCAAGGAAGGCCTTGTTCATGATGGCTTCGGAATTGATCTGGCTGCCTGTGAATTCGCCGTTGATCCGTCCCCGGCGCATGACCAGGACTCTGTCGCTGATGGCGAGCACTTCAGGAAGTTCAGAAGAAATCATGATGACAGCCATGCCGTCATCTGCCAGTTGACGCATCAAACGATGGATTTCTGCTTTGGCACCGACATCGATGCCATTGGTGGGCTCATCAATGATCAGGATCTTCGGATGGGTTGCCAGCCATTTGCCAATGACGATCCGCTGCGCATTGCCCCCCGAGAACTGGCCAGCCAACATGTCCGGAACAGCCGGGCGTACATTGATTTCACTGATCCATTTGCTTGCTTCTGCCTGGAGCCTTTTCTGATCGATCAGCTTGAGTGAATTGGTCAACTGGTTGAGAACCGCCAGCGTGATGTTGTCGCGCATGTTCTGGCGCAGGACCAAACCTTCGAGGGCACGGTTTTCTGGCACAAAAGCGATCCCGGCTGCCACAGCATCGCTGGGGGTGGAAAAATCGACCGGGCTGCCATTGAGCAGAATCGTACCGCTGTCGGGCTTGTTCAGACCAAACAGGGCATGGACCATTTCGGTGCGTCCGGATCCGACCAACCCAGTGATCCCGAGGATTTCACCACGGTGGAGCTGGAAGGAAATGTCCTTGAAGTTGCCTGCTTTGGCCAGACTCTGGACTTCGAGGATTGTATCGCCGATTGCCTTGGCTTCGAGCCGGTCGTAGGAGACAGAACGACCGACCATCAGGGCAATCAGTTTATTGTTATCCATGTCTTTGGCGGGATAGTCGCCAATGAATTTGCCGTCCCGGAGCACGGTGAAGGTTTCGCAGACTTCAAAAAGTTCCTCCAGCTTGTGGCTGACGAAAACGACGGCAATGCCATCCGCCTGCAAGTTGCGGATGATCTTGAACAGCAAGTCGACTTCACCCTTGGAGAGTGCGGATGTTGGTTCGTCCATGATGATCAGCTTGGCATTGCTGGCCAGTGAACGCGCAATGGCCACCAGCTGCTGTTTGGCGATGGACAAGTTGCCCAGCCGGCTGTCCAGCGGGATATCGACACCGAGGTAATCGATGGCTTTGCGGGCGACTTGGCGCATGTCTTTCCAGTCGACCAGGGTGCTGCCCTGCTGGAGCGAGCTGCTCATCGCAATATTTTCGGCGACCGTCAAATTGGCGAATAACGAGAAATCCTGGAAAATGATCGAGATGCCATGGCGAACGGAGGTAATCGGATTCAGTTTGCCGATGACTTCACCTTCGATTTCAATATGGGCACCGGGATCGGGCTCATAAACGCCAGCCAGGACCTTGATCAGGGTTGATTTACCAGCCCCGTTTTCGCCAATCAAAGCATGGACCTCTCCCTTTTTTACACTGAAGGAGACGTTATCGAGCGCTTTAACACTGGGGAATGTCTTGCTGACATTCCTGACACGGAGAAAATATTCACTTTCCATGGCCGCTTCCTGTTCTTTCTTTTATTTTGTGCCTGGCCGTTTAACCGGCGAAGACAAATCCTTCGGCAAAATCCTGTTCGAGAATGGGTTGGCCTTTGGCCATGAAGTCGTGTAGGGTCATCTGGTTATAGAGCAGCTTTTCAAAGTTGGTCAAAATGTATTCGTTCAGCCCGGTGGGGAAAAACCCCCAGGGTGCATAGCCTGTTCCTGGCTGGTTCATGTTATAGGCTTGGGCATCGAGGGCTTTTTTGATGTCACCTGGCATGTCAGCAGGAAAGAGGGAGGGGTCTATGGGACGGGCAGGTGTGGAAAATCCGGAGGCAACGACTTGGGCAGCAACTTTCTCATCCAGGTAGTAGTCCATCATCATCTCGACACAGAGGTCGGCATTCCTTGAGGTTGAAGAAATCCCGATTGCTTCCCCCAGGGAGATGGCTGATGCGGGTGGCACCCCGTCACGCATCGACGGCCAGATGGTTTGCCCCCAATCGAATTTCCACGTTCCCGGGGCTGTATCCACCATGGTCAGCCAGGCCCCTTCGAAATTCATGACGGCTTGCTGGTTGCTAAACTGTTCCCTGGCTTCGTTGAGTGGAGTTGCTGCACTGCGCCGACCGCCAATGTAGCCTGCATCCCAGTCCGCTTTCATCAATTTAAACGCGTCCCTGATGACAGGATCGTTGAACGGACGAACGCCTTCAAGCATTTCACGGATGACATCTGCACCGCAATACGTCGTCAAATAGTGTTCAACATACCAGTTCAACAGGATGTTGACGCCCTGGTACCCAAACGCAACGGGAATCAAATTGGCATCCAAGGCTGCTTCGCACAGGGCAACGTACTCTTCGCGTGTCCTTGGCACATCAAAACCAAGGCGATTGAGCAAGGTTTTGTTGTAGGTCAGGGCGGTTGCCTCCACAGATTGTGGCAAAGCATACATCTGGCCATTGTATAGGGTGGCCCGGATCGCCCAGTCGTACATGACCTGGTCCAGGTTATACTGTTTGCGATAGTTTTCAAGGTTCAGGATCTGATTGCGAGTCGCGTAGTAAGGTACATCAAAGCTGTCCATGTAGAACATGTCTGGTCCTGCGCCGGCTGCGATCTGGATTCGGACGGATGTCTGCCAGTCAGGATAGGTACGGAAATTGACTTTTACTCCAGGATGCTTGTCAGTAAATGGTTCAAAAATATACTTGAACCAAACCTGCTGTTGGCTATCCTTGATATATTGCCAGGCGACATTGATCTCGACTGGTTTTTCAGATGCCTGGCTGATCTCGCTCGCAGGCGTTGAACTGGAACTGGATGGAATGACCTGACTGGACTGGCATCCTGCCAGCAAGAAACTGATCATCAGCAAAACGATGATTGACCTGACAAACGAGCAACCCTTCTTGGTCATGTTCACTCCAATTCCAATCGTGCGACACCTAGATGTTAAGATTTTATGAACCTTAAGTAAATCAATTATCATCAGGTTTTTCACTTATAATTTATTACGATCGTAGCAAAATGCTAAGAATGTATAAAATATAGGCATACTACCTAAAATAAACAGTTTGATCGATGTCGGTTCTATTCATTCTGGACAGGTGGAAGCCTGTCGTGTTATAAGGGAAGTGTTTGTCAAATCATCTGATGCCGAATGGATAGAGAAGCGCTAAAAGGGGTTTTATTAGCTTTGAAACTGACGTTAAGCTTGAAAAACTACATGGTGCTGTTCATCTCGGGTGTTGTTGTCATGATGACGCTGGCTTTGCTGGTTGTACCGAAAAATCTTTATGAATCCATCTATGCTGACCAGGCAGAGAATTATTCCCAGGATATCGCTGTCCAGACCAGCACGGGCATTGCCTATGCCCTGCGGGATTTCGACGCCAAAATCGACCAGCTGATTGAAGAACCAGCCTTTCAATTGCTTGTTGAATCGGATGAGTCTGACACAGTTTTGAATTTTGGCTTCAGTCAATTGATGGCTGACTACTTATCGCCTCGCTCACTGGACCAGTACTATGTCCAGAATATCGACCTCTATGTCAAATCCACGGGCGCAGTCTATTCCTATGGCAACAAACCGACCCGTCTGAGCCAGCCCTTCCAGAGTGACTACATGACACAAGCCTTGGTCTATCCGATGGAATTGAACTGGATCGGATACAATCCGGAGTCTGACAGCATAGACATTTCACGCTTGATTTATGATCCTGCAACATACGAGACGGAGGCCCTGCTTGTCATCCGGATGTCTGTGGATTTCCTCCTCGACAAATTCAACGCTTTCAATACCATCAGCATCGACAAAATGTATATTGCGGATGAACAGGCACGCGTCATGGGTGCCAATGATAAAAAGGCCCTTGGGACGACAGCGGAGTATGCCGACCTGATCCAGAACAAGCAGTCCGGTACCATCAGCAACTCCAGCCAGCTGATCATATTCAGCCGCCTGGAAGATGTGGCAGCCTCTTTCCCTTATGAAAAATGGACCACCATCGTCTTGATTGATAAAGACATCTTGTTTTCCAGCTTGGACAAACTGGTTGGCTTTCTTTATGTGTTTGCAGCCGCCATTGCTGCCATTGGCATTTTCCTCGCGGTCATGATCGCACAGCGGGTCAGCAGACCGATCGGCAGCCTGGTCAGGGCCATGAGCCAGGCAGAGCAAGGCAATCTGGCGATGAGCCTTCAGACGCGTTCGTCGATCCGCGAAGTCAGCCTGTTCAACCGCGGCTTCAATGAGATGACGGCAAAATTGAACAATCTGATCAATACGGTCTATAAAATCCGGCTTGCAGAAAAAGAAGCACAGCTGCGCAATCTCCTGGCCAAGATCAACCCCCATTTCTTGTTCAACACCCTGCAGATGATCAGCTGGAAAGCCCACGAATATGAGGCGGACCAGGTCTGTGATATGATCCATAGTCTGAGCTACA
This sequence comes from Mageeibacillus sp. UBA5734, assembly GCA_002419365.1. Taxonomy (GTDB): domain Bacteria; phylum Bacillota; class Clostridia; order Saccharofermentanales; family UBA5734; genus UBA5734. The sequence continues at coordinate 32,285 of DIGA01000095.1, read as the reverse complement.
TGCTGGAGACGGAGCTCTATGCCGATGGCGACCAGACGTTTACACTAGCTGAAGAACTCAAGTACATTGAACACTATGTCAAGATCATTCGGTCAAAATATGTGGACAAGATCGCGGTCCGGATCCATGTTCCAGAAGAGCTTTTGCAGTATCAGATTCCCAAGCTCGTCATCCAGCCAATCCTTGAAAATGCCATCACACATGGTCTGGCACCAAAGACTTCGTCGGGACAAGTTTCCCTTGAAGTTTTTCGGGACAAGAAGGACATGGTTATCCAAGTCGTAGATGATGGGGTTGGCATGCGCAGCAATGTCCTGCAAAAGGCGCTGGATCTTGGAGCTGCAGACAATGAAACAACAGTCGCAGGGAAACATGGCATAGCCTTGGCCAACATTCAGCAGCGCATCCATCTGCTCTATGGGGATGAGTATGGTTTGGCGATCGAAAGCAATCTGGCCGAAGGAACCCGTATCACGCTGCGCGTTCCCTTGCTGAAAGACGAAGGAAAGGACATTCATGATCAAGATACTCATCGTTGAAGACGAGGCAGGGATCAGAAATAGCCTGGCAAAGGCATTCCCCTGGCGTGAGATGGGTTGTGAATTGATGGAAGCAGCAGACTCCGGCATCAGTGCCCTGGCCATGTGCATGAAAAACCAGCCGGATATCATTATTTCGGATATCGTCATGCCGGGTGTGGATGGTCTGACTTTCCTCCGCTATGTTCGCGAACAATATCCTGAAACACAGTTCATTATCCTGACCGGACACCGCAGTTTCGATTATGCCAGGGACGCAATTAACCTGGGCGCGTCCTTTTTCCTGACCAAGCCGATCGTCTATTCGGAATTGCTGGACGCGATCAACAAACTGATTGATAAAATCTATAGCCAGCAGGAAAATAAACGGATCCTCAATCAGCGTGAGCAAGTCTTGCGGTATCTCTTGACTGGAAAAATCTATAAGTCAACCGAAATCGTTCCTCAGGTCAAAAGCTTCCTCGATAGTCTGGACCGGTTCCAGGTTGTTGTTTTCCGCTTTGATTATGAGATGGGGGACCTTGTCCGGCAGCAAAACCTGCAGACCTATCTGGAGACCTTGATCACAGGTCAATCCGTCACTTTGACGCGGGTCGATGACCAGAATTTGGCCATGGTCGTAAAAAGCGATACACAGCACTCGGACAATGACTCCCTGCGCCAGTTCCTCAACCAGGTCCTGGCCCGGGCAACAGACACCTTCCGGGCGTCACTCTCCCTTGGGGTCAGTCTGGTGCATGACCGGATCGACCAGCTCCATGAAGCCTATGTCGAAAGCCTGAGAGCTCTTGGGCGCAAGTTCTTTTCGGGAAATGGAAGCATCAATTTTTTCATATCGGACGTGAACGGCAGCCTTGAAAAGAACCATCAGCATTACAAGATCATCAACCGCATTTGCGACCAGGTTGTTGAATGGCTGGACAGGGCCGATAACAGCACCTTGAGCCTGGATTGCAACCAGCTATTCAAAGAGACCCTGTTGCAGCTGGGGGATCAGATCGACTTGATCAAAAGTGTTTCTATCAGTGCGATCATACTCATCATCAAACGCGTCTTAAAGGATGACACGCGACAGATCGGACTAATGTTTGATAAATATGCCAGCTTCCGGAAAATCGTCAGCTGCGAATCCCTGGATGAACTCAACGATGTATTCAATGGCCTGATCATGGACCTGGCTGATTATCGTTCGATCAAATCATTGAGCCGCCAGACCCTGATGAACAGGATTGTGAACTATATCCAGAAAAACTACCACAACGGAATCACACTGAATGATATAGCCAAGCAAGTCTATTTATCCCCCACATACCTCAGCTCGATTATTTCAAATGAAACTGGAAAAGGTTTCTCTGACCTGCTCAATGAAGTTCGGATCCAGAAAGCGATCGAATTGCTTTCGGATCCCAAGAAAAAAATCACCGAAATAGCCTATGCGGTGGGTTACAATGAGCCGCAATACTTCACCATGACTTTCAAGAAGTACACAGACATGACGCCACGCGATTATCGGGAAATGCTGTTGAAGGCATAGCAGAGACTTGACATCGACGGTGCCCCTGCCTTGAGTTTGAAAACAACGGCTCTGCCGTGTCTAGATATGTGACCGGCTGAAGATTCTTATACGTTTGCATTTGGCAACGTTTCTGCTTCTACGCTTAATAAAACAACCGGTCCTGAAAGCGCGGATCTGGCTCACCCTCGTAAAAGGCTCCGACTGGGCAGACGCTCTCCGGCTGGCAGTATGCGCAACCGGCACAAAGGTTGTAATTGAACCAGATCGTCCCCCCTGTCGGGACGATCGCCCGGTAAGGGCAAAGGTCGACACAATATCCGCAGCCAATGCACATACCAAGGCCCAGTAATTTTTGCAACAGAGTACTCCTGTCATGAGTTTTTTGGGCATCCAGCGTCCAGCAATGGTTTGATCATGCCTGGGCTATGTTACGAATCCCGCTACGAATGTTAAGACTATGTAAAGCGCTGTGAGACCAATATCCTGTTGTCTCAAGCGTTGAATCAAAATCTGAAACATCCTATACTAACTAAAGACTCTGTGTGAAAGAGTCAGAAACATGCAAAAAGCAACCTGCCATCAGGGAGAGATTTTGATTACGATTCGGAAAATCCTGGCTCAGTTCAGCAAGGTAGGATACCTTGCCTGCTGAAAAAAGTAGGGAACAATGACCAGAATATTGATCGTTGACGATGAAAAGTGGATTCGCAAAGGGCTGGTGGCTGCCATCGACCAGGCGCGGCTTGGCATTCAGGCCATCGATGAGGCGATGGATGCCCCGTCTGCGATCCGCCAGTTTATGGAGCATTCTCCCGAAATTGTCATCAGTGATATCTGCATGCCGGGGGACGATGGCTGCACCCTGTGTGAAACGTTGCTGAAGCTGCAGCCGGCGACCCGGTTCATCATGATCTCTGGCCATGACGATTTCAAATATGCCCAGAGGGCTCTCCGGTTCGGCGCCGTCGATTATCTCCTGAAACCCGTTGATAAGATCCAGCTGAACAATTTGCTGGAAAAACTGCTTCTGCCAGAACACTCGCCCGCGCTGCGCACTGGGATTCGCGACCTGGTGGTCCTGGAAGCGCAGGATAAGGAGACCGGTAACCAGACCGTCATCCGCCAGGTCCTCGATTATTTATCTGCACACTACCGTGAACCGGTCACCCTGGCTGAGCTAGCGGAAAAGTACCATGTCAATGCCAATTACTTGAGCACTTTGTTCCACGAAACGACGGGCACCACCTTCAGCAGCCACTTGACCCAGATCCGGATCGAACATGCGATGCGTCTGTTGCGCTCCACCAATCTGCGCATCCATTCTGTCGCCCGGGAGACGGGCTTTGCCGATTGCCGCTATTTTTGCCGTGTATTCAAGAAAGTGACCGGTCTTGCCCCGACTGAATACAGTGCGGAAAACCGCACCCCGTCTGAGTGAGCCCGCTCATGCCCCCGTGGATCAGGCGGAATAAGCCCATCCAGTTCAGCCTTTTCTTCAAGATCCTGGTCGGCTATCTGGTCTTATTGTCGATCAGCCTGGTATTGATCAATACCGTGATCCGCTTCCAGTACCAGAAATATGTGGAAGCCAAAACCATCGCCAATAATGCCAAGGTGGTTTCCTTCATTTCCGAAACGCTGGACAAATACATTTTGCGGATTGATGCCGGAGTCAGCGCCCTGACGGATTCCAGCCAGCTTTTTTTCGACATCCAGCCGGATCAGACGGTCTATGAAAAGCTGAAAGCACAGCTGGATTCGGAAATGTATGTTTCCAAGAACTTCATTCTGAAGGACTTGCAAAGCGATGTCTCCAGCATCCTGGTCTATATGGACGATGCCCATTATCTGAGGGTCGGCGGCGGTGAGATCCGCCGCGATTTGCAGATTTCCGATATGGCCTGGTACCGCGATTTCACGTCGAAGCCTGAGCCGTCCCGGGTGATCGGCCCACAACAACCTTTTTATGATGAGATCACCCGTCAGCTCAAAGGGGCCGGCAGTGGTCCTGCGATCTTCTATATCCGGAAAGTGACTTTTGCAGATGCACGCAAGAATCCTGAATCGGTGCCCGTGGTCATCGTCAGCTTGCGCTATTCCGGATTTGACAAATTGTTCACGCCTTTTCTGGGCAGCAAGCGCAGTGGCTATTGCATCCTGGACGGCGAGGGCACCTTGCTTTACCAGTCGGCGACGGTCAGTCTCGATCTGGCCGGCCAGTTTGACCGGCTGGCCCGTCCAGGTGAAACGGCTCCTCAGAGTGTGACGCTGCATCAAGCAGCAGGGGATATGCTGCTGACGTCCAATTATGTCCGCTCGCTGGACTGGCGGATCATCTATTTTGATTATCTCGATGATCTTCTGGCCGATATCCAGCCTGTCCTGGCCAGTGTCAATACCGTGATTGTCCTGGCCTCGGCCCTGTCGTTGCTGGCCGCCATCCTGCTGTCCTACCGGATTGTCGTGCCGGTCCGCCGGCTGAACCAGCTGATGAAGTCGGTCTCGGCAGGTGACTTTACCGTCCGCTCTGCCGTGACCTCCCAGGATGAAATCGGACAGTTGAGCAACCGCTTCAACACCATGCTGACCAAGATCCAGCTGCTGATCGATGAAAAATATGTGGCAGAGCTGAACCAGCAGGAAGCCCGCTGGGAGGCGATGCAGGCTCAGATCAATCCTCACTTCCTCTACAATACGCTGGAAAACATCGACGGAATCGCCCAGGTCGAACATGTGCCGCTGATTTCCAGCTTGACGCAGAGCCTTTCGAAACTGTTCCGCTACAGTGTTTCGACGACCAGCCGGTTCGCCCGCCTGAGCGAGGAGCTGGAGCACGCGGGCCATTACCTGACCATCATGAACATCCGCCTGGACCAGCGGATCACCTATGAGCCGGTCATTGCCGCCGGGCTCAAAGATTGCCTGGTCATGCGCCTGTTGCTGCAGCCATTGGTCGAGAATGCCGTGACGCATGGCCTGCCGGCCAATGCGAGTGATCCGCTCATGATCCGGCTGCAGGCTGCGGTCAATGACCAGGGGCTTTTGGTGATCAAGATCAGCAACAATGGCCTGCCGATTGAGAAAAAACAGCTGGCGGTGATCCAGGGCGTCTTGCAGCTGGACCCTGCAGCCCTGGCTGAATACCATCCGCGCGGCAGTGGCATTGGCTTGCGCAATGTGTCAGAACGACTGCGCCTGCTCTACCGTGGCCAGGCCAGCCTCCAGATCAGCCAGAGCCCGGACCTTTGGACTGTTGTCGAGATTGTCCTGCCCCTTCAACTGGCAGAAGAGCGGATATCCGGTGGACAATCCTGAGAATTGTCCACAGATTGCCCAATAATCAGACCACAAACCCCCTCTTGGATTGGATAGAATGCTCTCAGAAGGTACAGGGATTCTTGATTCTGGAGTATGGACATGCAGCGAGTGGGGAAGAGAAGATATTCGAGACAATTCTGGAAAGCCTATCTTTTTCTGCTGCCCGTTTATATCCTTTTGCTGGTCTTCAAGTACTGGCCTTTTGCAATGGCGGTTGAAAAGTCCTTTTCCAATTGGAACGGAGCCAATGTGGACCAGTTCATCGGGCTTGGCAATTACCTGGAAGCGATCCAGGACCGCGATTTTCTGGGATCCTTGCAAAACGCATTCGTGGTCCTGTTGGTCTATATCCTGATTTCCGTGACCATCCCCTTCGTTCTGGCTGAGCTTGTCTTTGCGGTGCGGTCCCTGAAAACCCAATACGCCCTGCGGACTGCCTTCACCTTTACGATGGTTGTCCCGGGCATGATCACCATCCTGATCTGGAAATGGATCCTTGGTGGTGAGACCGGCATACTCAACACCTTGCTCAAGTCCGTTGGTCTGTCGGCCTGGGTCCATCCCTGGCTGGGCGATGCCAAAACCGCGCTGGGCTCGATCCTGATGGTGGGCTTCCCCTGGATCGGAATAGCCATGCTCGGTGGCATGCCGTTCCTGATCTACTTCGGTGCCTTGCAGTCGATTCCGGGTGACCTTTTTGATGTGGCCCGGATTGACAAAGTCAGTCTCTGGCAAAGGATCCTGTTCATCGATTTGCCAATGCTCAAGAGCCAGTTCAAGATCATCATTGCCTTGACCATGATCAATGCCCTGCAAGTCTTTGATGCTGTTTTTGTCCTGACCAAGGGCGGGCCAGGCACGGCCAGCATGGTTCCGGCTGTGCATATCTACCAGCAAGCTTTCAACTACAACCGGATGGGCTACGCCTCGGCCCTGGGCGTCAGTTTGTTTGCCCTGATCCTGGCCTTGACCTTTTTCAACCACCGCTTCATGCAGGAAACTGACAAACTGGACTAGGAGAGAGCAGAATGGCCATGCAACGATCCCCATCATCCTCCGCCCTGGCTGTGCTCAAATGGCTCAGCATCTCCTTTTTCCTGTTTTTGACCCTCTATCCGCTGGCTCTCATGTTCATGGGCTCCTTCAAGAACCAGATCGAAATCATCAAGCATCCGTGGTTTTTCACCTTGCCGCTGCGGTTCGGCAACTATGGCAAAGCCTTTGCCCAGATCATCCAGCCGATCTTCAATTCAGTGGTGGTCACCGTCTGTGTCATTGCCTTGACCCTCGTGGTATCCTCCCTGGCTGCCTTTGCCTTCGCCCGGTATGAGTTCCCCGGCAAGAACCTGCTCTACCTTGGAATCCTGGCCATGCTGATGATCCCCGGCTTCGTCCTTCTGATCCCGCAATTCATCACCATCACCCGGATGGGCATGTTCAACACCTTTGCCGGCCTGATCTTTCCCCCGGCTGCCTTCAGTGCTGCCATAGCCACCAATCTGATGCGGGCTTCTTTCCACAGCATCCCGGCCAGCCTCTATGAGGCGGCAGAAATCGAAGGCGCCGGTGATTTGAAGGTCTTCCTGACCATCGCCGTCCCCTTGTCCAAAGCGATCTTTGCCACGGTCGCCATCATCACTGGCTTATCCGCCTGGAACAATTTCATCTGGCCCCTGGTCAGTACCAGTGGCGAAAAAGTGCGGCAGATCGCGGTTGCCCTGACCTTGCTCAAAGGAAATATCCAGGAAGGCAATGGCGTCGTCTATGCCGGCTACTCAATTGCCGCGATCCCGATGATCACCCTGTTCATGTTCTCGAGCAAATACTTTATCGCCGGCCTGACCCAGGGTGCCGTGAAGTCATGAGCCTGGCCCGGCAACGGCATTGTTTGGCCCCCCGAAGACTCTTTCAGACAAAGGAATTGCCAGAATCAAAGATTCTGCAAGAATAAAAGGAGGTTTCAGTATGAAGTTGAACAAAGTCCTCGCCCTCATGCTCGCTCTGTCCCTGGTCATCCTGATGAGTGCCTGTGCAGCCAAGCCAACCCCTGCTGCAGAGACCACCGCAGCTCCAACCACTGCGGCGCCCACTGAAGCGGCAAAAGAGCCCGTCACCATCAAATACGTCCAGCAGCTGCAGGCCGATGAGTCTGCCAATGAATTCTACAAGCAGCTGATGGCCCAGTATGAAGAGGCCAGCGGCAATAAAGTCGATTTCGAGCTGATCCCGGAGGATCAGTACCGCACGTGGCTGACGACCCAGTTTGCTGCCGGTTCCGGTCCGGATGTCTATTATGCCATCCTCTATGATGCCGCTGCTGATTTTGGCAAAGGCTACCTCTACAATTTCAATGATGCGGTCAAGCAGGAGAACAAGTATGAGCCGGGCATGCCCTGGCGCGACACCATCAGCGATGTCCTGATGGACCGTTGTGTCCTCTCCGATACGGAAGTGATCGGTGTGCCGACCACCACGTCTGCGGTCCGGATTTTCTACAATGTCGACCTGTTCCGTAAAGCAGGCATTGAAAAGACACCGGCCACCTGGACGGAATTCATGGACAGCCTGGCCAAGCTCAAAGCCGCAGGTGTCACGCCAATCGCATTCCCGAATGCCACCATCGCGGATCTGAACTACCTCTGGTTTGGCAATTCCGTGGTTAGCCAGCTCGCAACCAAGGAACTGCTGCCCAAAATCGACCTCAACAAGAACAATTTTGCCGAACAGAATGAACTGGCTTATGCTGTTGACGAAGGTCTGCTGGATTTCTCCAGCCCGGCCATCCAGGAAGCCTTCAAGCTGATGAAAGATTTTTCGGCCAACTGGAACAATGACTTCAATGCCATGACCCAGCAGGATGCACTCGAAGCCTTCCTGCGCGGCGATGTGGCCATGACCATGACCGGATCCTGGCAGCTCCGCCTGATCGATGGCACGGAAAAGAGCTTTGAATATGGCGTGATGCCGGTTCCGACCATCATGAAAGACACCAGTGCCTTTGCCCAGGAGCAATCCGTTGTGCTGGGCGGACAACCGGACGGCATCATGTGCGTCAACAAAGCCAGCTCGCCGGAAAAGATCGAAGCCGCGATTGATTTTGCCATGTACATGAGCAGTGCCGACATCCAGGCTCAGAAAACAGAGAATGTCTATGTCCTGCCGACCTCCCAGACGGTTTCGCTGCCGGAAACGCTCAAGGGCTTCATGATCACGGAAGATATGCTGCGGATTGCCTATTTCACGGGCATCAACGAAGAAATCCGCAATGTCTATCACCGTGGCGGCCAGCAATACCTGGCGGGTGACATCAGCCTGGATGAATACTCCAAGACCCTGAATGAAGCCTATAAGACCGTGCTCGATGCCTTGAAAACGGAAAATGGCTGGACCAAGGACAATCTGTACGGAACCAAGAAATAAGCGCAGCGCAACACGGATAAAAACCTGAGACGTTTGCCAATTGAACAGGGGCCTGAGCTGGATTCAGCCCAGGCCCCTTGCCAGGTGGACATTCTTTCTGGCCGGAGGATACGCATGAACAAGCCCAATATCCTGATTCTCTACAGCGACCAGCATAATGCCCGGGTCATGGGCTGTGCAGGCGACAAGCAGGCCATCACGCCCAACCTGGACCGCCTGGCAGACGAGGGGGTGCGCTTTTCCCGCGCCATCACCCAGAACCCGATTTGCACACCCAGCCGGATGTGCTTGATGAGCGGCCAATACGTCCACAATTTTGGCTATTATGGCCTGATGGGGCCGGCCCCGCACAATTTGCCCAATCTGTTCGCACACTTCAGGCAGGCCGGCTACCGGACCGGCATGGCGGGCAAGACGCATACCCCCTCGGGCTGGCTGGGCCCGCATTGTGATGACCTGGCCGATGGCTATGGCTTTGAGCAGGAGTATCTGCCTGGCCTCAGCCATTTGCTCGAAGGCCTCCAGGGCCTCAGCCTGAATGAATACGCCACCGATCTGGCCCAGGCTGGATTGCTTCAGGACCGCGACGACAAGATCCTCCAGGAATGGTATGAGCAAAAGCGGGGCCATGCCAGCGGCCAGGGCCTCGATGCCAGACCGTCCCGCTTGCCGGCCCATTGGAGCTTTGAGGCCTGGACCGCCCGCAAGGTATCGGGATTCATCGAAAAGTCCCAGGCAGCCGGACAACCCTTTTGCTACTGGATGACCTTGCCCCGGCCGCACCAGACCTATGCGCCGGCCAGGGAGTACTGGGATCTCTACCAGACGGATGAGCTGGCCTTGCCGCCCAATGCCGAGGACCCGATGCTTGACCGCCATCCGGCCGCCCGGCGCTTGCAGAAGAGTTTCCAGACCAGCCAGGACTGGATGATTTTTGAACCGAAGACCTTTGCCGCGGCGCGCCGCCGGGTCCTCCATGGCTATTATGCCAATGTGACCCAGATGGATGCCGCGATTGGCGAGGTTCTCGCCACCCTGGATACCCTCAAGATCCGGGACAATACGATTGTGGTCTATCTGTCGGATCATGGTGAATTTGCCGGTGAGCATGGCATGATCGAAAAAGCACCAGGGATTGGCTTTCGCTGTGTCACCCAGATCCCGCTGATCTTTTCCTGGCCGGGGCAGCTGCCCCAAGGCAAAACCTGCGACGAGCTGGCTGAAAGCATCGATGTCTTCCCGACTCTGTGCCGGCTGGCAGGAATCGGCCAGCCGGACTGGATCGATGGCCAGGACCTGACTGCGACCCTGCACGAGGGCCTTCCCGTACACGAGGTGGCTGTCACGGAACATGCGCTGACCAAAACGATCCATACCAAACGCTGGAAACTGACCCAGTACCTGCCAGAGCTCTGCGATGGCCAGGATTTTGGTGAATTGTATGACCATGAGGCGGATCCCTGGGAATTGCATAATCTCTATTTTGATCCCGAACACCAGACCGTCGTCCGGGACCTGCAGCAGAAGCTGTATGCCTGGCTCGTCCGGACCACCCGGCCGGTGACCGTACATACCAAACCAGCCTTTGCAGATGGTGAGCATGAAAACACCTGGGACGATCCAGGCCCCCTGCTCGCCCGTGATGGCAAGGCCAGCAAAGAAGCTTTGACCAACCTGCTCCAGCTGTCTTACCTGAATTACCTGTGAGGACAGGACCATGCAAAAGATAAACATGGCCATCATTGGGGCCGGCATCTGGGGTGAAACCCCGGATGCCTGTTGACGTTGTTTATCCATAATGGCAAACAAAAATTCCATGTTTTGCGCCCGTGAAATTGTTTATAGTTGGATCATCCCGGCAACTGAGCATCGGTCGATTGGCAAGGGTCTCTATGCCTGGAAAACTGAGGATCTTGGCTGGCCTGCTGGTGCAGCTAAAAGTATTGCAGAATAGAAATTTGGAGGAAACTCATGGCAGCAATCCGGTACCGTCAGGTCCATCTTGATTTTCACACCAGCGAATTCATCGACCGAATTGGCGCGGATTTTGACCCGGCTGAATTTGCCCAGACTCTGGCAGCATCCGATGTCGATTCGATCACCTGCTTTGCCCGCTGCCATCATGGCTGGCTTTACTACCCGTCAAAAACCCACCCGGAACTGATCCATCCCCAGCTTTCCAACCGGGATCTGCTGCCACAGCAGATAGCAGCCTGCCATGCCCGGGGCATCCGGGTGCCGATTTATACGACGGTCCAATGGGATGGCCGGATCATGCGGGAACACCCGGAATGGCTGGCCATCGATGGTAACGGAAACTATGTCGATACCCAGCATGTGCCAGCGCCCCATTTTTACCATACCATCTGCCTGAACAGCCCCTACCGGGAGTTTTTCAAGACCCATTTGCAAGACATCATCGATGTGATCGGTAAAGACCAGATCGATGGCTTCTTCATGGATATCCTCTTCCAGGTGGAATGCAACTGTCCGCATTGCCGGCAGAAAATGACCGGATTGGGCATGGATCCGGACCAGAAGAACCAGCGCTATCGCTATGCGGCCCTGATGCTGGATGAATTCAAGACTGAAATCACTGCGTTCATCCACAATCAATTGCCCGATGCCGGCATCTTCTACAACAGCTCTCATGTTGGTCCGAAATCGAAGGCCAGTTTCAAGGACTACAGCCATCTCGAGCTGGAGTCCCTGCCGAGCGGCGGCTGGGGGTATGACCATTTCCCGGTGACCAGCCGCTATGCCCGGACCCTGGGCAAGGAAATGATCGGCATGACCGGCAAATTCCATACCTATTGGGGTGATTTCCATTCCCTGAAAAACCAGGCGGCCCTGGAATTTGAATGCTTCCAGATGCTGGCTGTGGGCGCTGGCTGCTCGATCGGCGACCAGCTGCACCCCAACGGCAGACTTTCCCCGGGCGCTTATGATTTGATCGGCAAGGTCTATGCCTCGGTCAAGGCCAAGGAGGCCTATTGCCGGGATGCCGTGCCGGTATCACCGATTGCCATCCTGACACCGGAGGAGTTCTACCCGGACGAGCCGCATAACCTGGGCCTGCCGCCCTCCCTGGTCGGAGCGGCCCGGATGCTGCAGGAATTGTCCTGGCCCTTTGACATCATCGACAGCCAGATGGACTTTTCTGCTTACTCACTCCTGGTTTTGCCAGACCAGATTCCGTTCTCGCCGGAATTGTCCGGCAAGATCCAAGCCTATCTGGACCAGGGCGGCAGCTTGCTCGGTTCTTATGATGCCTGCCTGGACAAAGGTCCGGCCAGTGAGCTCTACGGCGTCCGGTTCCTGGCTGAATCGCCGTATTACCGGGAATTTGTCCTGCCCAATGCGGTGATCGGGAAGTCCCTGCACCGGGAAGAATACGTCATGTATGACCGGGCTTTCGATGTCGAGCAGGTACCCGGAGCGCGCAGCTCGGTCCTGATGGACAAGGTCAAGCCTTATTTCGATCGTTCAGGGGATCGTTTTTGCTCCCATCAGCATGCGCCATCTTCTGGCCAGACGGGTCATCCCGCAGTCATCCGGAATGGCAATGCGATTTACTTTGCCCATCCGGTTTTCCGGCTCTACCGGAAAAATGCCCCCCGCTGGTGCAAGCTGATGGTCAGGGACGCTCTGGAGCTGCTCCTGGGCCAGTCGCCGGTCTCGCACAATGGCCCGTCCACGCTCATCACTGCCCTCAATGAGCAGCCTCGGGAAAGCCGGCTGGTCTTGCACCTGCTCCACTACATCACGGAAAAACGTTCCGAGGAGATCTACACCATCGAGGATGTCATTCCGCTTCATAACCTGGAATTGAGGATTGAGGTGGGGCCGCGGCAGGTCCGCCGCGTCCAGGCCGTACCTGCGGCGACAGGAATCAGTTTCCGCCAGGAAGCCGGCGCTGTCTATTTTGCCATCGACCAGGTCCTGGGACATGGCATGGTTGCGCTCGATTACGAGCGATCCTGATATGACCCCAAATCCGGGCTTTGGCCTAAGGAGTACATGCGATGGATAGATGGATTTTGGAAGGTTGTGTGGATTCACTGGAGTCAGCCCTGGCGGCCCAGCGGGGCGGCGCTGACCGGCTCGAACTCTGCAGCAACCTGGTTATCGGCGGTACGACGCCGGATGCCGCCCTTTTCAAACAAGTCAGGCAGCTGGGCCAGATCAAGATCAATGTCCTGATCCGGCCACGCTTCGGTGATTTTTGCTACACGGATTCCGAATTCGAGCGCATTCTGGAAGCAACCCGCCTGTTTGCGGATCTGGGCGCAGATGGTGTGGTGATCGGTGTTTTACAACCCGACGGCTCGTTGGATGCCGGGCGGATGGCCCGGATCATGGCTCAGGCACCGGGCTTGCCCGTGACCTTGCACCGGGCCTTTGACCAGACCGCTGATCCCTGCCGGAGCTTGGCCCAAGCGATTGAACTTGGTGTGACCACCATCCTGACCTCGGGCCAGCAGGCAACCTGCCTGGAGGGCGTCGGTTTGCTCAAGACCCTCGTGACCCTGGCTGCGGGCCGGATCGATATCTTGGCTGGGGCCGGTGTTTCTGGGCAAAATATCGCCGCGATCTGGCAGCAGACCGGGATTCAATCCTATCACCTGTCTGGTAAAATCATCCTTGACAGTCCGATGCGTTTCCGCAACTCGGCAGTCCAGATGGGTTTGCCGTCCCTGGATGAGTTTTCAATCTACCAGACCGATGAAAAGCAGATCCGGGCCGCGCGCAATGTGATTGACCGTCTGGCCCGCCAGTGAGGACCGCCATGTTTTCCCAAGCTTTGCTGCAACGGATCGCTGACCATTTCGAGCAGAAAATGACATCGCACGGCCGTCTGGGCCATCAGCTGGCGAGCCAGATCCAGGCTTGTGCGGCAGATACGGCCGTGATGCTCAAATATCTTTTTGCCAGCATGCCGCTTCCGGATCTGCTCAATTGCCCGTTTGAAACCATTCTCGACTATGCCAGCCATGCAGTCTTCTTGCACCAGACCAGTCCTTGGACAGACCGGATTCCTGAGGAGCTGTTCCTGCAGAATATCTTGTTTCACCGCATCAATAACGAAGCCATCGAGCCTTGCCGCTCGTTGTTTTATGCTCAAGTGGCCGGTTTGCTGGCCGGAAAAGACATGGCGGCCGCTGCCCTGGCCATCAATGAATGGTGTGCAAGCCAGGTGACATACCAGGCATCGGATGAGCGGACGGCATCACCGGTTGCCATCTGGAAAAACGGCATTGGCCGCTGTGGCGAGGAATCTGTTTTCACCGTCTCGGTTCTGCGCAGCGTCGGGCTGCCAGCCCGCCAGGTCTATGTGCCACGCTGGTCGCATTGTGATGATAACCATGCCTGGGTTGAGGTCTGGTGTGATGGCCAATGGCATTTCCTTGGGGCCTGTGAACCGGAAGTTGTCTTGGACCGGGGCTGGTTTACGCATGCCGCCGCCAGGGCCATGCTGGTCCATTCGCGTCGCTTTGGCCCGCCAGGTCTGGTGTCAGAACCGGCGGGGATGATTGGCCGGGAAGGCCAGGTGGTCTTCTCCAATCAGTTGGACCGCTATGCTCCGGTCAGGGAAATCACGGTCCATGTCATCCTGGCCGATGGCCAGCCGGCTGCCCGTGCCACCGTTGAGTTTTGCATTCTCAATTACGCCGCATTCATCCCGGTTGCGACGTTGACGGCTGACTCTGATGGCCAGGTCCGTTTCATGACAGGGTCTGGCAGTCTGTACCTGAACGCCTGGCTGGATCATGTGTCTCCACCTGGCAATCCAGCAACGGCTGCAGGGACCGGGATTAGCTGGGGGAGCCAGCTGATCGACACCTCTGCCGACACTCGAGTTTGCCTGCAGCTGGTTGACCAGGACTTGGCACTCAACACCTGCCAGCAAGACAACTGGACCGCTTTTGATTTTATCGCGCCTGGCGACAGTCCAGCACAAGCGATAGAGTTGAGTGAGGCGCAAAAGCGTGCGAGCCGCGATTTGCTGGCCCGGACCACCGCCTGTCGCAACGAGCACGCCCGGTCCATGGCCGAAGCCAGGGACGCTGCCCTGACCGAGATAGACCCAAGGCTGGCGAACAATCAACCGTTCCTTTCCGTATTGAACACGGCCCGGGCCAACTGGCCTGAGATCATGAAACTGGCCGAAATATGCCTGGACGATGCACCCGCCGGACCTTGGCTGGAATTACTGACTCTGCTGAATGAAAAAGATTGCCGTGATGTGCACGCAGAGATTCTGCTGGATGCTGTGCGTTCAGCCGCCCGCTGGCAAAACCAGAAGGGGGTACCCACAACAGTCTTTTTCCAGCATCTTCTCAATCCGCGCATCCATCTCGAGCCCATCACAGCCTGGAGAGACTCAATCGAAACGTTCTTCAGCGAAGCGCAGAAAAAAGACTTCCGTGACAACCCCCGCAATATCTGGACTTACATCTGTGAGCACATCACGCTTGACCCGGAAAAACAGTTGGCGGGCTTGACCGTCACGCCGGAGGCCGTCTTGCAGCACGGCCTTGGTGACCCGATGTCCCGGAAAATCCTGTTTGTGGCCATTTGCCGGACCCTGGGGATCCCTGCGCGGCTTTCCCCGGTTGACCTGTCTGTCGAATATTACCAGGAAGGGACATTTCACCTGGCCGACAGGCCGGACGAACAGGGTGAACTCATCCTGGACGGAGCTGAAAATTGGCCGGATGCGTTCTGGGTTGACCATCAGAACTGGTCGATTGCTCGGTATGAGGCCGGTACTTTTCAGGAATTGGATTTGCGGGGCTGCCAGTGGCATGGCGGCAAGACGACGATCCAGCTGCAGGCAGGTGACTACCGCATCCTCACCACGCAACGGCTGCCCAATGGCAATAGCCTGGGCCTGATGAAATTCATCCGGATCGATCGCCAGAAGTCGCTCCGCCAGACCCTGCAAGCCCGGCCAGTGATGCTCCAGAATCTTCTTTCCCAGGTGAATTTGCCAGATATGACATTCCGGGCCGTTTTCCCGGCCGGAACAGAGCTCAGACTTTCCGGAATTTCAGGTTCGAGGACCACCCTTTTGGTCTGGCTTGCGGCTGACCAGGAGCCGTGTGCCCATATTCTGAATGAATTGCACGAAAACGCCAGCTGGTTTCGCAATCTGGACTGCCAGATCTGCCTGCTGGCCCAGGACGCAGCAGATTTCCGCGTGCCTTCCGTGGCGAGGGTGTGCGCAGAATTGCCAGCCATCCTATGTCTGGAGGACCCTCTCGAGGATCGCTTGCCCGCCCTGGGCCGCCGTGTCTATCTGGATACAGAGCGTCTGCCGGTTATTCTGGTGGTCCGTCCCGGCCCGGTTGCTGTGTACGCGACCAGTGGCTACAATGTCGGGACAGCCGAATTGCTGGTCAGGATTGTCCAGGGGCTGTCACATGAACCAGGAGGCGCATAAGTCATGTTCAGTATCGGTATCGATCTGGGTGGAACCAACACGACCGCCGGCATCGTGGATGCAGCTGGCCGTCTCGTTGCCCAAAATCGTGTCAAGACCAACCGCTTGTCCGATAGCCAGGGGCTGGCCAGGAATATGGCGGATCAAGTGTCAGATTTGCTGGCCCAGTCGGGTCTTTCGCAATCGGATATCCAGTCGGTGGGGATCGGCAGTCCCGGCCTGATTGATTCCAGACTGGGTATGGTGGTCAAAGCCAGCAATCTGAATCTGGATCATGCCCCTTTGCGGGATAATCTGGCCAGCCAGCTGGGCTTGCCGGTCTATCTGGCCAATGATGCCGATGCGGCAGCCTATGGCGAATTTTCTGCCGGCTGTGGCAAGCTTTATGACAGCTTTGTGACCATCACATTGGGCACTGGCGTGGGTTCCGGGGTGATCCTGGACGGCAAGATCATGACGGGTCATTTCCCAGGTGGGGGAGAGCTTGGCCACACAGTGATCCAGGCCGGAGGGTATGCCTGCAATTGTGGCCGCCATGGTTGCTGGGAAGAATATTCCTCTGCCACGGCACTGGTCCGTGAAGCCCGCAAGTCAGCACTTGCCAGGCCTGGTTCCTTGCTGTATGCCCTCTGCCAGGGTAACCTGGAGCAAATGAGTGCCCGGATTCCTTTCACCGCTGCCCGGCAAGGTGACGACGCTGCCCTGCGGTTGCTTGACTGGTATACCCAGTACCTCGCTGTTGGAATTGCCAATGTCATCTGGATTTTCCAGCCCCAGGCAATCGCCCTCGGCGGCGGCATATCCAGGGAAGGCGAGTTCCTGTTGGACATGCTCCGGCCCAAAGTGGCCTATGAACTGAATGTATCGGTCGAAACTCTGAGCACAGATCTGGTCACCTGCGAGCTGGGTAATGATGCCGGAATCATCGGCGCAGCCATGCTTTTCAAGATGCCTGTCTGAACCGGTGGCGCTGGGTGTGCTCAAGTCATTCAGGATCCGGAATATCCGGGCAGCAAGACAAGTTGCTCGTTCAGATGAAAAGAGGCAGGCTTTTTTCCCTCAGGAATCTTTTGCTTGATATTTTGATAGAGTGTGATCGCATCATATCCGCAACGTTTATAAATAGATAGTTAATAGCATCGATCACACAAAATTAGCCTGTTTTTGGTTTTTGCACCCATTGATTTCGCGCTGGGATTTCTACAACTTGAAATTTGCTCTGCCCATTCACTCGACTTTTACTTGCCCCATCATGCCGTTTTCTTCGTGCTCGAGAATATGGCAATGATACATATAGAGGCCCGGCTGATTGAAGCGGATGCGGATGTGGACCTCTTCACCAACGCCGACAAAAACGGTATCTTTGTAGCCGCGTTCCTCGGCTGGAGGCAACTGGCCGTTGCGGGCAATGACTTGGAATTGAGTGCCGTGGACATGGAAAGGATGGCCACCAGACTGCATCATCATGCCGCCGCGATTGCGAATGATCCAGGTTTCGGTTTCACCAAGTGGGACGGTTTCGTCGATCCGATGCCTATCAAAGGCCTTGCCATTGATGGTGCCGGTGATGCCCATGGACTGTAGTTCAAACACGCGGATGGTCTGGTCTGGCTCGGACGGGAGAGGCTCGATGTTTGCCAATTGTTCCGGCAAGGCTGGCCTGCGTGTCTGGCTAGGACCTTTGATGTAAAAGTCGAGGATCGGTCGACCTCCCAAAAGGAGCTGGATGGAATCTTCTGCAATTTCGGCAAAATCGATGACCACCTCTGCTCGTTCGCCAGGGGACAGGTCGATCGATCGCTGGGCAATGGGTGTACTGAGCAACCCGCCATCGGATGCAATCTGGATCAAGTCACTGCCATCGCTGAGCTGGAAACTGTAGTTTTCGGAATTGGAAGCATTGAGGATCCGGAAGCGGACTGTGTCCTGAGGGACATCCAGATAGGGATCCAGGGTACCATTGACCAGGATCGTTTCTCCGGGAACCAATCCCATCATCGTAGCCTGGTATGCAAATTGCTTGTGGTTGTCAAAATTCCGGTCCTGGACGATCAAGGGGAAGTCATTGATGCCATAGTCTTGTGGCAAGGCGAGACTGTGTGAAACCGGATCGTCGATGTAGATCAGACCGGCCAATCCGGCATAAACCTGGGTTGCGGTCGTTGTGATGGCATGGGGATGGAACCAGAGCGTGGCGGCAGGTTGGCTGACGGTGAATTCCGGAGCCCAGGTTGCACCCGGCTGGATGATCTGATGCGGACCGCCGTCCTGATCACCCGGCACCACAAGGCCATGCCAGTGAACCGTGGTTGGTTCATCCAGCTCGTTAAGGACTTGGATCCGGACTTGTTCACCTTGCCTGAAACGAAGAATTGGACCAAGATAAGATCCATTGTAGCCGAGTGTGGCTGTTGCCTGATCAGGCCAGAACTGGGTGAAGCCCGCTTGTGCCGTGAGGGTGAAAGTTGCTTCGCCGGGGGCAGGGTTTTCATCGGGCTGGACAGGTGGGAGCTGCAGCGCGTTCCCTGATTTGCCTGAATTTCCTGAACTCTGGTTTGTCTGGCTGTTCTGGGTCCAATTTGGTTGTGGTGCGAAAGGGCTGCTCCAGGTGCGGAACAGGCGCATGACAAACAGGCTGAATGCAAAGATCAGTACACTAATCGCGATGCTTGCGAGGATGATTCTGAAAACTGCAGATTTCATGTTTGCCACCAGTCCTGATCCAAGACTAGCACTAAAATGTGAAGATCCTGTGCTGACGATTCCCTACTCTATCTGGCCTTGCCGAAAGGTGCGATTTTACCCTCTTTGATCAGGCCAGTTTGCGTAGGGGTCTCCAGTTTGGGATACACCATTACTCCTGGCTCTCCGATTGTTCCTTAGTCTCCAACGCAGCCAACTCGGCCTTTTTCCGGTAGATCATCCGCTGGATGATTTCTTCGAAGTAGATGAAAAAAACCGTTCTCGACTTTTCATAGGGCAATAAACCGGCGGGCTGGGGATAGCGGCTGAGCCAGAAAACGCGGTCGCACTGGCTGAAAAGCTCAGTGTTGTATTCTTCGACGATCATCACGACGTCGCAGCCGCGCTTTTTCGACTCGGCATAGACGTTGGCGAAGGAGTGGAAGGTGCCGGTGACAGTCAGCAGGATCAGGAGGGTATCCTTGTCTGTCATCGAGGCGACAGAGATCTCGTCGGCGACGGCGATGATGGTCTTGCTGGTGAAGATGCGCAGGCGGTATTCGAAATACTGGGCGCAGAGCAGGGAAGGGCCGTAGCCAAAAAAGACGATGCGCTGGTGACCATCGATCAGCTCGAGCAATTCATCGACCATGGTCTCATTGAAGTCGTCGATGTACTGGCGCACACGAGCCAGCTCGTTGGACAGGCTGACCTGCGGGATGTCGTTCCCGTTGAGGAAATCCAGGTATTGGCGGAAATTGGCAAAGCCAAGTTTCTTGACGAATTTCGAGATCTTGGAGACCGAGCAGCCGCACAGATCGGCAGCGGTGTTGATGCGGATCTCGTCGTTGGTCTTGGCATATTCATCGAGTTTGTTATGGATCTGGATCTCGAGCGGATTGAGTTTGCCGAAATCGATGTTGAACATGGTGGCACCTGCTTTGGTCGTGTGTTGATCGATTGATCGTATCATTTCGCCGGCCTGATGTAAAGAATCCGAACGGAAAAAGTGGAAAGTTTTCCATAATATAAGATAAATGTAATAAAAAATAGAAAAGTTTCCACATTTTCTATTGACTTAGCTTAGAATAAGCCTTTACAATCAAGCTAGTTCCAAAGCACGCGTGTGGAAATTGCTTTTTAGGACATGAGGAGGTTACGAGGGAGCTTTATGACTGTTGTACACCGCTTGAAAGAGCTTTTATCCGAAGCACAAGTCAATACCAATGCCGATGAGCTGTATGATGCGTCGGCCGACCGATATAAAAAATATGCCAAGGCCAGGAAGGTGCTGGATGTACCGCTGCCGATGGCCATTGTCTATCCGCAATCGACGGAAGAAGTCAGCACCATCCTTCAGTTTTGCAACGAAAATGGCATCAATGTCATCGCCCGGAGCGGCAAGACCGCAACCGAGGGTGGCCTGGAGAATTGGAAAGAAACCACCATTGTCCTGGATGTCCTGCACCTCGACAAGATTCTCAAGATCGACACGTACAACAGCCAGGCAACTGTCCAGGCTGGCGTGGCTCTGCAGGTCCTCGAGGATGAGCTGAGAAAAGTCGGTTATACGACGGGCCATTCACCGCAGTCCAAGCCCGTGGCCAAATATGGCGGCCTCGTCTCGACCCGCAGCATCGGCCAGTTCTCGACCCTATATGGTGGTATCGAGGACATGGTGGTCGGCCTGGAATGTGTCTTTCCTGATGGTCATATCTCCCGGATCAAGAATGTGCCCCGGCGCTCCGGCGGTCCGGACATCCGCCATATCGTGATCGGCAACGAAGGCACCCTCTGCTACATCACCGAAGTCACGATCAAGATTTTCCGCTACTTCCCGGAAAACAACCGCTTCTACGGCTACCTGATCAAGGATGTCGCGACGGGAATCAAGATCCTGCGCGAAGTCATGGTCAACGGTTACCGGCCTTCCGTAGCCCGGACCTATTCCGAAGAAGACGCCGCCCAGCATTTCTACCATTTCCATAAAAATAAATGTGTCCTGCTGTTCATGGCCGAGGGAAACCAGGGCATCGTCGAGGCCACCTGCAAGGGGATCGAAGAAGCCGTCGCCAAGCATCAGGAGGGCATCCTGGAGCAGGTCGACAGCCAGCTGATCGAAAACTGGTTCAACCATTTGAACTGGTCGCAGAAGGACATCGACGATGAATTCCAGGGCATGATCGAGAAAGACGCCCATGCCGGTTTCACGACCGAGATCTCGGCCGACTGGGAAAGCATCCCGAAGATCTACAACAACGTCATCCGCCGCGTGAGGGAAGAATTCCCCAGAAGCCACGACATCACGATGCTGGGCGGCCACTCGTCGCACAGCTACATCAACGGGACCAACATGTATTTCGTCTACAACTACAACATCCATTGCGCACCGGAAGACGAAATGATGGTCTACCACCATCCGCTGCAGCGGATCATCGTCGAAGAAACGCTCAAGGAAGGTGGCTCGATGTGCCACCACCACGGCATTGGCAAGTACAGGAGCGAGTGGACGCTCGATGAGCATGGATCAGCCTACTACATGCTCGAAAAGCTCAAAGCCGCTTTTGACCCGAATGGCATCATGAACTACGGTACGATCTATCCCCAGGCTGAGGGCATCCGGAAATACATCCAGTAAAACAGCCGGTGGCAATGCCCCATCACGTTGGTTGAGCTCTCTGCGGGGGCTGTTCAGATGACGGGCTCAGACCCTGCAGGATGCGACAATAAAATATTTTAACGGAGGAGTTATGAAATCAGGGAATCTCAGACGGTATCTACAATTCGCCCTCATCGTTCTAGCTGCCGGCGCCATCTACCCGGTCATCTACCTGAGAACGAACTATCAAGTGACCTTGCTTGAAGTCTTCAACCTTTCCCAGGCTCAGCTGAACAACTTCTATTCCATGCTCGGCATTGCCTACGTCATTGGCTACATACCCAGCGGCCTGCTGGCGGACAAGGTTCCGGCCAAGTGGCTGATCGGCATCTCCCTGCTCGGTGTCTCCCTGTGCGGCTTCTGGTTTGCCCAGGTGCCCGGTGCCGGCGCGGTCAATGCCATCTTCTTCCTGTGGGGCATTTTCTCGGTCTTCACGTTCTGGAGCTCCCACATGAAAATCGTCAAGCTGCTTTCGACCGAAAAGGATGAAGGCCGTTTCTTCGGCATCCTCGATGGTGGCCGCGGCGTCGTTGAAGCCGTGATGGCCAGCGTTGGCCTGGCAATCTTTGCCAGCGTCCTTGGTGGCAGCGAAGCGCTCGCCGACAAACAATCCGCCATGGTCTCCGTCATCTACCTCTATTCCGCCATCGTCCTGGCCGCAGCTGTCCTGATCCTGATCTTTGTCGACAGTGACAAGAAACTGATCGCCCTCTCCGGCAATACCGGCGAACGGGCCGAAAGTGAAAAATTCCACATCAAGGATATTGGCGCCCTGCTCAAAAACAAATACGTCTACCTCATGGGTGGTATCATTTTCATGGGCTATGCCGTATTCTGGACCGTGTACTACATCGGTGGATTCCTGCAGACCAACAAGATGATGGACGCCGTCACCGTCGCCTCCATCACGGTCATCATCCTCTGGATGCGTCCGGTTGGCGGTTTCCTCGGTGGCATCTTCGCTGACAAAATCGGCAAGCCGAAGACCAATGGTATTGCCCTGGCTGGTGCCGCCCTGTTCCTGGTTGCTGCTGCCCTGCTGCCACTGACTGGCATGGGCATCTCTGCCGCCGTCGTCGTCCTCGGCATCTTCCTCTACGCCATCCGCGGCACCTACTGGTCCTTCCTTGGTATGTCGAAAATCCCTACCGCCATGATGGGTACGGCCATCGGCCTGATTTCCTTCATCGGCTACCTGCCGGACATCATCCTGCCGCAGATGAACACCTACCTCTGGAACACCTTCGGTGACCAGGGCGGCTATGTGGCCTACTTCATCGTCAGTGCTGTGTTCGGGGCCCTGGGCATCGCCATCATCGCGATCTATGCCAGCCTCAGCCATAAGGAAAAGTCAGCGGAGCAAGCTGTACTCAAAAGCGCTGCCCAGAAAGCATAAGGATTGAATACACGAACACCATGAAACTGATCTGCCTGGTCAAATTTGTTCCGGATGTCGACAGCTATCAGGTTGACTTTGCAAACAATGCACTGATTCGGGAAAAGGCACGCCTCCAATTGAATCCCGATGACGTGTGTGCCGTGGCCTTCGCTTTGCGTGTGAAGACCACGCATCCGGATACCACCATTGAGGTGGTGACAATGGCTCCATCCGTTGTCACCCCTCATCTGGCAGATCTTCTGCGCATTGGCGTGGACCAGGCGACCCTGATTTCGGACCGGGTCTTTGCCGGCAGCGACACTTATGCCACCGCCACCATTCTGGCCCGCTATCTCGCCACCCGTGACTACGACGTGATCCTGACTGGCACACATGCCATTGACGGTGACACATCCCACATCCCTGCCCAGCTGGGGGCCTTGCTCGATCTCAACCAGATGTCCGGCATCGTCCGGATCGACGAAAATCTGTTCGGCAAGGCCGTGGCGGTCTTTGATGTTGAGACGGATGATGAACACGTGACCTACGAGATGAAACTGCCGGCGATCCTGAGCCTGACGCGGGATTGCCCCTACAAGCTGCCCTATGCCAGCCGCAAAGACCTGGCCCGCGACGTTTCCGCGAACTTGCGCGTGATCACCAGCCAGGACCTGTCCTTCCCAGCAGACGAGGCCGGCACGATGGGTTCGAAAACCCGGGTAGCCCGCACGTTCAACAGGGAGTATGACAAAAGGGGCCAGTTGGTCGTCCAGGCAGATGAGGCCGGCATTGACTGCGTCTATCAATTCCTGAAAGAAAAGGGGTTGATCACGAGATGAAACGGTGCCTGGTTTTCCTCGATGGACAAGCCCTTCAGGATTCGATCGACCTTCTGGAAGTGGCGCGGCAGATCTACCCGGCGCAAGCTTATGAATCAACCGGCATCACGTTCGGGTCGGAGACTGGTCCGGCTGAAGGCGCCTTTGATACGATCATCCAAGTCCGTGACGACCGGATCCCGTCGTTTGATCCGATGGCGGTCACGGAGGTGCTGGTCGAGCTGCATCAGTTACGCTCATTTGACACCATCCTCGTTCCGGCGACGCCTTTCGGCCGCATGGTGGCCCCCCGTCTGGCCATGCGCCTGAAAACAGGCCTGGTTGCGGATGTCACCGCCATCAGCCATGAGGGTGGTCACCTGCAGGCCATCCGTCCAGCGTACAGCGGCCGGATCATGGCCGCGATCGAGTTCGTTGGCGAGGGCCCTGTCATGATGAGCATCCGGCCAGGTGTTTTTCATTGGGACCGCCTGGCAGAAAAGAAGACGCAGACGGAACTGTTCACCCCAGCCCAGGCTCGCACTGGGACGATCCGCCAGCTGGCGGTGCAGGCCAAAGAGCAGACCTACGACATCCGGGAAAGTGATGTGCTGGTGTCCGGTGGCGGTGGCATGATCGGCCATTTCCATGAGCTGGAGCGGCTGGCACACTGCCTGGGCGGCCAGGTCTCTGCCAGCCGGAAAATCGTCGACAACGGCCTGGCACCTCGCAGCATCCAGGTCGGCCAATCCGGCAAGACTGTCAGCCCGACGCTCTATCTCGCCCTCGGCATCAATGGCGCCGTGCAGCACGTGGAGGGCCTCAAGCAAGTCAAACACATCATCTCGGTCAATCTCGACAAGAATGCCCCGATCTGCAGCCTGTCCGACCTCGTCGTCGAGGGCGATGCAGTCACATTCATCGACAAGCTGGTCGCAAAGATCAAGCAGCAGACCAGCCCCTGAAACGGTTCGCACGCCGCGCCCGGATCAGGCATTCCGTTCATACTACATTTTGGACCTCTGGAGGACAAAACACATGAAGGTTTCTGATTTTTCGATGGATTTCTTTTCCCTGAAGGGTAAAAATGCAATCGTCACCGGTGGCAACGGCGGCCTGGGCCAGGCGTTCACGACGGCGCTGGCCAAAGCCGGAGCCAATGTCCTGGTGCCCAGCCTGGTCGACGACGATGGTTCGACCAAAAAGCTGGTCGAGGACTGTGGTGTGGAATACAAGTTCATGGTCGCCGACATCACGGCAGATGGCGAGTGCAAACGCATCGTCGAGACCTGCGTCGATACCTGGGGCAGCATCGATATCCTGGTCAACTGTGCCGGCATCAGCATCAATGTCCGCGATGTCACCCAGTACACCCGCAAGGAATGGGACAAGATGATCTCGATCAACCTGACTGCTGCTTTCGAGATGACCCACGAGGCCCTGAAGTATTTCATCAAGCAGGAAAGCGGCAAAGTCATCAATATCGCTTCGCTGTATTCGTACCTCGGCGGCCAGTGGTCACCCGCCTATGCAGCGACCAAGCATGGCATCGTGGGCCTGACCAAATCGATGTGTGATGAACTGGGCCAGTGGAACATCCAGGTCAATGCCATCGCCCCCGGCTATTTTGCCACGCCGCTGACTGAAATGACCCGCAAGGATGAGAAACGCAATGCCGAGATCCTGGCCCATATCCCGGCCAACCGCTGGGGCTTCACGGCCGACCTGATGGGTGCGACCATTTTCCTGGCCAGCCGCGCGTCCGATTATGTCAACGGCGCCACGCTCGTCGTCGACGGCGGCTACCTGATGCGCTGACCCGGTCAGCGATACGACCAGGCAACAGAGGGGATCGTTATGAGCAAGAAATACATCGTCGCCATTGACGGTGGCACCCAAAGCACCAAAGTCAGCATTTTCGACACGCATGGCATCGAGATCTGCTCCCAGGGAGTCAAGCTCCGGCCGATGCATCTCTATGGCGACACCCGGGCCGAACATCCGGACGATGATCTCTGGGATAGCCTCAAAGAGGCTTGCCAGGGCGTGTTCCGCAAGTTCGACGGCGATCTGGCGGACATCATCGGCGTCGGTCTCGGCTCCATCCGCTGCTGTCGCGCCCTGCTGAAGGCCGACGGCAACCTGGCCTCGCCCGTACAAAGCTGGATGGACATCCGGCTGTCGCGCCCGTATGAACACGAAGATGACCAGGTGCGTTATGTCACCACCACCACAGGGTACCTGACCCACCGCCTGACTGGCGAAACCAAGGACACCCGATCCAATTATGTCGGTCCGTGGCCGATCGACTGGAACACCCTGGACTGGATCACGGATCAGGCAGCCTTTGACGCCTACCACACGCCACGTCACATGTTGTTCGACCTGGTCGATCCGTCGACCGTCCTCGGCACCATCACAGAGGCAGCCAGCGAAGCGACCGGACTGCCGGTGGGCATCCCCGTGGTTGCGACCTCGAACGACAAGGCGGTCGAAGGACTCGGCGCCGGGTTGGTCAATGACGGGACCGTATTGGTGTCCCTGGGCACCTACATCACCTCGATGATGGTCGGTGTCAACAACAATACCAATACCGTCAACTACTGGGTGAATCCGGGAGCGACACCGGGCGAGTACCTGTATGAAAGCAGCGGCATCCGCCGCGGCATGTCGACCATCACCTGGGTGATGGACCTGCTCGGCAGCGACATCGTCGAGGCCGCCAAGGAACGCGGCCTGTCGACCGAGAATTACCTCGAAGTCCTCGCCAGGGAAGTGCCGGTTGGCTGTGATGGCCTGTACACCGTGCTCCACTGGCTGGCCCGACCCGATCATCCGCACGAACGCGGCATGATGATCGGCTTCAATGGCACGCACAAGGGACAGCACTTGTTCCGCTCGGTCATGGAAGGCATCGCCATGACCATGAAAAACCATGCCCAGGCCATGTGCGACGAGCTCGGCATTGAGCTGAGCAAAATCGTCGTCAGCGGCGGCGGTTCCAATGGCAATCTCTTCATGCAGATCTTTGCCGATGTCTTTGGGGTGCCGGCCCATCGCAACATCGTCAACGGATCTGCCAGCATGGGCGCCGCGATCTGCACAGCCCTGGCCCTGGGTGTCTACAAGGATCGCCAGGCAGCGATCGAAAACATGGTGCAAATCCGGGACACCTTTGAGCCGATTGCGGAGCATGTGAGCCTGTACCGGGCGATCAATGAGCAGGTCTACCGGCATCTGGCCGAGCAGACGGATGACCTTTTGAAAAAATCGCATGAGATTTTTGCCAGCAAAAGGTAATCTCGCCAGCCCTTAAGTCTCTCATACCAGGCGCGGCTTCCCGGCAACAAAGCATCTTTTGTTGGCGATCGGCCGTGTCCTGGTATTTGAAGTTTAGACAGATCGATGAATCGAATGGTGAACAGGAGGCAAATGATGTTACGAATTTTGAAAAAGCTGCTGCTCGTGGTGCTGGCCAGTGCCTTGGTCCTGGTTGTTGTTTCTGGCTGTGCCGGTGACAAAAAGGTCGTCCGCGTCGGTTCCAAGGAGTTCACGGAACAATTGCTTCTCGGACAGATCACCCTGCAGGTCCTCGAAGATGCCGGGTACAAGGTCGACGACCGGACGGGTGTTGCTGGTTCGAACAAGGTTCGCACGGCCCTGCTGTCCAAGGAAATCGACATCTACTGGGAATACACCGGTACGGCCTGGCTGTCGCATCTGCAGCATGACCAGCCTCTGACGGATCCGGCGGAATGCTATGAAAAAGTCAAGAGTGAGGATGCGGCCAATGGTGTCGCCTGGCTGCCCTATGCCCCGTTCAACAACACCTATACGATCATGATGCGCCGGGCCCAGGCCGAAGAGCTGGGTATCCAGACGCTCAGTGAACTGGGCGCCTATCTGGCGGCCAATCCAGGCGCCCTGGCTTTTGCTGTCGACCATGAGTTCACCGCGCGCGCCGATGGTCTGCCCGGCCTGGAAAGCACCTACCAGTTCAAGTTGCCCGAGGATAAGATCATCGTGATGGACAATGCAATCGTCTACAAGGCGCTGAAGGAAAGCCAGGTCGACATTGGCATGGGCTTCTCGACCGATGGCCGGATCCAGGCCTTTGACCTGGTCAATCTCGCAGACGACCTGGCCTTTTTCCCTGCCTACAATCCAGCACCCAACCTGCGCGCTGATTTTGCCACGGAAAATCCGGAAATCGTGAAACTACTGGAAAAAGTGGCAGCGAAACTTGATAATAATTCCATCATGCAGATGAACTATCTGGTTGACATTGAACAGAAGACACCGGCTGAAGTAGCCAAGAACTGGCTCAAGTCAGTGGGTCTGATCGCCTGAAAAATTCCCGGCTTGAAGGGGCTTGAGGCTTGTCCGCTGTGACAACCTCCTGCACCGGATAAGTTGCAGCATGGTGAGGAGGCGTCTGATGGGACTAATCGATTTCTTTCTCTCCCGTTGGCAGGATATCCTGGAGTTGACCTTGGAGCATTTGCTCCTGGTCCTGGTTGCCATGGTGATTTCCATCGTCCTCGGGGTGACGATCGGCATCCTGATCACGCGCAGCCGAGCCCTCGCCACTCTTGTCCTTGGCCTGGCCAGCATCATGATGACCATCCCCAGCCTGGCTCTCTTCTCCCTGCTGCTGCCAATCCTCGGCATCGGCACGGCACCAGCCATTGTCGGGCTGGTCGCCTATACGCAATTGCCAATCATCCGCAATGTCCATGTCGGGATCACCACCATCGATCCCGCGATCATCGAGGCTGCCCGGGGCATGGGCCTGACTGACCGGAAAATCCTGTTGCGGATCCAGATCCCGCTGGCGATTCCGGCTTCGATGATTGGTATCCGCACCGCAGTGGTCATGGGCATCGGCATTGGCGCGATCGCCAGCTACATCGGGGCCGGAGGACTGGGGACCTATATCTTCCAGGGCATCAGCCGGACCAACGACAACATGGTGATCATCGGGGCGATCCTGATTTCGCTGATCGCGATTCTGGCGGACAAATACCTCGGCAAATTGCAGAACCGGCTCGTCAAGGCCAAGCCAAAGACAGAGGGTGGAAAACATGATCGTATTTGACCAGGTGACCAAGCGTTATCCCGATTCGACCGTGGATGTGGTCAATCAACTGTCACTCACCATCCCCGATGGCGAGATCTGCATCCTGGTTGGTCCGTCCGGCTGCGGCAAGACGACCACCATGAAAATGATCAACAAGCTGATCCCGCCCAGTTCGGGCTCGATCCTGATCGATGGCCAGGACATTGGTTCGATCGATACGATCCAGTTGCGCCTCAACATCGGCTATATCATCCAGGACATCGGCTTGTTCCCCCATATGACAGTAGCCGAAAACATAGCCACGGTTCCCGTCGAGCTGGGCTGGAAAAAAGACCGGATCAGCGCCCGGGTCGACGAGCTGCTCGACCTGGTCGAACTCGAACCCAAGATCTATCGCCACAAAAAGCCGCGTGAACTGAGCGGTGGCCAGCGGCAGCGGGTCGGTGTCGCCCGCGCCCTCGCGGCTGATCCCAAGATCATGCTGATGGATGAACCCTTTGGCGCCCTGGATCCGATCACGCGGGCCAAGCTGCAGGATGAATTCCTGAATATCCAGGCCAAAATCAAGAAGACGATCGTCTTCGTCACCCATGACATCGACGAAGCCTTGAAAATGGGCGACCGGATCGCTGTCCTGAAAGCCGGCCGTGTCGTCCAGTACGGCACCCCGATGGAGATCCTGGCCAGACCGGCCGATCCCTTCGTCTCAGACCTGATCGGCGGGCGCAACTCGCTGAAAATGATGAATCTGCTGACCTGCGGCGACGTCATGGAAACAGTTGGCTTGGCCACGGATTTCGCAGCCAAGGCGGCGGTATCGATCCAGGCGACGGCTCAGGACGCTCTGGCCGAGATGTTCCGGACCGGCCAATCGAGCGTGCTGGTGCTCGATGACCAGAAAAACATCCAGGGTCTGATCCGGCTTGAATCCCTGCTGGAAAGTGTGAGCGATTATGGGCGCAGCAACTAGGCGGTCCCTGAATCATTTAGCCCAGATCCTCAAACTGGCCGGACTGATTGCCCTGGGTTTTTTCCTGAGCATCTATATTGTGGAAAATCCGCAGGACAGCCTGGTCTCGCGACTCGTGTCCTATCCCAAGATTGCGGCATTGCTGGGCCAGCATCTGACGATTGTCGGGATCTCCTGCCTGCTGGCTATCGTTACGGCAGTCCCGGCCGGGATCCTGCTCACACGCTCACACCTCCGGAAATGGGCGCCGAAGATCATAGGTCTGGTCAACATCGGCCAGGCTGTGCCGAGCCTGGCCGTCGTCGCCCTGTCCGTCGGCCTTTTAGGTGTCGGTTCCTTGACAGCCATCCTGGCCCTCTGGATCTATTCGCTGTTGCCTATCCTCAACAACACCCTGACCGGCATCAATGAACTCGAACCCTCGATCATCGAGGCTGCCCATGGCATGGGTATGAACCCGCGCCGGATCCTCTACAAGATCGAGCTGCCGCTGGCTTTCCCGCTGATCATCTCCGGCATCCGCACTGCCGTGACCATCAACATTGGCTCTGCCATCCTGGCCGCCTTCGTCGGTGGCGGCGGCCTGGGCAACCTGATCATTGCCGGCAACAACATCAGCCGCTGGCAAGTTGTCGTCCTCGGTGCCGTCCTGCCCGTGATCATGGCTTTGATCGCGGACACGGGGTTTGACCTGTGGGAGAGAAGCTGGAAGGTGAAGAGAGGGTAGGGAAGATTATTTCTGAGCCTTGGTGTTGGTGTAGCTGAGCCGCATGAGGATACCTTGCTCGTAATTACCAAATTTGTTTCCAAACAGATTCAGGCCGCCGGCGTTGTCGGCGTCCTTTTTTACGCCGATTTTGAAGGCGATGTAAGGTTTGTCGTTAATATGGAAGTCTTTGGCCGTTTTTTCGGAGACTTTCATACCGTCCAGAAAACATCCGGACTCAGTGATTTTCCAGCGCTTCATCAGGCCAAATTGGGAATTGTTGGATGACCACCACATGGGGGTCAATAGGCCGCGGTCTCCTCCAAAGTCGCTGGGGCTTGTCCACGTGCAGACTTCGACAGAATTGATCCACAAGGTGATGTCAGAAGGCCAGTCGAGCTTATGGTAAGGCGCTTCTGAGCAAATTTCGGCAGAAAATTCCAATTCGCGCACTTCGGAACCATAAGGCGTGTTGTTAGGGAATTTATATTCAATGTAACCCGATCGAAAATAGATCAGCTGAGCATTGCGATGATCGAGATTGAAAAAGGATCTGGGGTCATCTTGCATACCAATATAGTCTGATTCGCTGACAATACCACACCCGGGATCTACATCACAGTCGATGTATTCCCCTACTGGCATGTCAATAATGGATACATTTTCGAGTGAACTTTCCTCTTCGTGAAACAAATTGATAATGATCCGGTCATATTCTTTTGAATTGATCTTCTGAGTGCCTCTGCCGGGTACCATTTCTGTCGAAATCAAGCCTGCATCTTCCAGCTTTTTGACATTCACAGCAATGGTGGAAAAAGGCATGTTCATTTTCTCGGCAAGTTCATTCACGTTATGCGGTGTTTCACTCAAAATCCCCAGTATCTTCATGCGGTGCTCGTTGGACAAAGCTTTGCAGACCTCGATGGCTTCTTCTAATGTCAGTTGCAGAACTCTCATAAGAACCTCAATGCAGCCAAGTGCTTCAGATGGCTTGTTACCCTTGTTATTATAAAAAACCTGGATATAACATTCAACATTAATTTCTAACGCAAATAGTTGTTATAAAAGCGTGGCAATCCATAGATTGAACAAGAAATGGCTGGGATTTGAATCAGTTATAGCGATTATAGACAGAAAAAGACGTCTGTTGAAAGTGCACAAAAAGAAAGGAGTAAATTTTAACGACCTTTATAGCATAATAAGTTGTAATAAAAACATAAAACATGCTATATTAAAGCCGTTAAGTTACTTGAAAAACCTTTCGGCATCACGTGAATGGATGTGCAATCTGACCATGGCCAAGTCAGGGCCAGCCATTGTGCAACTGAGATAAGATAAGGTGTTCAGGAAACAGATCAATGCACTAAAAAATGATCGGGTCTAAAAAAATGGAGGAATGAATCATGTCAAAACGTATTGGCGCACTGTTACTGGCGATCATGATGGTTTTGGGCATAGCTGCCGGCTGTGCGAGCACCACCGCAACAACTGCAGCACCGGCAAGTACTACACAAGACAGCGCAAGCACCTCGGCTGCTGCCCCGGCTGGAGAGAAAATCAAACTGACTTACTGGACGCCCTTCAGTGGTGGCGACGGTGAGTTCATGCAGACCATGGTCGATAAATTTAACAGTGAACAGACTGAAATCCAGGTTGAAATGCTGAATGTCGAATGGGCCCAGTACTACACCAAGCTCAGAACCTCCCTGGTGTCCAAAACCGGCCCCGATGTCGCGATTGCGCATGCATCCA
>DIGA01000050.1:12384-14823 GCA_002419365.1 Mageeibacillus sp. UBA5734 | reverse complement strand
CAAAAGTCTACTTGCGTGATCTGTATCATTCGATTGTCCTCAAAGACATCATCCAGCGAAGCAAGGCCAAGGATGTTGATCTTCTTAACCGCATCGTCGAATACATGGTCATGACCACGTCGCAAACCTTTTCTGCCCAATCCATTTCACGGTATCTCGAAAGTGAAAACAGGAAAGTGTCAACTGAGACGATTTACGGTTATCTGGATCTCATCACCACTTCCCTGATCATGAATAAGGCCGTTCGTTATGATGTACGAGGCAAGCGGATCCTGACTCGCCAGGACAAATACTATTTGACGGATCTGGGCCTGAGTAAAATCAATCAGACAGGATTCAAAACAGACATCGGTCCGCTGATCGAAACGGTCGTTTATAATGAACTGATCTTGCGCGGTTTCGATGTATTTGTCGGAAAAACGACCAAGGGTGAAATTGATTTCATGGCCATGGATGGTGAGTCTCGCAGTTATTACCAGGTGGCTTACCTGATGCCCGATGAAAACGTCGTGCAAAGAGCGTTTGGTGCCTATGCGGGGATCGCTGATCATTACCCCAAATATGTGATCTCCATGGACAAATTCGATTTTTCCAGAGATGGTATCCGGCATGTAAACCTGATTGATTTCCTGTTGGAAAGATAACACCATGACCAGGCCTGGGCACAAACGGGTTCAACCCGCTACCTTGCGATCCCGTTGGAGTATTCTCCTCGTTTTGCTTGTGCTGCTGGCGATCCTATCCTTGCTGGCCGGGCGTTTCCCGATCGACTGGCGTCTCCTGCTGCCCGGTCGTGCTCTGCCAGATGGTTTACCTGCTGATGGCCAGGCTGCCATGGCCAGGACCGTTCTGTTCAACCTGCGCTTGCCCCGGACCTTTGTCGCCCTCTACGGTGGCTTTGGCCTGGCGCTGGTGGGCTCTGTCCTGCAAACCATTTTCAAGAATCCTCTGGCCTCACCCGACATCATGGGTGTCTCCAGCGGGGCCAGTGTCGGGGCTGCCGCTGCGATCTTGTTTCTCGGCAGCGGTGTCCTGCCGGTGACCCTGGGCGCTTTTACCGGTGGCCTTCTGGCCGTTGCCCTGGCGGTCTTCCTGGCTCAGAGTGGCAGCCAGCGCCAACTGGCCACCTTTGTCGTCTCCGGATTGGCCGTCAATGCGCTGGCCCAGGCGTTGCTGATGCTTCTGAAACGAGTCGCTGATCCACACAACACCCTCGCGGCGATCGAGTTCTGGATCATGGGTGGTCTGGGCACGATCACACTGGGCAAAGCCGCCGGACTCATGCTCGCCACGCTCCCGGCCCTCATCCTTCTCATTCTTTTGAGCCGCCAAATCTCACTCCTGGCTCTGTCCGACTCTGAAGCCATGGCTCTGGGCGTCAATCTGCATCTTGTCCGCCCCTTGCTTCTGGGCCTGTCCACCCTGGTCGTAGCTGGAACAGTGGCAGTGACCGGGCTGATTTCCTTTATTGGCCTGATCGCGCCGCACATCGCCCGGCTCGTGTACCGGCGCAATGATCGCACCGTCTGGCTGTTTGGCGGACTCGTCGGCGCCGTTTTGTTGCTGACAGCGGACATCCTGGCCCGTTCCGTGGCCACCTCGGAGATACCCGTCAGCATCCTGACCTCCCTGATCGGGGTGCCGGTCTTGATCTCCCTGGTCCATCGTGGAGGTCGACTGCCATGAGCCTGATCATCCGGGATTTCCAGGCTGGGTATGATGCAGAAACCCTGCTGACTTCGGATCTGCCTGCTCGCCGCAAATCTTTCGCCACCACGCCTGTTTCACTGGACGTTCCTGCTGGTAGGCTGGCCGCTTTGCTCGGCCCCAATGGCTCCGGCAAAAGCACCCTGCTCAAGGGTTTGATGGCTCTGATCCCCCATCGCGGGCTGGTCCAGGTCAATCACATCGACCTGACGCAGACCACGAGCAGGGAAAGGGCTCGCCACCTGGCCTATCTGCCGCAGCGCCAGCAATTTGCCTTCCCGATCCAGGTCGAAGAAATCGTCCTGATGGGTTTCAATCCGCTGATGGGCCTGTTTAGCGCCTACTCCAGAAACCAGCGCAAGAAAGCTCAGGCAGTGCTGGATCGTCTCGGCCTGGCTGGCTTCGCTTCAGCGGATTACACCCATCTCTCCGAAGGCCAGCGCCAGCGCGTTCTTCTGGCCCGTAGCCTGGTCCAGCAGGCAGATGTCCTGCTTCTCGATGAGCCGGATACGGCATTGGATCTTCGTGTCCGCTATGAAACCCTCCGGACCATTCGCACCATCCTGCAGGAAGACCAGCGCAGCGGCCTTCTGATCCTGCATGATCCAAGCCTGGCCCTTGACCTGTGTGACCACATCGAGCTGATGCAAAACGGCCAGATCGTTGCTCAGATTGACCCGTCCCAAGAGTCGCCGGACCAGATCGCCGCAAAGCTCAGCCTGCTTTATGGCC
>DIGA01000050.1:0-12314 GCA_002419365.1 Mageeibacillus sp. UBA5734 | reverse complement strand
TGCTGCAGCAGCCAGAAGGGGGGAGGACGCCTGATGCACATCACCCTCACCGGCAGGCGCGGCAGCGGCAAGTCGACCCTGGCCCAACGGTTGCTGGCGGACCTGCATGTGAAGCCATCCGGCTTTGTCACCTTGCCCTACACCATCGCAGGGCAGCGCCGTGGCCACTATCTGCACAGCCTGGTGGACTGCCCGGACCAGCTCAATGATCTGCCGATTTCGGCCCTGCAGGCACCCGGTCTGAGTGTCGGTATTCCGGACACATTCGCGACCCTTGGGGTAACCTGCCTGAACCAGTCATTGACTGCCTCATCCGACTGCATGTTGCTCGACGAAATTGGCCGTTTTGAAGCGTCGGTCGAACCTTTTCATGCTGCGGTCCGGGCTGTCTTTGCCCAGTCGAAGAAGCCTGTCCTGGCGGTGGTCCAGAAGGCACCGGTGCCTTTCCTCGCTGAATTGCGAGCCTGGCCTGGCTGTCTGCACCTCGATCTGGACGAGATCGAGCGTGAGGCGGCCTATCACAAGATGCTTGATGCCTGGAGGTGAACCATGGACCGTTACCTGGATCTGATCTATCTTGCTGCTGGTCTGAGCACGCGCTATGGCAGTAATAAATTGCTGGCCCTGGTGAATGGCCAGCCGCTCTATCAGCACGGGCTTGCTATTTTGGCGGATTACCAGCACAACCATCCGGACCAGTGCCAGATCATCGTGGTAACCCGTTTCCCGGAGATCATCGCCAGTGCCCGTGCGATCGGCGCTCAGGTTGTGGAAAACGATCAACCGGAAGCCGGGATTTCCCACAGCATCCGGCTCGGACTGGCGGCTGTGGGGGAATCGGACAGCGTGTGCCCGGACCGGAGGGCGGCCGTTTTTCTCGTTGCGGATCAGCCCTGGTTGAAAAATGAAACGCTGGCTGCTTTTCTGGACCGGGCTCGCGTGACCCCGTCCGGGATCCTGACCGTGGGTCATGCCGGTATTCCAGGCAATCCCGTCTCGTTTGACCAGGTGTATTTCCCTGAGCTGATGACACTCGAAGGTGATCACGGCGGCCGCGTCGTTTGTGTCCGCCACGCTGATGACACGGCGTGGTATGATATAGCCGCACGTGAGCAAATCGATATCGATCACATGGAAAGGCAGGATCAACCATGACCCAGAAAGAAAGCTCTTCTAACCCAGCCCTGTACAGCTGGCGGGGGAAACTGCCCTTGCTGCAGTTGCTGCCCCTCGCCTTGCAGCATGTCCTGGCCATGGTGGTCGGTTGTGTCACTCCGGCGATTGTCGTGTCTGGCGTCGCGGGCTTGTCCCAGGCGGACAGCGTCCTCCTGATCCAGTCTTCTCTCCTGATGGCAGCGATTGCCACGGTCATCCAGATTTTTCCCGCCTTCCGCTGGTTTGGCTCCGGGCTGCCCGTCATCATCGGCGTCAGCTTTTCCTATTTGCCGGCCCTGACAGCCATCGCTGGGCAATACCCCCTGAGCACGGTCTTTGGCGCCCAGATCATCGGTGGTATCGCTGCCATTCTGGTCGGTGCCTTCATGAAGCCCTTGCGCCAGTTTTTCCCGCCGCTCGTCTCTGGCATCGTCGTATTCACCATCGGACTGTCCCTCTATCCGACGGCGATCAACTACATGGCGGGTGGTGTCGGAGCCAAAGACTATGGGTCCTGGCAAAACTGGCTGGTCGCCTTCTTCACCCTGACCATCGTGACCGTGCTCAACCATTATGGCAAGGGCATCGTCAAAACCGCTTCGATCCTGTTTGGCATGATCATCGGCTATCTCTTTGCCTCCCTTTTCGGGATGACCTCCCTGCAGTCGGTTGCCAGCGCCAGTTTCATCCAGCTGCCCCAGCCACTCCATTTTGGCATCCAGTTCGAAGCCTCCAGTGCGATCATCATTTCCGTGCTGTTTGTGATCAATGCCATCCAGGCCATCGGCGACTTTTCCGCCGTGACGATCGGAGGCTACGACCGTGAACCTGTGGACCAGGAACTCCAGGGTGGTGTCATTGCCAATGGCGCAGCCGGCCTGATCGGCGCGCTGATCGGTGGACTGCCGACCGCGACGTACAGCCAGAATGTCGGCATCGTCAGCACGACCAAGGTCGTCAACCGAAGCGTGTTTGGCCTGGCCAGCGCGATCATTTTGCTCGCCGCCCTGATGCCG
The DNA here is from genome assembly GCA_002419365.1 of Mageeibacillus sp. UBA5734. Taxonomy (GTDB): domain Bacteria; phylum Bacillota; class Clostridia; order Saccharofermentanales; family UBA5734; genus UBA5734. The sequence continues at coordinate 10,143 of DIGA01000050.1, read as the reverse complement.
AAATTCTCCGCTCTGCTGACTACGATCCCGAAAAGCGTCCTCGGCGGCGCGACGATCTCGGTCTTTGCGATCATCGCCATGAATGGCCTCAAACTGATCCACGCCCACCCGATCGATGTGCGCGGCACCTCCGTCGTCGGTCTCTCCGTCGCCCTCGGCGTCGGCATCACCTCCGCCTCTGCCGCCCTGGCCTCCTTTCCGCCCTGGGTCACGACCGTTTTTGGCAAATCCCCCGTCGTCGTCGCTACCCTCGTCGCGATCTTTTTGAATGAGACTTTGCCGGGGCAAAAGAGCCGGTAGCGGAAATTGCAACCGCCCCATCCCCGTTTCGGTGTATAATAAAACTGACAACGAATCACGATCGTTGACGGTTCCGGTCTGACGATCGTCCAGAAACCACGGATCGTGGTGAAGGGAGGGACTTTGAATGAAACAGGAACTCGAGCAGAAGATCCAGAAAATCCTGGCCAGCAATTTCGAGACCCCCAGCATTTTCAAAACCGTCCTGAAAAAAGAACTGGCAATCACGGAAAAGGAAGAAATCCTCGACATTGTCAACATCCAGCGTGAATACACCGATGCGGTCAAGAAAACCCAGATCTATGCCCCGGCGGTTCTTTTGATCGCCACCACGTATGGCCTGATCGCTGTCGAGGAAGGCCAGACCGCTCTCGAACTCGACTATGGCGGCTATCGCATCCGCCACATCATGTATTCCAAGATCCAGTGCCTCGAATTCGACACCTGTCTGCTGCTGGGCGTTTTCAAACTGGTGCTCGGCACGAGCAATGAGCCCGATCTGGTGATCGAGTTCAACACCGCCAGGAACTATTATGAATTCGAAGCTCTGGTGGATATTGTGCGCCGGAAAATGGTTGAAAACGAACGGGCCTTGCATGGCTGATGCAAGCGAACGGCTGGCATGGAAGCGACAGAACTGACCCGAAAGCTACAAGATAATATTGGCCAGGTGCTGGTCGGCAAACAAGAGGCGATCCAATTGCTTATGATCGCCTTGCTTTGCCGGGGCCACTGCCTGGTCGAGGATGTTCCTGGCGTGGGCAAGACAACCTTGGCCCACGCCTTTGCGCGTTCACTGGGCCTTATGTTCCAGCGCATCCAGTTCACACCGGATGTGCTGCCGTCTGACATCACCGGCTACACTGTGTACGACTTGAAACAGGGTGCGATGACGTTTCACACCGGTGCGATCATGAGCCAGATCATCCTGGCGGACGAAATCAACCGCAGCAGTCCGAAAACGCAGTCCAGCCTTTTGGAGGCGATGCAGGAAGGACAGGTCACCGTCGATGGCCAGACTTACCCGCTGCCGCAGCCATTCATGGTCCTGGCCACCCAGAATCCAATCGAATTTTCCGGGACCTTTCCCTTGCCGGAAGCCCAGCTCGACCGGTTCCTGCTGCGGATCCACCTCGGTTACCCCACCCAGGACGAAGAAATCGCCATTTTGCAGCAACACCTGAAAACACACCTGGTCCAGTCCTTGCCGGCTGTGGTGACGCAGCCGGAGATCGAAGCGCTGCAGCAGGCGTGTGAAGCCGTGCGGGTGTCTGACCCGATCCTCGAATACATCAGCCGCCTCGTGGCCTGGACCCGCGTCCAGGAAGCGATCGCGCTGGGCATCAGTCCGCGCGGCGGGATCGCTCTGATGCAGGCTGCCCGGGCACAGGCTTTTCTTGCTGGACGGACTTTTGTCATCCCTGACGATGTCCAGTCACTGCTGGAACCGGTCTGGTCGCATCGCCTGGTCCTGCGGCCGGAAGCGGCCCTGGACCGTACGGCGCTGGTGAAACTGTTCGGCCGCCTGATCCGGGAAACCAAGATCCCAGTCCTGTTATGATTCCGGCCTTGAAAGGCTGGCGTCCGATCTATTACAGCCTGGCTGGGTTTTTCCTGATCGCTGGACTGGCCAGCGGGGAACGCCCGTTTTTTGTCTTGTTCCTGGCCCAGATCCTGCTGTCTCTTTTGGCTTTGCTGGTCAACCTCTATGCGGCCTGGACCTTTTCTTTCCTCCAGCAGACCAGCTCCAGCCAAGTCCAGCATGGCGATCGCGTCCATCTGCAGCTCCAGATTCACAATGAAAAGGTCCTGCCCTATCCTTTGCTAAGGATCCGGATCAACCAGGCTGAAGATCCCGAGCCTGCCCGTCTGGAATTCAACCTGGCTCCGCACAGCCAGAGAGACTTCGATGTGCCGCTCCATTGCCCCTACCGGGGCCGCTACCCCGTCGGAATGACCGTGATCGATTTCATCGATTGTTTCAACCTGGTACGCCTGCCTTTTGACCTGCGCCATCTGCCGTATTACCGGATGCCGGAACTCCTGGTTCTGCCCGGTTTTGAGACAGGGGTCACCCTGGAAGGACAGGCCCAGGCCCGGCAAGCGGCGGCCCATCTGGCCCGGCCCAGTAATGACAATTCCGAGCCTTATGCCACGGTGCGCCCGTACCAGCCCGGTGACTCCCGGCGCGAGATCCATTGGAAAGCCTCGCTGCGCCAGCAAACGTTGCTGACCCGACAGTATGGCCAGGCGATCGAGCCGCAGGTGCTCCTGATCCTCGATTTTTCCCAGCCGGCATGGTCCGGACGTCTTGCCTGGCAGGCTGCTGACGCTCTCTGCAGTGCCGCCTGCACCCTGTTGCATGCCTACCTGAGCCAGCAAATCCCTGTCCGCCTGATCAGCAACCAGGGTCCTCATCTGGTCGAATCCCGCACGGCCCAGTCCCTGCAGGATTTTGAATCCCTGCGCACTTGGCTGGGAGGCATGTCCTTTTCTGCCCCGGTGCCGCTGGCAGACCTGCTGCGCAAAGGCCACGCCCTGTTTGAGTCCGCCCGGACGATTTATCTGCTCACCACCGCCCATGAAAAAGCCAGCATCGACCCCATCCTGCCCTTGCTCGCCCGCCAAAACCGGCCCGACCGACCCTGCCACGTCATCCTCGCCCTGCCGGAGACTGCTGAAAAAGGAGCTGCCGTTTTTGCTGCGAACCCCAACTTTGACAGCAAAGTAGGGGGCTCCCTTTTTCGGCAAAATGGCCTCAAAGTCCTGGTGTACCGTTATGGCCAGCCTTGGGCGGAGCAGGTGAAAGCATGAGTGGAGGGGATAAAAGCGGGCGCTCTGGGGTTCTTTCTGGCCGGCCGGGCCAGCCGCAGGAGCATCTGGAGCCATGGGTCGATGCGGTGGTTTCAGTTCTTCTGGCCAGCGGTCTGCTCCAGTTGGTCTGGATCTGGCGCGGGTATCCGGCGACATTGCTGAGTACGGTTCTCATCTGCGCCGGCCTGGCCGCGCTGTCGACGGCCCTGACTCGTTTGCGCGGTTGGCTGGCACTTTTGATCCCGCTCATCCTGCTGCCAGCGGCCTTGCTCCTGATCCGGCTGAGTGTGGGGGCAGAGGCTTTCTCGCAGCAAATAACTGGATTTTATGGCTGGCTTGCCAGCTTTTTCCAATGGGACACACCTGCCCCGGTGATCCGCTATCTGCCCCAGACCCTGTTGAGCTTGCCTGTGAGCGTCGCGATGTATGGGCTGGCGCGGAGAAACCATCTCTTGCTGCCCTACCAGTTTCTGGCCACACTGGGTCTGGGCCTGGTCTTGTTTCTTTGGCCTCAGGCCTGGCCGGCGAACCTTCTGCTGGTGGCTGTATGCCTGGTCCAGATACCGCGCCGCCTGGTCCTCCTGATCGCACGGGAACATCCGGGAGAGCCCGTTTTACCGCGCGGCGCGATGCAGATTCTCGCCATTGCCCTGGCTGCCCTTGTATTACTGTCAGCCAACTACCTGATCCCGGACAATACGAAAAAGTGGCGCCTGCCAGCCCTGGCCTACTGGGTCCAGGACGTCCAGGACCTCTGGCAATACCTGGGTCGTTCTGGACGCGGCTGGCCGACCTATAACTTGGTCTATTATGGCTACGACAATCCGGATACCCAGCTGGGCGGGCCAGTGAACCCCAGCCGCCAGCCGATCCTGATGGCTGTAAGCACCCGCTCGCTGCACTTGAAAGGCAGCACGCGATCGATTTACACCGGCTCCAGCTGGCAGCGCCCCCTGCAGGATAGCTACCGGTTCGACAGTCCTGTCTGGCGGATCCAGCAGCGGGCGTCCTTTGCTGATCCACTGGCCAGAAGCCAGGCTGGGCGTCAGTTCGCCAGCTATTGGCGCGGAGATATCGAAGTCAAAATCCAGCACCGCAGCACACAAATGACCCTGTTCCAGACAGGGCTCGTACAAAAAGTCAGGCTCGGCGATCCGGTCCAGACGGTGCCTTTTTTCACTCGGGATGGCGATCTCTTCACAGTTGCAACCTTGGCCCAAGGGGAGGCCTATACCATCCAGAGCCTTTACCTCGACCGGCGGCGCGAAGGCTTCGAACAGGCACTTTCAAATTATGAACGCACCCTTGAGCCTCAAGATGACCCTTACTACACGGATATCCAGTCCCACTATCTGCAACTGCCTGTGTCCCTGCCGCCAACAGTCCTGGAACTGGCCCGGTCCCTGACAGATGACATGGATTCCGACTATGCCAAAGCGACAGCGATCGAACGCTATCTGCAGACGTTTGGCACCTATGCCCAAGATACGGCTGTGCCTCCGGCGGGCAGCGATTTTGTCGCTGATTTTATCGCAACCCAGCGCGGCTATTGCGTTCACTATGCCTCGGCCATGGTCATACTGGCCCGTTCGTCCGGCATCCCGGCCCGCTTTGTCGAAGGTGTCGCCATTTCACCAGGCAGCGACTCCGCCCAATTCCTGGCGACCGGCCAGGCCGCCCATGCCTGGGCCGAGCTCTATTTCTTCGGCATTGGCTGGCTGCCTTTTGACGCGACCCCCGCTGCCCCCGAAGCGCCACCGCGTGACCTGGAAACCTTGCCTGAAAAACCAGAACCACTGCCTGATGAGACGGCAGATGCAGGGGCAGATCTTGCCGGCCAGGACATCCGGACATCGTACCGCTGGCTCTGGAGCCTCCTGATCATCCCCTTGTTGCTTCTCATCGGCAGTGTGGCCTTGACATTTGCCAGGTATCGGCATCAGACAAGATTGGCATCTGCCTGGCTGGTGCGGCATTTCCCGGACCCGTCGAACCGGTTGCGTTTCCTCTACCAAGACATCCTCACACAACTGGCCTTGATCGGCGTGGCGCCTGAAGCGGGTGAAACCCTGGTCCAGTTTGCATCACGTGCTCAGGATTATGTCCGGCTGGAGCAGCTGCCTTTGCCAGAGGTGTTGTGGCCCATCAGCCGCCTGCTCTACGGCCAGATAGAACCTTCCGACGACGAGCTGGAAAAGCTGGTTGATCTGCGCCAGCTGCTGGAGCAACGCTTGCAGGCCGATTTGGCATACTGGACTTACCGGTTCAGGCGGGTCCTGGCCTGAGCATCAAATTTTCTCTCGGTGTAGGTATACATCGCGCTGATGACAAAGCAAATGACGCCGCCGCCGATCAGGGCAACCACGCGCAGGGCTGTGTTGAGGTTGTTGACATCGATCGTCACCAGCTTGAGCACACAGGCCAGCGTGAGCAGCAGGCCATAGAAACGCAGCGCTTTTTGCTGGCCGGAAAACCCCAGGACGATGCTCGCCAGAGCCGTCAACATGCTGATCACACTCAGGAGATAAGCCTGGTCAAACCAATCCGTCTGGCCATGAACCGTTGCCAGGATCAGGATGGTCAGCTTGACGCCGATCAGAATACTGGACAGACCATTGTTCCGCTGCACAGACAAGTCCTCGCGAATCCGGCCGAACGCTAGCACGAAAGAAAGCAGGGAGAGCAAAGCGTAGAGTAGCGCAGCAGTGTTGTCCTTCTCACTGAAGGCGATGGTGATGGATGAGACGGCCAGCAACAGGTGATTGGCCACGGATATGCTGACGGGCAAAAAAGCATGACCAGATTGCAGCCGGTCATAGTGAGCATATTGGAGCACGATGGCCAGGCCCGTCAGGACGAGCAGTAAAACGGGCATTTTCTGCGTCCAATTTGTCGCCAGTACGATGGAGATCAGGGAAAAATCCAACCCCAGCCAGACGGACAGGCGGACCCAAGCTTCAGATCGGCGCGCAGAAGGGCGGTCAAATTGAAGCCATTGGCCCCAGACCAGTCCAATCAGGGCCGCCAGATACGTCAAAGCCCAGACGATGTGAGCATGCCGGACCAAGCCCGGAAAACCATCGAACAGCATGAAAACCAGGTCCAACCCCAGGAGAGCGTTGGCCCCGGCCTGGTAAACCTTGCGTCCACTGGCATGCCGAGCGCCATACAGCAGCACCGCCAGAATTGCCAGCCATGTCAATCGTACTGGGACGAGACCAGAAGCAACCTCAGCAGTCCAGTAGATGATGAGCAGCAGGGCAGCCGCTCCGATCAGGAAAAGAACGGAATAGCTGGAAAGGTCACCCTCCAGGGTCTGGTGGCGGCTCCTGATGAAAAACCAGGCGGCAAAGGCTAGCAAGGCCAGGATTCCGGCCAGGATCGCAGCGCCCAGAGCTACCAGCTGGATTTCGCTTGGCAAGACCAGCCAGCCAGACAGTTCAGCAGCGCCCCGGTGATAGACTGCCAACCGGTAGACTGGCACCATGACGTCTGTCGCCAACAGCGCCAGCCACAGCACCTGACCGGCGAACATCTGGACCACCCGGGAGATTTCATTTTCCGCCAGCTGCCTGTAGCGTGAGATCAGGAAGGTCAATCCTGTTGCTCCAATGAACTGGAAGAGAAACGCCGCAGCGATGGCTCCAGTTGGCAAGGTCGTCGCAAAAGGCGCCTGTGAGCCGGCAAGCGGTGACGCCATGAACGTGCCCGCCATGATTGTGCTGGTCACCAGAACCAGAAGCAGGGAAGCGAGCAGGCTGGCTTTTTGTGTCAAAGGGAAGACCAGCAGATTTCCCACCAGCACAACGGCCATGGCCACGGTCTGGTAGATGAGGAGCAGGAGCAGTTTCTGGTCGGATAATCCCCAGCCATAGGCCATGATGATTGACACCGCCATGCCGAGATGAGCGACGATGCTCAGCGTGAAAGCCCGGTAGCGCCGGGCCAGGAACAGGCAGCCTGCCAGCCAGATGACCAGCAACGAATAGGCTCCGATATCGCTGAGCCGGTCAAAATACAGATGTGTGAGTACGATCGAAATGAAAAAGGAGCCGCAGCCAGTTCCGAGCATGCTCTGGGAAAAGGCGCTCAGGCGTCTTTCAATCAAAGCCAGGCCGAGCCCTGTCAGAGCTGTGCTGATTGTGAACAGGGCAACGATTTTCAAAGCGTCCGTCAGATAACGGTAAACGAGTGTGCCGAGGAAAATGAGCCCGGCGAAAATCAGCAGTGCAGCAGCCAGGCTGAGGACACTCTTGCCCAGGAGCGATTCCAGATTGTGAATTGGAACGGTTCTGCCAGGTTGCGGATAGGGTTGAGGGACCGGCTCTATCTGTGCTGCTCCAAGGTCCTGTTCCTGAGCGGATTGTGCTGCGGTCAATCCCTCAGGTGTGTGCAGGATTTGCTTCAGTTCAGCAACTTCCTGGTGCAGCGATTCCGTCAACGCTGCCAGGGACTGAAGCGATGCTTTCAGCGCATCCATCTCGTGCCGCCGCGCTTGGGCCCGGCTGACCATCAGGACAATCAGTCCGACGACGAGGGCCAGAACAAAGAAGAAAACACCCATGCTGCACCTCCGCAGGTCTATCTTTGGCAAAAACGAGGCAAAACAGTCGGACTTTTAGTCTTCTGGTGCCATGCAAGTCAGTAATCGTTGGGTTTTCCACGTGTCCTTTGACTTGCCGGAAAATGGGGCCGAACCTATAATTTTAGAATGTATCAATCAAAAAACGATTGCAACCGCGACAAGCCTGTTTTGCAAAAAAACGGCAACATCCGATCAGCAAGGAGATCCCCTTATGCCAGGAAAAACACTTTATGAAAAAATCTGGGACCTGCACCTGGTTGACTCCAGTGAAGGTCAGAACCTGATCTACATCGACCTGCACCTGCTGCACGAGGTCACCTCGCCGCAGGCCTTCGAAGGTCTCAAGCTGGCTGGCCGCAAGGTCCGCCGCCCAGACTTGTCCTACGCGACCATGGACCACAACATCCCGACGCTCGACCGCAACAACGTCAAGGACCCGATTTCCAAGCTCCAGATGGAGACCCTGGCCAACAATTGCGCCGAAACCGGCGTCACCCTGTTCGGCATCGACAGTGAATACCAGGGTGTTGTCCACGTCATGGGCCCGGAACTCGGCCTGACCCTGCCGGGCAACACGATCGTCTGTGGCGACAGCCACACCGCCACCCACGGCGCTTTCGGCGCCCTGGCCTTCGGCATCGGTACCAGCGAAGTCGAGCACGTCCTGGCCACCCAGTGCCTGCCGCAGAAAAAGTCCAAGACCATGAACATCAAGGTCAACGGCGCCCTCGGTCAGGGAGTCACTGCCAAGGACATCATTCTCGGCGTCATCAGCCAGTACGGCACCGATTTTGGCACGGGCTATGTCATGGAATTCACCGGCGAAGCCATCCGCAAGCTGACCATGGAAGAACGCATGACTGTCTGCAACATGGCGATCGAAGCGGGCGCCCGCTCCGGTCTGATTGCTCCCGACCAGACCACCTTCGACTATCTGAAGGGTCGCCTCTATGCGCCGCAGGGTGACGCTTTCGAAGCCGCCGTTACTGAGTGGAAGAAGCTCTACACCGACGCTGACGCCGTCTTCGACAAAGTGGTCGAGTTCGACGCTGCTGCCCTCGCGCCGCAGGTCACCTGGGGCACGTCCCCCAGCATGGGCGCCTCGATCGAGGACATCGTCCCTTATCCGGAAAGCTTTGCTGACCCGGACAAGCAGAAGGCCGCCCAGCGCGCCCTCGACTACATGGGCCTTGTCGCCGGCACACCGATGAAAGACATCACGATCGACTACGCCTTCATCGGTTCCTGCACCAACGGCCGCATCGAAGACCTGCGTGCTGCCGCCGCAATCGCCAAAGGTCGCAAGGTCAGCCCTACCGTCACCGCCCTGGTCGTCCCGGGCTCGGTCCAGGTCAAGAAACAGGCCGAAGCCGAAGGCCTAGACCAGATCTTCATCGAAGCCGGCTTTGAATGGCGCCAGCCCGGCTGCAGCATGTGCCTGGCCATGAATCCCGACGTCCTCCAGCCCGGCCAGCGTTGCGCTTCGACCTCGAACCGCAACTTCGAAGGCCGCCAGGGCCGCGGTGGCCGCACCCACCTCGTCTCCCCGGAAATGGCTGCCGCCGCTGCCATCGCCGGCCATTTCGTCGACGTGCGGACATTCTAAGCGAGAAGAAGAGGAGGAACACCCATGGAACCTTTCGTCAAACTCAATGGCCTGGTCGCCCCGCTCGACCAGAACAATGTCGATACCGATGCCATCATCCCCAAGCAGTTTCTGAAGCGCATCGAGCGCAGTGGATTCGGCCAGTACGTTTTCTTCGAACTGCGCTTCGATGACGACGGCAATCTCAAGCCCGACTTCGAGATGAACAAGCCCCGCTACCAGGGCGCCAGCATCCTCGTCTCCCGTGCGAATTTCGGCTGTGGCTCCTCCCGTGAGCACGCCCCCTGGGCCCTGCTCGACTATGGCTTCAGGGCCATCATCGCCCCCAGCTATGCTGACATTTTCTACAACAACTGCTTCAACAACGGCATCCTGCCGATCCGTCTCAGCTCCGAGCAAGTCGATGAGATCTTCCAGCGCGTCGCCGCCAAGCCCGGCTACACGCTCGAAATCGACCTCGCCGCCAAGACCGTGCGCGATGCCGACGGCCTGTCCTACACCTTCGAGCTCGATGAGTTCAACACCACCAAGCTCCTGAACGGTTACGACGACATCAGCCTGACCTTGTTGAAAGAAGACAAAATCGCCGCCTACGAAACCGCCCACCCGGTCGTGAAAAAAGCCGCGAAAGTGTCCTGAGTTCTGTTTTGACGGCTGGCCCAGTTTCACGCAACTGGGCCACCCCTAACGCTGGGTCTGGCCCCAGGGATGGAAAATTCCACAATCGGGGTCGGTGCACCCAAACGGCAACAACTCCGAGAGGCGCGAAGACGACTGCGGCTGTAGGTTTCTCCGGATCAAGCAAAGATCTTGCAAAAAAGTGCTCCGACAGTGTGTC
>DIGA01000023.1 GCA_002419365.1 Mageeibacillus sp. UBA5734 | reverse complement strand
CAAGCGCGAACTCGGTGTGAAGTAAACGGCCGGATCCGGCCTGTTTCCGCTGCGTGATCTTAAGTAAATCGCTGACAATTCATTGGGTGTTACCAACTCAATACAGGGCTGTCTCAAAACCTGAACATTTTGAGACAGCCCCTTTTAAATTGGGTTTATAAGCTGTATCGGGCTTAACCAGATCAGCCGATGAACAGCTGTTCGAAGTATTCCTTGTCACCGATGATGGTATGGCCGATGCCGATCTGCTTGTAGGATGCATTCATGATGTTCTTGCGGTGGCCAGGGCTGTTCATCCAGGCCGTGACAATCTGTTCGGGGGAATAGGCATTGGCAGTGCCGATGGCGTAGTTCTCGCCGCCGGTCTTCGGCTTGAGGCCGACTTCGGCAAAAACGGTGTAGAACTGGGCGCCATCAGGACGCAAGTGGGGGGCAGGGCTGCTGGGCAGTTCCTGAACACGGATGGCAGCGGCTTCCTGAGCCTGGCTGTTGATCGTCAGGGCGGCGAGGCCTTCTGTTGCGCGGGCTTCGTTGACCAAACGGAGGATTTCATCGGTCCAGAAATCACCGGTGGACTCAACGGCTGCCGGGGCTTCGGTGGCAACAGGAGCGGGAGCGGTGACGGCTGCGGCTTCGACGGTAGCAGCCGGGGCCGGCTGGGCTTCCTGGACTGGGGCAGCTTGTTCTACCTTTTCAACCGGGGCCTGTTCCTTTTTGGCAACGGGGGCTTCTGCTTTGACCGGCTCAGCTTTGACTGCAGCAGCGGCTTTGGTTTCAACTTTGGCTTCGACTTTCGCGGGGGCTTTTTCAACGCTTGTTTCCGGACGGACAACTTCTGGCCAGGCAACTTCAGCTTTGGGATATTCGCCGAAGATTTTCGCTTTGGCCTGGGCGATCTGGTCATGGACACGGACGATGCCGGCCGCCTGGGCTGACACACCACTGATGCCGATGATGCTGGAAAGAACAACGACAGCACTGATGACTTGGATCGCTTTGCGGGATACGCCGGAAGACAAAAAGGACATTAAAAAACCTCCCAGTTTCGGTAGCTGGCTGCCACGGGAGATGTCCCAGAGGCCCTTTAGCTTTGCGTCCCAGGTTTTCACCTGGTTTGCCTTTATCGGCTGAAGGCTTATCGATGCCCTCGCCTGATTTCTTTTGGTCGGCAGGTCGCTGTCAACGCTTCCTGCTTGATGTCAGAATACACGATTTCGATAGCATTGTCAATCAACATCAATCAAAATGTAATAAATAACGCTCATCTCCAATCATTTTATATTTTTCGCGTTAAAAATGGCTGTCTCAATTTGAGGTGAGACAGCCGCCTTTTTCTCATGCCGGTGCCACCTCAATCAGCCGAACAATTTCCGGATGATTCCGGCGATGGTTTCGACAAAATCAGTATCGATACCAAAAAGCTCTGATGCTGAATCGACCCTGGGATCGACGCTGCCTGGCAACGGTTGTGACTGCAGTTTCCGCAAGCGTTCCTGTTCCTCGCGCAGGAGCAGCCGTTCTTTTTCACGCGCCTTTTGCATGCCGCCCGCACGAACAAAGGAAACGACTTTCTGCAATTCTGAACGATCGAACCAGTAGCCATGCGGTTTGCACCAGTCGATGATCACTCCGGAGCAACCCGCGAAATTTTTCCGCAGCATCAGCTCGCCACAAGTCGGGCAGGGGACATACATCCGGCCAGATGGTTTGAGCTTACCAGTCAGGGGTGTCCCGGACTTGGTGTGTGGCAATTTATCCGGATCGGTCCAGACCGAGCCCTGTTCGATCCGATCCAGAGGCAGTGCTGCAGCATCCCATTTTTCACAGATCTCCTGGAATGCCTCCCGGCCCAACCAGATCCCACCACACTTGCTGCATTCATCGACCCGTACATCCGCAATCAGGGCTGGCAACAGTTTCGTTTCGCAGCGCGGGCAGTGCAAGGTGCTGTCCGGCGTCAAATCCTGCCGGGAAATCCGGCTGCCGCAGTCCGGGCAAAACTTCATGCCACGAAAAACCGGCCCAAAACAGACCGGACAAGCTGCGCGCGCCAGGACTGACTGACAATAGTTGCACCGCACACTGTCAGGCGGCACATTCGCCCCGCAATTCGGGCACTGCAAAGACACCACCCTGTACACCCCCACAATCGACCAATTTAATCATTTTATAACATTAAATAAAGCCAAAAGTGCCAATGGTCAAGAGAAAAATTAGAAATGCCGAATTCGGCAAACCATTGACAGTCTTATCATTCTGATTCAAAGTGGTCTCAAAGCCATCTCAAAATGCTTTTAAAGAAAGCAGCGCTATTTTACAGTATTAGCAGGTGTTTTTTACATGTATCGCTTTTTGAAGAAAAAGAAACACACAGCCTGGAATCAAGCACTGCGGATTTCCGTGATTTATTTGCTGGTCGGTTCTCTGTGGATTTTACTGTCGGACAAGGTCGTCGAATGGCTGATTCCGGATCCGCATACCCTGATCCTGGTCAGCCTGTTCAAAGGCTGGTTTTACGTTTTGGCCAGTGCCTGGCTGATCTACCTGCTGGTTCGTGCCGCCCTGCAAAAAATCGCCCAGACCAATTTACAGCTGTCCAAAGCCAATCGCCAGCTGGCAGATTCAAGCGACGAATATCGCCAGTTGTATCACGAGTATGTTGAAAAAGAAGCCTTGCTCAAGGCGATGATCAACTCAATCCCGGATCTGGTTTTCTACAAGGACCCAGATAGCAACTATCTGGGCTGCAACAAGGCTTTCGAGCAATTTGTTGATAGATCCGAACAGGAAATCATTGGCAAAACCGACTACGACCTGTTTGATGAGACCGTCGCCGAATCCTTTCGCCGAATGGACCAGGAAATGCTCAGCCTGCACCGGTCCCACTCCAACGAAGAATACGTTACTTACCCCGACGGGACATCTGTCTGTCTCGATACCTTGAAAACCCCTTATTACGATGCCAGCGGCCAGGTGATCGGCCTGATTGGCATCAGCCGCGATATCACCAGCCGCAAACAGCACGAAGACGAAGTCAAATACCTCAATTACCACGATTCGCTGACGGGCCTTTATAACCGGCCCTTTTTCCAGGAAGAACTGGCCCGCCTCGATACACCGCGCCAGCTGCCGTTGTCCATCATCATCGGCGACATCAACGGCCTCAAGCTGCTCAACGATGCCCTGGGCCATGACGAAGGGGATAAACTCCTGGTTGATGTGGCCAGTATTCTCAAAACAAACTGCCGCACCGATGACATCATCGCCCGCACTGGAGGGGATGAATTCTGGATCTTGCTGCCGAAAACAGACAGTGAAGGGGCGCGGCAGGTCGTCGAGCGCATCAAGGCAGCCTGCAATGAGCATTCGCGTGAGCAGGATAACGATGCTTATTTTGTCGATATTTCGCTCGGGTATGCAACCAAGTACAGCCCGGTGGAATCCTTTGTCAAAGTCCGAAACGATGCCGAAACCAACATGTATAAGCGCAAACTGCTGGAGACACGCAGCCTGCACAGCTCGATCATTACCTCGATCAAGACAACCTTGTTTGAGAAAAGCAACGAAACCGAGGCCCATGCGTCCCGTCTGGCAACCATGACCAAACAGCTGGGCCAGGCTCTGGGACTGTCCGAGGACGACCTGGTCGCTCTGGAACTTTTCTCAACCTTGCATGACATTGGCAAAATCAGCATCGACCGGGAGATCTTGACGAAACCAGGCCGTCTGACTGACGAAGAATGGGATGAGATCCGCAAGCATCCTGAAGTCGGCTACCGCATCGCCCAGGCATCTCCCGAGTTGCGGCCCATATCTGAGCTGATCCTGACCCATCACGAACACTGGGATGGCAAAGGCTATCCCCAAGGCTTGGCCGGCGAGAAAATTCCCTTATTGGCCCGCATCCTCGCAGTTGTCGACGCCTACGATGCCATGACCGAAGACCGCTCCTACCGTCCGGCTATGCCGCGGGAAAAAGCCATCGCGGAAATCCGCCGCAATGCAGGAAAGCAATTTGATCCTAAAATCACGGATCTTTTTCTGCAAATGAACGGGCAGGCACGATCTTAAATCACAAATCCAGCCACCAGTGCCAGCAGGACAATCAGCGGCACAGGGATCTTCTTGATGTTCAACAGCACCACTGTCAGCGCCATCACGATCAGGTTTTCAAGTGAAAAGCCGCTCTTTTGCATGACAATCACCGCTGCCACGGCAATCATGCCGCCGGCGACGGCATTGATGCCTTTCAAGGACACTTTGATACCGCGGATCTGCTTGAGATTTTCCCAGACAGGATAGATGAAATAAATCAGCAGCAATCCGGGTAGGAAAATGCCAACGCCGCCGGCGATAGCACCGAGGACCTGGACCAGAGGCCCGCCACTGCGGGCTGCCATGCCGCCGGCATAAGCCGCAAAGCTGAACATCGGTCCGGGCAGGCCTTGCACCAGGCCATAGCCGGTCAAAAATTCCTGG
>DIGA01000012.1 GCA_002419365.1 Mageeibacillus sp. UBA5734 | reverse complement strand
TGCTTGGCCAGGACGTCAACGTCAAAGGCAATTGTCATGGGGTGGATCCTCCTGATGCGATCTGTGCCAGGCTTCAAACTTGGACTTTGAAGCCTGGCTCGATCTTGACGGTGTGCCAGTCGCCCTGGTGGGCGGGTGACTGGACGATCTGCAGGAAAGAGCGAGGTGCCATGGTGGGGTGACTCCTGCTCTTTCCAGATAAGGTATCGTTTGGAATCTTAGTTGTAGAAGGCGGGGCGGACCGGGGTGACGATGGGTTCGATTGCGCCGGTTTCCTGGGCTTTGACGCAGGCATCGGAGGTGACGCTGGCGAGGTAGCCGTCCCAGGCCGTCGGGCCATTGACTTCGCCCTTGACGGTGGAATCGATCCAGTCCTGGAGTTCAACGTCGTAGGATTCGATGAAGCGGACTTTCCAGTCGTTGAGGATGGTGTTGCTGAGCTTCTCCTCGCTGCGCATCTGGATCGACATCGGCTCAGGCAGCTTGGCAGTGCCGGTTTCGCCAACGACTTCGCACTGGATGTCGTAACCATACTGGCAGTTGACGAAGATCTCGAGGACAACACGGATGCCCTTCTGGGAGGTCAGGATCAGGATCTGGGGATCTTTGAGCTTGGCATGGGTGTTGCGAGTCGCCTTGGGCATGATGACCTGGGCTGAGGTCCATTCGTCATCTATCAGCCAGTGCAGGACATCGATTTCATGGATGGCAGTGTCATTGATCGCCATGTAGGTGACATAGGCTTCCGGAACTGTCGGATTGCGATGGGCGCAATGAAGGACAAGCGGATCACCGATCTTGCCAGCATCGATCACATCTTTGAGCATTTTATAGCCGGCGTCATAACGGCGCATGAAACCAACCTGGACCAGCTTCTTGCCAAAGGCGATTTCGGCATCAACGATGCGCTTGGCACCCTCGGCCGTGGTAGCCATCGGCTTTTCAACAAAAACGGGCTTGCCGGCCTTGATGGCGGCGAGGACTTGCTCTTCGTGGGCTGGGCCCCAGGAGGTGATGACCAGGGCATCGACAGCGGGGTCGTCGATGACTTCCTGATAAGTCTTGTGAACCGTGATGCCGCCATAGGTGTCAGCCACCTTCTGGGCACCCTCGAGGTTGATGTCGTTCAAGGCAACGACGGTTGAGCCGTTTAATTTGGTGTGCAGACGACGGATGTGTTCCTGGCCGATTGCACCGGTTCCGATGACGCCAACTTTCAAAGCCATAGTGTTTTCCTCCTGAATTTGGGGTAAATGGGATCTTGGGAACTGGATTCATGAACGGATAACGGGCTCACAATTATTTACTCACTGTTTGGTATTTTTGTCAATGCGTGCCCGGGCACGTTGTGTATGTGTTGAGTGTATTCCAATAAGATTCCGGTGTCAAGAGGCAAATAGGGTCCGAAAGATGATCAATTATGTCATTTCCCCGAAATCGGATTGGACCCCGGCCATGACTTGTCTGGGAGACCGCTCACAAAGCAAAAGCCCCTGAGCGCCAGGAGGTGGCTATCAGGGGCTTTGCCGGGAATAAGGGAACAGCACGCTTGCCATGTGCTTGTGAAAGGAGGGGGCTGGTTCTGTGTACAGGTGCCCAACCAGCGATAGTTTTCTGATCCGGTCGATCAGCTTTTGCGACGTCTCTTGTCGAGCAGAACGGCACCGACGATGATGATGGCCTTG
Source organism: Mageeibacillus sp. UBA5734 (assembly GCA_002419365.1). Lineage (GTDB taxonomy): Bacteria > Bacillota > Clostridia > Saccharofermentanales > UBA5734 > UBA5734. The sequence continues at coordinate 11,684 of DIGA01000012.1, read as the reverse complement.
ACGATCTGCTGCCAGTAGGAGTTGACGCCCATCAGGGTCATGCCGTTGTTGATGACACCGATGATCAAGGCGCCGACAATGGTGCCCTGCACCGTACCGATACCACCCGTACTCTGGCTGGTACCGCCGATGACGGCTGCGGCGATGGCGTCGAGTTCGAAACCGAGACCGGCGCTGGGCTGGCCGGATTCGATACGGGCGGCCAGGGAGATACCAGCGAGCCCGGCGAGCATCGAGGCATAGCCATAGACGACGATCTTGATCAGCTTGACATTGACACCAGAAATGATCGCGGCTTGTTCATTGCCACCAAGGGCATAGATATGGCGGCCGAACTTCGTCCGGGTCAGAATGATGTAGCTGAAGATGGTCATGACCAGAAGGAGCAGGATTGGCATCGGGACGGGGCCGACAAATCCGGCACCGAGGAAGTTGAAGCTGTCCGAGAAATCGCCGATCGGCTTGCCACCGGTGACGAGGAAGGCCGCGCCACGGGCTGCGGTCATCATGCCGAGGGTGACGATGAAGGGGGGCAGTTCGAAATAGGCGATGATCAGACCATTGATGATACCAGCGACAGCACCCACCGCCAGGCCGAGGAACACGGGCACAATCAGCGGATACTGGCCGACGGCATCAATGTACTGGCCAGCAGCGTCCTTGACCGGATGGGCAAACGTCGCAGCTACGACGGATGCCAGAGCCAGGACCGAACCGGACGACAGGTCGATGCCGGTGGTGATGATGATGACGGTAACGCCGATGCCGATCAGGCCGATAAAGGAAATCTGGCGGATGACGTTCATCAGGTTGATCGGTTTGAGGAATGTGCCGCCTGTTGCAACAGACATCAGGGCAGCAATCAGGAACAGGATGATGATGATGCCGTATTTGTTGAAAATATCAGCCCATATCTCTTTGCTAGTCTTCTTGACGGCTTCAGCCGAGACATTTTTAGCCATTGTGGTTGACCTCCATTAATTCTTCTCGCGTTGCCGCTCAAGAAACGTATGTATTTGTGGCGAACTGCATGATCAGCGTCTGGTTGGCATCCTTGCGGGATACTTCACCGGTGATCTTGCCTTCATGCATGACCATGATCCGGTCGCTCATGCCCATGACTTCCGGCAATTCGGAAGAGATCATGATAATGGCACGGCCTTCCTTGGCCATCATGCTCAAGAGGCGATGGATTTCAGCCTTGGCCCCGACGTCGATACCACGGGTCGGTTCGTCGACAATCAGGATCTCCGGGTTGGTCATCAGCCAGCGGGCCACGAGAACCTTTTGCTGGTTACCACCGGAGAGATTCTTGATCAGCTGGTTCATGCTCGGGGTTTTGATCGCGAGCTTCTCCTTCTGTTCCAGACAGACTTTTTCCATGGCTTTCTTGCGGATGAATCCACTCTTGGTGTAGTCACCGATGCTGGCCACAGTCATGTTGTCCCGGATCGAAAGCGGCAGGAAGCAGCCCGTGCCTTTGCGGTCTTCAGTCAACAACGCCATGCGGTATTTCAGGGCGTCACGCGGCATGGTGATGTTGACTTTCTTGCCATGGATGAAAATTTCACCAGCGTCCAGCTTGGTGTAGCCAAAGAGGGCTTCCATGACTTCGGTACGTCCAGCACCCATCAGGCCGGCGAAGCCGAGGATCTCACCTTTTTTCAAGTCGAAGCTGACATCCTTGAACACACCATGGCGGGTCAGGCCACGGCAGCTCATGATGACATCACCGATCTCGGCTTCTTCCTTCGGGAACATCTGGGTGATTTCGCGCCCGACCATCCAGGCGATCAGCTTGTCTCGGGATGAATTGGCTGCCAGGTCTGTGCCGACGTACTGGCCGTCACGCAGGACGGTGATTTCATCGGTGATCTGGAACACTTCGTCCATCTTGTGCGTGATGAAAATAAACGCCACATTCTTTTCTTTTTTCAGGGTGCGAACCATCCGGAACAAGTGCTCAACTTCCTTGTCCGTGATGGCGGAAGTCGGTTCGTCCATGATGATCAGCTTGGAATTGTAAGAAATCGCTTTGGCGATTTCGACCATCTGCTTTTTGGCAACGGTCAGTTCGTAGACTTTTTCAGTCGGCGAAATATTGTCAATACCTAATGAATCGAACAAAGCCTGGGTATCGGCGATCATTTGCTTGAAATCAACAAAAAGGCCTTTGTGGGGTTCGCGATTCAGGTAGATGTTTTCGGCTACGGTCATGTAAGGGATGGGGTTCAGTTCCTGGAAAATCATCGAGACGCCGTGTTTGATCGAGGCTCCGATGTTCCTGTAATTGGCAGGTTCCCCATCGATCAGGATCTTGCCGCCGGGATCAGCTGTGTAGACTCCGACGACGATTTTCATCAGCGTCGATTTACCGGCGCCGTTTTCTCCCATCAGGGCGTGGACTGTACCTTTGCGGACTTTCAGTGAAACGTCCTTCAAAGCTTGAACGCCCGGGAAAGACTTGGAAACATTTTCCAGTTCCAGGACATATTCATTCGTGTTACTCAAAGCGCACCTCCGAAGCATCGAGCTATCAGTCAGGAGAAAAAGGGCGTCCGACTTATTTGTCGAACGCCCTTCCTTCCATAATCGGCTGTCAGTTCGAACAAGATTTCCTTATTTCCCTTGATTCCGATCAATTGAGTGAATCATGATCTAGCAAGCAGGTTTTCGGAAGCTGGACGATTACATACCCCAGAAAGCAGCGTATGTGTCATATTCTTCCGGTGGAACCGGCATGTAGGGGATCCAGACGATCTTGTCGACCGTTTTGCCTGTGACGATGTCATAAGCAGCCTGGACGCCGCCAGCACCCTGGCCGGCCGGATCCTGGAAGACGGTGAAGTTGAGGGTGCCCTTCTTCAGCTCGACGAGCGCGTCAGGGGTGCAGTCAACACCAGCGGTGAGGATCTTGCCCGTCAGGCCAGCGTTTTCGATGGCTTTGACAGCGCCGATGGCCATTTCATCGTTGTTGCAGACGAATGCGTCGATTTCTTCGCCATACTGCTGGATCCAGTTTTCAGCCAGGGACATGCCCAGGGCGCGATCCCATTTGCCAGTGTCTTCGGCGAGGATCTTGATGTCCGGATACTTCTCAGCGATGACTTTCTTGTTACCTTCGGTACGCATGGTGGCAGCTTCATGGCCGTCAGCACCACGCATGATGATGATGTTGCCTTTGCCGCCGAGCTTCTCACCGATGTATTCCATCTGGAAGATACCGGCATCGATGGAGTTGGAACCAACATAAGCGGTGTAGTCGTCCTGGCTCTTGAAGTTGCGGTTGACGGCGATCAACGGGATGTTGGCGTCAAAGCAAGCTTTGGTCAGAGCTTCGGTGGCGTCGGTGTTGACCGGGACAACGACGATGGCGTCCATGCCCTGGGCAACGAAGTTCTCAACCTGGCCGAGCTGGACAGAAGGATCGTCCTTGCCATCAACCATGGTCAGTTCGACACCGAGCTCAGCAGCTTTCTTCTCAGCGGCTTCACGCAGGTAGGTCAGCCATTTGTCGTCGAAGGCAGACATGGCAAAACCGATTTTGACTGTGTCACCAGCAGGTGCAGCGGTGGTTTCTGCAGCAGCAGTGGTCTCAGCCGGGGCGGCGGTGGTGGGGGCGGCGGTCGTCGATGTGGATGCACAGCCAGCGAGCAACGCGGCCATCATGGCAACCATCAGGACCAGGGCTACAATTTTCTTGGACATGATAGACTCCTCCTCAAAATTGTTTTTCTATATAATCCGCCGGTCCAGATTCTAGACCGGTCGGTTTATACCGAATGATGGGGACTGTGGGACTGGGATGAATCCGGGGTGGTGGCCCCTGACCTTCAGGTGGTGGCCCTCGGTCTGGATCAAATTTGCAAACAGGCATTTCGTGCAGCTGTGAAAAACTTGGTCATGTTATTGGTAGTTGTTTGTTAGATTGCTCGAGCTCGTTGACAATTGCCATTATAGTTTTGCTCAAATTCACTGTCAATAGACTTTGTGAAATTTCGCAAATAATATTCTCTGCAAGCGTTACCGTTGTGCATATCGACAATTACTGATCGCTTCTAATGTAGGTTATGTCTAATAAACATGGCTATTAAGTGAACACTGTGGTCATATTGTAAACAATTGGTAAATCGGTTACTCTTCAAGCTTGTACCGAAATGATGATCTGGCCTTGTCAGTTTGTGAGCATTTTTGAATTCACTCTTGAGTTTATATCCATCTATAGTGTACTTTTTGTAGGTGATTTTCGTAAAGATCTTATGTGCACTTTTAAGATTTATAGTCTCTATGGTTAGTTTACCAAAGGTCAGGGCAGAATCCTACCTTTTTTGCAGATGATTCAAGGCATAGATTGCACCTTGCATGCGATCCTTCCGATATGCTATAATCACCGACGGTGCACGGCCCTATGGTCAAGCGGTCAAGACGCCGCCCTCTCACGGCGGAATCAGGAGTTCGATTCTCCTTAGGGTCACCAGTCGATAAAAGCCAGTTTCCATTGCAGATCGCAACCGGAGACTGGCTTTTTCCATTGGCTGCAGGAAATGATGCAAATTCGCAGCCACAGAAAAAGTCCGCCCGGGCAAAGCGATATTCGCTTCACGCAGGGCGGACTGTCCGATTAAGGATCGTTTGCAGTTTGTGCGACTTTCTCAGGCTTCCTGATTCTGGTCCTGGCGCTGTTCCATCGGCACGTAGGAGCGACGCTTCTGGACGCATTTGTAGGCAGGACGGATGATGCGGCCGCCGCTGACCAGCTCTTCGATCCGGTGTGCACTCCAGCCAGCGATGCGGGCGACGGCAAAGATAGGCGTGAACAGTTCCGGAGCGATGTTGAGCATGTCATAGATGAAACCGGAGTAAAAGTCGACATTGGCACAGACGATCTTGTCGCTTTTCTTGACATCGTGGAAGACTTGCGGAGCCAGGCGTTCAGCCAGGGTATACAGTTCGTACTCCTCTTCCCTGCCGGCTTCATAGGCCAGGGCCCGGGCATAGTCACGCAGCAGCTTGGTGCGAGGATCGGAAACGGTGTAGACGGCATGGCCGATGCCATAGATCAGGCCACTCTTGTCGAACGCTTCCTTGCGCAGGATCTTGGCCAGGTAATCACTGATCTCGATCTCGTTGCGCCAGTTCTTGACGTTGGCAGAGAGGTCCTGCAGCATATCATAGGCTTTACCGCTGGCACCGCCATGCTGAGGGCCTTTGAGGGAGCCGATGGCGGCTGCGATGGTGGAATAGGTATCGGATCCGGATGAGGTGACGGCATGGGTGACAAAGGTCGAGTTATTGCCACCGCCGTGCTCGGCATGCAGGACCAGGGCCAGGTCGAGGACCCGGGCTTCGAGTTCGGTGAACTGGCCATCGGCCCGGATCATGTAGAGCAAGTTCTGGGCGGTGTTGTAGTCCGGACGTGGTGCGTGCAGGAACAGGCTTTCCTTGTCCACGTAGTGGCGCTTGGCCATGAAGCCATAGGCAGCCATGACCGGGAAACGAGCGATCAGCTCGAGGCACTGGCGCATGACATTGTCAATATCAATCGCATCCGGATTCTTGTCATAAGAGTAAAGGGCCAGGACGGAACGCGCCAGCTTGTTCATAATGTCCGGACTGGGAGCCTTGAGGATCATGTCCTCGGTAAAGCTCGGCGGTAACTCCCGGGAAGAAGACAGGATGGCTTCCAGCTGGTCGAGCTGGTCCTGTGTCGGTAATTCACCAAACAGCAGCAGGTAGATGGTTTCTTCAAAGCCATAACGCTTCTTGCTGTAGAAACCATTGACCAGGTCATCGATTGAAATACCGCGGTAGAACAGGCGGCCTTCGACTGGAATCCGGTCACCGCCATCGATGATGTAGGAAAAAACATCACCGACTTCGGTCAGACCGACGAGGACGCCGGTGCCGTCTTCATTGCGCAAGCCGCGCTTGACGCTGTATTTTTCATAGAGAGTCGGATCGATCCGGGCTTTGGCAGCTGAGTTCTCGGCCATCTCGTGGATGATTCGCTTCTTTTCGCTTTCAGTGATCATGGAGTCCTCCTGTTCGGTTATCAATCATGTTGCGGTAGCTCTGGGCAGCATTGCCGATGTGCTTCTCCATCGCCTGGCGGGCTTGCTGGCTGTCGCCGGTTTTCATGGCATTGAGGATCTGGGTATGTTCTTCCAGCACGGCGCGGGCTCGCTCCGGGTTGGCCAGGCTGATTCTTCTGGATTGCCGTGTGTAATGGGCAATCGGATTGAGGAAATTCTGCAGGACCTTGCTGCCGCTTGTCCTGAAGATCAGGTCATGGAAATGGGCATCCTGCTGCAGGAGCGCTTCCAGCTGTCCTGTGGCAAGCAACTGGCGGGCCTGGGCAATGGTCTGTTCCAGTTCAGCTGCCACCGCCGGGGTCAGGTGAGCCGTGGCTTTTTCAGCCGCCATGCCTTCCATCCGGATCCTCAGGTCGTACCAGTCGAGCAGGTCGTTCTGGTCCAGGCCTTCCACGACGATGCCTTTGTTGGGGGTGGCTTTGACCAGGCCATCGAGCAAGAGCTGGCTGAACGCCTCGCGGATAGGCGTCCGGCTGACGCCGAGGTCTTTGCTGACGCGGATTTCGGTCAGGGCTGTACCGCGGGCATATGTACCGCTCAGGATGCGGTCGCGCAACTGGGTATAGACGCGGTGGCGCAGGCTGCCATGCAGGGGTGGAACCTGGGTGGGCATGGTCATCAGCCTTCCTGGCGGGTGAAATTCAACAGGCCGCCTGCTAAGAGGATCTTGGCCTGGCGTTCGGATAACGGCAGGCTCAGTTCCATGGTACGGCCTTGGGTCTTGTTCGTGACCGCCAGGTTCTCCCCCTGGACCAGGGCCAGTATCTGCTCCGGTGCATCGGCGATGGTCAGCTCATCGAGCAAGTCTATGGTGTCATAGTCTTCCGGCTGGACAAACGTCAGGGGCAGGATCCCGTTGTTGATCAGGTTGGCCATGTGGATGCGGGCAAAGGATTTGGCCAGGACGGCTTTGACACCGAGCTGGAGTGGCGCCAGGGCGGCATGCTCACGACTGGAGCCCTGGCCATAATTGGCACCGGCAATGATGAAGCCGCCGTTGTTGGCCTTGGCCCGGGCCGGAAATTCCGGATCACAGGGTGTCAGGCAGAAATCGGCCAGGTAAGGGACATTGGACCGGTAGGGCAGCAGTTTGGCATTGGATGGCATGATGTGGTCGGTCGTGATGTTGTCCTCGACCTTGATCAGTGCTTTGCCGCCGATTTCGGCCGGGACTTCGGTATTGACCGGGAACGGCTTGATATTCGGGCCGCGCACAACCTCGACGGTATTGCCTTCCGGTGCCGGCAGGATGACCAAGTTGTCATTGACATCAAATGTGGCTGGCATGTCGATCGTGGGCATGTCACCGAGATCGCGCGGATCGGTCAGGACTCCGGCAATGGCACTGGCAGCTGCAACTTCCGGGCTGACCAGGTAGACCTGGGCCGATGCAGTGCCGGAACGGCCATAGAAGTTGCGATTGATGGTGCGCAGCGAAACCGCATTGGTGCGCGGGGACTGGCCCATGCCAATGCAAGGGCCGCAGGCAGACTCAAGGATGCGGGCACCGGCGTCAATCATGTCGGTCAGGGCGCCGAGGCGGGACAGCATCTTGAGGACCTGGCGCGAGCCGGGCGCAATGACGAGCGAGACATTGGGATGGACCGTCTTGCCCTTGAGCACGGCGGCGACTTTGAGCATGTCAAAGAGGGATGAATTGGTACAGCTGCCGATGGCGACCTGGTCGACTGTGATCGGGCCGACTTCACGGACCGGGGCAACATTGTCCGGGCTGTGGGGACGGGCTACCAGTGGCTCGAGCTGGTCGAGGTCGATGGTGTAGGTTTCATCATAGACAGCGTCTGCATCAGGCCCGACAGCTACAAAGTCCTGGGGTCGTCCCTGGGCGTTGAGGAAAGCCAGTGTTACGTCATCGCTGGGGAAGATCGAGGTGGTCGCACCGAGTTCGGCACCCATATTGGTGATCGTGGCCCGTTCCGGCACGGTCAGGCTGGCAATGCCAGGGCCCCCATATTCGACGATCTTGCCTACACCGCCTTTGACGGTCAGGATCCTGAGAACCTCGAGGATGATGTCCTTGGCAGTGACCCACGGCTTGAGGGAGCCCAGCAGCTCCACCTTGACCATTTTCGGCATGGTCAGGTAGTAGGCGCCACCACCCATGGCCACGGCGACGTCCAGGCCACCGGCACCAATCGCCAGCATGCCAATACCACCACAGGTCGGGGTGTGGCTATCCGATCCAAGCAGGGTTTTGCCCGGGACGCCAAAACGTTCAATGTGGACCTGGTGGCAGACACCATTGCCAGGCTTGGAGAAGCGGATGCCGTATTTGCTGGCAACCGACTGGATGTACATGTGGTCGTCGGCGTTTTCAAAACCAGTCTGCAGGGTGTTGTGGTCGATGTAGGCAACAGAGAGGTCTGTCTTGACCCGTGGGATATTGATCGCTTCAAACTGGAGATAAGCCATCGTCCCGGTCGAGTCCTGGGTCAGGGTCTGGTCGATGCGGATCGCGACTTCGCGTCCAGCGACCAGTTCACCGCTGACGAGGTGGTCACGGATGATTTTTTGTGCTGTGGTTAAACCCATGGCTTTGGCCTCCTGAAGATTGTATACAATTATTTTCCTATTATCATGCAAGAAACCGCAGCCTGTCAACCGTATTTAGCGAGCCAGACTGCGGTAATTTTTGAATAAACCGTGAATTTATGAAATTTTCTAATTCTTTTCCTGCATTTTACAATCAGCCAACCAGGATTTTTCCTTCAGGATGGACAATTTCGCGTTTTTTGGCGGCACGCAGGGCCAGGCTAATGGCAAAGGATGCAGGACCGACACGGCCAAGATACATGGCTGGGATCAGGATGATCTGGCTGCCAATGGTCAAATTTGGTGTTCCGGCGGAAGAAAGGCCAACGGTGGCAAAAGCCGAGGTGGCTTCATAGAACAGATCGAGAAAACTGAAACGGCCGGATTCGAGTGCCTGGACTTCGAAATAGCCCAGTGTGATGGTCGTTGTCAGGACGATCAGCATGCCAAGCCCCATGACCGCCAGAGCCCGGGTAAAGGTCTCACGGGACAGGCGGTGGCGGGACAGGACAATCTCGTCATGATTGGTGATATCTGACAGAATGGTCGCCACAAATACGGCGAACGTGGTGATCTTGATCCCGCCACCGGTCGAGCCCGGTGCGGCACCGATGAACATCAGGATGACCGTAATGAATTTAGACGTGTCATACAGAGATGTCTGGTCGATGGTGTTAAATCCGGCTGTGCGGGGCGTGACAGACTGGAAGAAAGCGGCCAGGGGACGCTGCCAGACTGGCAGGGAGCCGAGCGAGTAAGGGTGCTGGGTGTTGTGCCACTCTGTAGCCAGGAAGGCAATCATTCCTGTTACAATCAGGATACCAGTCATCGCCAGCACAACGCGGGAATGGAAATGGAGTCTGCCACCATGCCTGATCGATAGAATTTCCGACCAGACTAGAAAACCTAAGCCGCCAAATATAATGAGCAGTGCAGTGGTCAGGATGACGATGGGATCGTTGTTCCAGGCGATCAGGCTCGAGAACTTGCCGTCGGTTACTCCCAGTGCCAGCATACCGGGGGCAATCGTGTCGCCATGCAGGTCAAATCCGGCATTGCAATAGGATGAAACGGCCTGGAAAATTCCTTTGGTAATGCCATCGCGCAGACCATAGCGAAGCGCAAAGCGCCAGGAAAAAATGATGGCGCCGATTCCCTCTGTCACCAAAGTAATCGCGATGATCTTGCGCACCAAGGCAAAAACATCTTCGAAATTGAAACTGGCTGTTGATTCCTTCGTCACGACAAGGGTTTTTAAACTGGCCTTGCGGCGCATGAAACTGTAGAAAAAGCTGGTGATTGTGACGATGCCAAGACCGCCGACCTGGATCAGCAGGAGTATGACAGATTTGCCAAACGTGCTCCAGTAGGTTGCGGTGTCCTCCAGGACAAGACCGGTGACGCAAACTGCTGAGGTCGCTGTAAACAAGGCCCGGAGCAATCCCGGGGTGGCGCCTGATTTTGTCGCAATGGGCAGCAACAATAAAAGTGTTCCGGTCAGGATCACCAGGGCAAAGGATGAGACAATCAAGCGTAGGGGATTGATGCTGAGCAGGCGGACAGGAGATTGGGTCTTGGACCGGTTGACAATTGCCATGCAAACCTCCGCCCTATTTCCGGACCATGGATTTTAGTATCGCGTTATATTCGTCTGCTTCGGCAATCATCAGGAACGTGTCATCGGGTTGCATAACCAGGTTGCCACGCGGCATTTCCACCGTTCCATCCGCATGCGTGATCATAACCACTTTACTGTCCCCGGGAAAATCGTAGGCCTCGAGGGTTTTTCCGCAGGCCGCCGAGCGGGATGAAAGCTTGAATTCGATGATGGATTTGTTCGATCGATCAATTTTCAGGACGACACGCAAGCCTTCGAAGTCGACTTCCTGCTCAATGATGTCGGCCAGGATCTGAGTGCCGGAATAGACCTTGTCAACGCCCATGCGGGTAAACATTTCCGCGTTTTTGGGATTGTTGACCCGTGCGACCGTGTGCCGGACATTGAAGCGCTTCTTGGCGATCTGGCAACCGACGAGGTTGTTTTCATCCTTACCGGTGACAGCAATGTAAAAATCGGCATTTTCGCAGTCAACCTCATGCATCATGCGGATGCTGGTGCCATCACCGTTGTAGACATCGACTTCATCAAAGTCGGTGGCAATTTTGGCGCTGACTTCTTTTTGCAATTCAATGACAGAGATCTGGTGCCGGTAGGGGCGCAGGGTCTTGATCAGGTAGTAGGCCAGCTTGCCGCCGCCCACAATCACAATACGCATACTTGGTGTCCCTCGCGATGGTGGATTACTGCAGGTCGGCCAGCACGAGCTGGTCACCCTCCTGGACTTTGAGACCGGGAATGGCCAGCATCAGTCGCCCTTTGCGGATCAGTCCGATGACCATTTTACCGGTGTCGGTGCTCAGGTCGCAGACATTGTCGCCATAGATCTCGCGGTCAGTGGAAACTGTGGAATAAACGACTGGCGTGCCGTAGAGTTGATGGACCTGGGTGTTTTGCTCGCCCTCGATTTCACGCAAAAAAGCATCGACGGTCAGCTCGGTTGAACAGATCGTGCTCAGGCCGAATTCTTCAAAGACGTCCTTGTTGACCGGATTAAAGATCCGGGTGATGATTTTGGGAACGTGAAAGACATCCTGGGCGATCTGGGAGGTCATGATATTGATGTTGTCCACCTGGGTGACACAACAGACGACGTCGGCTGTTTCAATACCGGCCTGGCGCAGTACGTCGCGGTCGATCGGCACGCCTGTGATCTTGATGCAGTCGATGTCGTCAGCCTGAAGCATCAGCTTGCTGTCGCTTTCGATAATAACGACGTCATGTTCCAGAGCTACGAGCTGGCGGGCCAGGGACGAACCCACTTTGCCACAGCCGATGATGATGATTTGCATGGTTATCCACCTTTTCAGCTTATACGATCGGCTGCCCACAGGCAGTCAAGCTGAAACATTCTTCTGATCGTAGCACTTTTACAGCAAAGTGCAAGCTTTATTCCATTATAGTCTTTTATTTCGAATCTG
>DIGA01000058.1 GCA_002419365.1 Mageeibacillus sp. UBA5734 | reverse complement strand
CTCGACACGGTCCGGATCATCTGTGAAGAATTGGCTGATCTGGCGATCACGGCCTCCGATGTCCTGGTCGCCTTTGGTGGTGGCAGCATACTCGATGTCGCTGGCTATGTCACAGCCACGTTCCTCGGCCACCCCCAGCTGGTGTTGATCCCGACCTCACTCTTTGCCATGGTCGATTCGGCCATTTGTCCGCAGAATCTGCTCAATATCCGCAGCAGCAAGAATAGCCTCGGCCTGCCCAACCAGACGACCGCCGTGGTCATCGATCCGACCCTGACGGCCTCGCTGTCAGCACGCCAGATTGCCTGCGGCTACGCCCGGATTGTTCTCTATGGTCTGCTGGAAGACCAGACCCTGCTCGACCGGCTTGAATCAGGTGTCTGGGACCTGGCCGAAATGATCACCTTGTCCTTGCAAGCGAAGCAGAACCTGCTCCACCGAGATGAACGGCTGCTGGGATTCGGCCAGGAGATCGGTAATGCCATCGAGGGCCACTTCCGTTTCCTGAAATACCTTCATGGCGAAGCCATGGCCCTGGGGATCCTGGCCAGCTGGCCGGACGAGCGGCTGCGCCGTCTGCTGGTCAATTTGAAGCTGCCGGTTGAGCTCAATGGTGTTTCAGCCGAGGTCATCACCCAGCGCGTGCTCCGTTCGCTGGCGCCGGGCCAGCCCCTGACGCTGGTCGAGCTCGATGCTGTCAACCAGCCACGGATTACGCTTGTGGTCGCCGACGTAGTCGAAGCCACTCTCCTGGGCAAAGTTCGCACGCTGTTTCCAGAGCATGAGGCAGCGACCCCATGATCAAAAGAGGTGGTCGAAGCTTTGGCCTGCGATTGCTTGTTGCCAGCCTGGCGCTGAGCTTGTCTTTGGGTCTTTCTGCCTGCTCTGGTCTCATCAGCGCAGGTCCTGATGAAGCGAAAGTTGCCGATTACGGTACGTATGGCTCCGACTTGGCTCTGGAATTGGCAAAAAAATACCCTTACCGCAGTGCAGGCTCAGATATCGAAGCAGGTGCCCGGGATTTCCTGGCTTCTGAGTTCAAAGCGTTGGGATTCAAGACCACGACGCAGAAATTCACCTATTCCACTGCTGATGGGCAATCTGTACCGTCTGCTAACCTTTTCGTCCGGATCGAGGGGGACGGGGTCGAGCGGACCGATGAGCCCGGGGCAGTAAAAAAGGAGCGGCGCCAGATCATCATCGGTGCTCATTATGATGTCCGGATTACAGCCGCCCAGGGCGAGGAAGCCCGCCAGGCAGCGGCTGCCAGCGAAACAACTGCTGATGGCCAGGCTGAGCAGGAAAGTACTGCGTCTGCTTTTGAGACACCGACCTTGGCTGATTTTGACGGAATCCATGCCAATGCATCTGGCATCGGTGTCCTGTATACGCTGGCCCGCCAGCTCAAGGGGCAGAAATTAGCCCACGATATCGTGCTTGTCGCATTTGGCTCGGGCACAGCGGACCATGCAGGGGCGAAAGCTTTTGTCCAGGGCATGGGAGCGGCCGACCTGGCCCGGACCGATGCCATGTACAACATCGATGGCATCTATGCCGGTGATGAGGTCTATGTCCATGCCGGCCAAAATTCAGTCCTGCCCGGAGACCGGAAAAATTACGAATTGCGCCGCAAACTCTATGAAGCAACCGACGTTTTTTTCGAAAACAAGCTTTACACCACAAACCAGTACAATCTGCTGACCAACCAGTCCTCCATCCGCGTACCGCTCGGAGATACGGGCGAAATGGCTATTTACCGCGAATGGTCCCTGCACCGGTCCGATCATACGCCTTTTGATGAAGCCGGCATTCCAGTCGTTTATTTCGAATCTTATGATTATAATCATAAGTCAGTGGATGAGATGAAAGAGAGTAAAAACCCCACTCTGGCCTCAACCAACGGCCAGATCCGGGATACGGCCTTTGATTCAACTGATTTCTTGTCCTATCTGTTATCCAATACCGCTGCAGCAGCCTCGGCCAGCAGTGCCGGTGCCGAAAAAGAAACCATCGACCGCCTGGCCCTGAGAATCAACAACACCGCGTTTGTCATCCTGGAAGCCATCAAACGCAGCTCAGCTGTCACGACAGCTGTTACCACAACGGAGGAATAGGCTATGATCCTGCAACTCGATGCCTGGATTTTCTGGCTGGCCCTTCTGGCCATTTTCCTGATTGCCGAAGCCGTCACCGTCAACTTGACCACGATCTGGTTTGCTGCTGGCAGCCTGTTGGCCCTCATCCTTGACCTGACCGGACAGACCGTAGCCCTGCAGGTCACGGCCATGATCGTTGTTTCCAGCATCCTCCTAGCCTTGTTCCTGGTCGTCATCCGGCCGCGCATGAACCTGGCCAAGGGCAGCAGAACACCGACCAATGCGGACCGCCTGATCGGCCAGGACGCACTGGTGATCGAACCGATCGATCCGATCCAGGGAACTGGCCAGATCCGCGCTCTCGGCCAGACTTGGAGCGCCAATAGCCTGGATCAGAAACCCATTGCAGCCGACACCTCGGTCCGGATCGTCGAAATCCGCGGTGTCAAAGCCATCGTTACGGCAAAGGAGGCCAACCATGACTGAATCCGTGTCCATCATTCCCGCCGCCGCCACCCTCGCAGCCTTCGGCTCATTTGTTTCCTTCATCCTCGTTCTCTTCATCCTGTTCACCATCCTGATCCGAAACGTCCGCATCGTGCCGCAGGCGACCAATTTCATCATCGAACGACTCGGCGCCTACCACACCACCTGGCACACCGGTATCCATGTCAAGATTCCTTTCATCGACCGGGTGGTCAAGATCGTTTCCCTCAAGGAGAAGGTCGCTGATTTCCAGCCCCAGGCCGTGATCACCAAGGACAATGTCACGATGCAGATCGACACAGTCCTTTTCTACCAGATCACCGATCCCAAGCTGTATACCTACGGCATCGAGAATCCGATCATGGCAATCGAGAATCTCTCCGCCACAACGCTGCGTAACATCATCGGCGATCTCGAGCTGGACCAGACACTGACCTCGCGTGACCTAATCAATACCAAAATGCGCCTCATCCTCGATGAAGCAACCGACCCATGGGGCATCAAGGTCAACCGCGTCGAGCTCAAGAACATCATCCCGCCCAAGGAAATCCAAGTCGCCATGGAACGCCAGATGAAAGCAGAGCGTGAAAAGCGCGAAAACATCCTGCGCGCCGAAGGTGAAAAAGAAGCCGCGATCCGTACGGCCGAAGGTGAAAAAACCGCTGCCATCCTGCGAGCTGAGGCTAAAAAGGAAGCCGCGATCCGCGAAGCCGAAGGCCAGGCCCTGGCCATCCTCAAGGTCCAGGAAGCCACTGCCCAGGGCCTGCGCATGATCCAGGACGTCGGCGCCAATTCTTCCCTGATCGCAATCAAGAGCCTGGAAACCCTGGCCCAGGTGGCCAATGGCCAAGCCACAAAAATCATTGTGCCATCCGACATCCAGAACCTGGCCAGCCTCGCGGTGTCCCTCAAGGAAGTCGTTTCCGATGTCAGCGGGGGCAAGGGCGCAGGTAAGGCTTGAATTTGAGTTTTTCATCCGGCCAGGCGAGTCCAGACCCACTGGCTCCCCGAGCCGCCTATGTTCATTGGCCCTTTTGCCAGCATAAATGCGCGTATTGCGATTTCATCTCCTGGCCTGTCCAAACCAGGGACATGGCCGCTTATGTTCAATTGTTGAAACACGAAATCGAAGCCGTCGGAGCATGGAGCCGGCAGCACAGTCTGACTGTGCCGCTGGCTTCCGTTTTTTTTGGTGGCGGAACCCCCTCGCTGGCTGATCCAGCCGACCTGGCAGCGATTCTTGATCTACTGCGCATGCAGTTCGGGCTTGATCCGGACGCTGAGATCACACTCGAAGCCAATCCCGGCACCCTGCGGCCTGGCCAGTTGACTGATTTGCGCAAGGCCGGGTTCAACCGGATCAGCTTCGGTCTCCAGGCCGCCCAGGACCATCTGTTACGGACGCTGGGCCGGATCCACTCGTATGCCGAATTCGTCTCTTCCGTGCGCGACGCACGGGACGCCGGCTTTGACCGGATCAGCGCCGACCTCATGCTCGGCCTGCCCGGCCAGACCCTCACCGATGCCCTGGAAACGGTCGAGCGCGTACTCGCGCTCGGGATCGACCATGTCTCCTATTATTCATTGATCATCGAACCCGGCACCCCCTTTGCCGATCTCTACCTCGACCATCCCGATCAGTTACCCGACGAAGACCTCGAACGCACGATCTACCACGCCGTGCGCGACCGCCTCGCAGCTGCCGGACTTCCATCCTATGAGATCAGCAATGCCGCACGCCCCGGCCAGGAATGCCGCCACAACCTCGTCTACTGGCGCGGCGAACCCTACTACGGCTTCGGCGTCGCCGCCCACAGCTACCTCGCTGGCACTCGCCGCGGCAACACAACCGACTGGCGGACGTATGCATCTGCTTGGGGCGGGGCAGGGGAGGACGCGCAAGTGCGGGATTCTGCTGGCGCGGATGAGGCCGGAAGAACCCAGAGCAGGGCGGGTGTGCGGGAAGGTCAGGGAGAGGCAGGGGTCGGCCAGAGCGCCGCCGAATTGCGGCAGCAGGCGGAATGGCCTTTCCTGGCGCTTGAATCATCGGAGGTGATCGACTCAGCCGAAGCTCGCAAGGAGTTTTTCCTGCTCGGCCTGCGCCTGACACAAGGCGTCACCTGGGCTGATTACCAGGCTCGATTCGGCGCGGACGACGATGCCCGGGACCGGTTTGCGGCTGAGTTTCGCCGCTTGCTCGGCCGAGGCCTGATCGAGATCGATGATCTCGGAGTGCGACTGACCCCGCTCGGACTGGACCTGGCCAACCAGGCCTTCAGCGAATTCGTCTGATAGCGTAGGTCTGACCCCAAAAGCGGAATCTTCCGCGTTTGGGGTCAGTTCACTCAAGTGGAAGTTTTCCGGTGCGCCATGTAGGCCTTGCGGCTCTAAGGCCCGCGGGATCATCAGAGATGTTCCCTGCAAGTGAGCCGACCCCAAATCTGGAATATTCCGGATTTGGGGCCACCTCTCACGCCAAGTCCGGCACCATTTCGTGAACATTCCGCAAAAATGGCCACGACTCACCTCTGAATCACCTGATACCAAACCTTGCAACCACCACCAACGGTTCCAGGTCGGTCAATTATTGGAAGTCAGGTTGCATCCATTGCTTGCTTATCACGATAACGTCACGGCAACCATGCAAAGCCACCCCGCTTTTTCCTTTATTGACATTCCCTGATCTTGGTGGTAAATTGTCTTTAGCACTCAGAACCTTCGAGTGCTAAACCGATCAGACCCGCCCCACACCCAGTGATATCAGGCCCGCCCACACCCAACCCCCCAGCCCCGCAGACCGTGCGACCAGCAGGAGCCCGGAGATTCGTGAACCAAATGAACCAACAATTGGACGAACGCAAAAAAATGA
>DIGA01000049.1 GCA_002419365.1 Mageeibacillus sp. UBA5734 | reverse complement strand
CTCGTTCAAATGTACGGAATCTTCCCTGACAGACTGGATGGGGTATCCTGGCACACTGAACAACCCCAGGCCATCGGCGAATTGCGTGGCCAGATCGCGGATCGCCTGGCTGGGCCACGCCCCCTCAAAAGGGATCAGCGCAACAGTGCCTGTGACGGTAGTGCCATTGTAGGCGGGTGCCTGGGAACGCAAATGAGCACTGGCCAGAGGCAGGAGGATCTGGGAGATCTGGCCGGCATGACTGGTGTGATGCCGCTGTCGCCCGTGATACGTGCCAAATGGATTGAGAGACAGCAGGATACCTTGTCTGGTCTGGCGCAGACGCATCGGGCATAAGGCCAGGGAACTAAGCTGGCTGCGGTCCGTCGCGATCAGAAATCCCCCCTTGGCGTGACTGACACCGACAATCCCGGCACTGACCTGGTGGTTGAAGGAATCCAGGCTACCATTGGCTGGATCGGCGGCAGCAAAGCTCTGGATCGGGTATTGGCTCCAGTGGTCCTGGTAATTGCGTTTGATGACCTGGCTTTCGGACGGCCATTCGAGATGGATCTCCAGAGGCTTGACTTCAAGCCAGCTGGCATCGTGGGGTCGGTTGAGATGCGAAATTTCATCACTGCTGTCCAAGCATTCCTGAGTTTTCGGGTATTGGATCGCAAAATGGAGGAAAAGAGCGGGGATGGATTGCACGAGATAGTAATCAAATGTGAAAGATCCAGGGACGACCTGTTCGGGCAGATTGATTTCTCCAGTGAACCGGAAACCTGCACTCATATGGGTACCGTAGCCTGTGAGCACTTGTTTGTGCCCTGCTGAAAATTCCAGGTCCCGAGCCATAAGTCCTTGCTTGTACCGGATCGAATGTGAAAACACCGAGCGCAGCCCAATTTTCTGGCCGTTGAACCAAAGTGCAGCCAGGTCTTTTTCGTCGCTCATCAGGATGAGGGTGCTGTTGTGGATTTTACCTGGTTCAACCATCAGGCGGTCTGCTGGATATCCAGTGTTCAGGGGCGAAGCCAGAGGAGCCTGTTGGACCAGCCGGTAAGATTGACTGCTGAGCGCTGAAAACAGAAAGGCTTCCAGCCTGGCAACCGAACCATCCGGATGATGTTCAACTGGCAAAAAAGAGCCAGGGCACGGCTTGCCCTGGTCATCCAGCCAGGTCAAGGAGAGGGGCTCTGTCAGGACTTTGGGTTTGACCTTTACGATCTGATGGCAGAAGCCAGCAGCTGCATCGGAGACTTTCAGGAACAAGCCAGTAGCGTCTGGATCTTCCAGGACAACCCTTTCCGAACGACGATCCAGCTCTAAGGCCAGGATTTTCCCCAGTTGCTGATCCAGAAGATCGAGGACCTGGCTGGACTGCTGCAGCACCGCTTGCTCCCTGTGCAGATTGAGCATCGGTGCCGCCAAACCAAAATGGGTTGTCGAGAGCAGCAAAGATTTCTCGTACTCAACGGTTGCAGCGAGAGCCTGGGCCTTGGTGGCAAGCTCAAAATCAGGTTCGGAGCGGACCAGGGCCTGCAAGGCCGCTTCGCCCTGGCGGATGCGTTCGATCCGTGACCAGAACAGCTGGTTGACGGGTTTTTCCGCCCAGCTGGCATAGCCGTCAAAGGATCCATCGGCAAGATCGTGACCGAGCTCGATGCTGGCAAGGGGCGGATGCCCCTTCAGATAACTCCAAGGTGTGTCAAACACGACATAGGGCAAGGAAGCTGCATCCCGGACCAACTGGGCCAGCCCATTGGCCAAGGACATTTTATTGAAGGGGAAAGGAAGATCCACGCCACTCCAGACGAAGGAGTCCGCATCCATATTGATGAAAATCAGGACATCGGAGGCAATCTCGCCACTCAACTGCTTGGCCTGCAGGCGCCGAGCCAGGCGCTTGATGCCCCCATGGTCCAGCAGATCCGCCCAAGTAATGGCAGGGATCACGGTGATGGCATCCCCTCCAGAGCGGATGGTCATCGGATTGAAAGCCTCTTCCTCGGGCAGGAGCGGGATCAGGGTGCGAAAGCTGTCCACAGGTGCGCTGGAGTAGTAGAGGCAGACTGCCTTGATGCCGCAGTCTTTGTAGACCTTGATATTGGAGGCGGTAAACATCATCTCCTGCGGCCGCACCACCGGTGCATAAGCCGTAAACAAGTCTCTGACACCTGAACCATGAGGATTGGTGGCTGCCCATTTCATTGTCAGACGCAATTCGCTGTCGGACATGCAGCTGACCAGGCCATTGTTGTAGGACACCAGGATCACTTCGTCTCCCTGGTCGGTGACGCGGCGCTGCAAATTGGCCAGAATGTCGGGCGCATGCTGGGGGATTCTGGTTTCCAGACTGAAATGATTGTCAAAATCCCAGGTGCCCCGGACGGGAATACCGGCCCGGTTCAGATCATCCAGATCGCTAAGGATCTTGCGGATCATCTGGATATCCGGGCCAATGCCGGAAGCGTCGACGTTGTCACCCCGGTAGGAATGATACAAATTGACATGAAAACCCAAGGCAAGATGGATCTTGTACATGCAGGCCTGCTTTATCGTTTCCCCTCATCCTAGCAAACCAGCCTGCTCCCAAGATCATGGCTAGGTTAGGGCCATGTAAAAGACATGGACTTGTTTCATCACCTAAAAAATACACCGGTTTAACGGGATAACGTTGATCTTACCAAGCCATTAAATGAACAAAAAATGCACTTGATATGCTTGAAACAAAAGCAATCGGATTTAAAACCAGGCGTGAGGCAAGCTTATGAATCTATTTGTCCATTTGAAAATCGCTGCCCGCATAGCAGACCTGCTGGAACACGCGCATCACATCAAGATCAACCGCTGGGGCTTTTACTGGGGCAATATCCTGCCGGACCTTCAGCACAACCGCATTCCGGTGGATCACTTCTTATCAGCTTCCTGGCCGTCTGTCCGGTGCCTGGCTGAACAGATCTGTCTGGAGGGGGGACAGAGCCCTGCTGCGGGCCTGACTCCCTTTCATAGTGTGAACATCGGCATGATCTGCCATTTCATCTCGGACTACTTCTGCCATGCCCACACAGAAGCCTTCGGATCAGGTATGGTCCGCCACTTGGTCTACGAAGCTCAAATGATGCCAGTCTCGATGAAAATGGAACGGTCAATCCGCGATCAGGATCTGGCTGTCATCCCAGGCGGCCACACGTGGGAACAGAATTTGATGCAGGCCTTGGCGGAACATCATCTCGAGACGCCTTCCATGCTACGCGACATCCAGCTTGCGATTGCCCAGGGAACACAGCTGGCAGCCAGGCTCAGTTCGAAAGACATCAGGTCAGCGGCTTATGACAGGGCCCCTGCCTACGAGCCAGGGATTTCGGCAGAGCCGGCGTAAACAGATCAGGGAGGGAACAGAACATGCGCATCGCTCTTTTTACAGATACCTACCAGCCGCAGATCAACGGCGTCACCAATACCTTGGACCGGATGTGCCGGTATTTTGAAGATCAGGGCATTGAGTACCTGATCTTTGCACCGCACTATGGTGATCCCGTTGCGGAAAAGAATGTGGAGCGTTTCTACAGCCTGAAATTTTTCCTCTATCCAGAATGCAGGATCACATTGCCCAATGTTTTCCGGGTGCATGCGGCTCTGAATGAATTCAGACCGGATGTGATCCACCTGATGACCGAATTCAACATGGGGCTAATGGGCTTGAACTATGCCTTGAAAAACCAGATTCCGGTCATCAGCAATTACTCGACCAACTTCTCCCAATACACCGATTATTACAAGATCGATCTTTTGCGCCAGGGTGTCTCGTCCTACATGAACTGGTTTCATAACCAGTGCTTGCTGACCACCTGCCCATCGAGGTCGGCCAAAGCGATGCTGCATACGTTCGGGGTTCCCCGGACATCCATTTTCTCCCGCGGCATCGATGCTGGCCGTTTTTCGCCCATGCACCGGAATGACATTTTGCGCCGCGAATTGGGGCTGGAAAGCAAAGTCGCTCTGCTCTATGTCGGACGGGTGGCGGCTGAAAAAGATATGGATATCCTCCGGGACAGTTACGAGTCGATCCACAGCAAGTATCCGGACCAGGTCAGGCTGGTCATGGTCGGGGATGGTCCGATGCTGGAGACGTGCCGCAGCACGTTCCCGGCAGATACCCTGTTCATGGGATTTCGCAAAGGTCACGAGCTGGCCCAGATCTATGCCTCGTGCGACATTTTTGTCAGCCCGTCCTCTACAGAAACTTTCGGTAATGTCGTCCTGGAGGCGATGGCCTCTGGCCTGGCAGTTGTTGGGGCCAATGCGGGTGGTGTCGGGGAGATCATCCGGCACCTGCGCACGGGCCTGCTGTTCACCGCACGTTCATCCCCGAGCATGGTCCAGATGGTTGAGAAGCTGATTGTCGATGCTTCGTTCAGGACTCAGCTCCAGCAGCACGGACGGGAATATGCCCTGTCCCAGGACTGGCAGCAGATTCTCGACGATCTGGCTGGTTTGTACAAGGGTGCTATCCACGAGGAACAGGCTGAGATGCTGCTGTCCATGCAGGGCTAGGAGCTGACTGGCTGATGGGCTGAAAATCTACTCATGAAAGCTGAGGACTCAAGGCATGAAATCCTATGTGCTGGACACCAACGTCCTGATCCAGGCGCCCCATGCGCTGATGTCGTTCGAAGACAATGTCATCGTGCTGCCGGTCGTTGTTCTCGAAGAACTGGACCGTCTCAAGGGCGAAGAAGGGGAGCGGGGCGCCCATGCCAGGAGTGTCATCCGCACCTTGGATGCCTTGCGTGGCCACGGATCCCTGGTCGAGGGAGTCCCTTTGCCCGGTGGCGGATCGTTGCGCATCGAGATGAACAGCGTCCATGTGCGGCTGCCCGATCTGTGGCCCCAGAACCATCCGGACAACCGGGTCCTGCAGGTCTGCAAAGGTCTGGTCGAATCCGGCACACCCGCGATCCTCGTCAGCCGGGATATCGTTGTCCGGCTGAAAGCCGATATTCTGGGAATCCCGGCTGAAGATTTCACAACCGACCAGTCACCTGTACCCCAGGCGCAGTATACCGGGCGCGCGATCATCTTCGCCCAAGATGACAAAATGGCCGGATTCAAGCGTAAAGGCCTGATGCTGGAACATGTCTACTGTCTGGATGCCACTGGAGAAAGACAGCCGGTCGAGGCGGTGATCAACCAGTTTTTCATCATCCAGTCGGAGTTCAGTCCGAAAAAATCACTGCTGGGCCGATATGACGGGACGGCCATCATCCCCTTGGCGACTGCTGAGGAACGGCCCTTTGGCGTACGACCGCGCACCGCTGGGCAGCGCTTCATGCAGGAAGCCCTCCTGCTCAGTCCCGAAGAAGCCCCGCTGGTGATCATCAAAGGACCTGCCGGCACGGCCAAGACGTTCTATTCCCTGGCTGTAGGGCTGCATGGGATTCTGGAGGAAAAAAATCCCCTGTACCGGCGGATCATGGTCAGCCGGGCCAATGTCCAGTTTGACGAGGACATCGGATTTTTACCTGGTTCTGAACAAGAGAAAATCGCGCCTTTGCTGCGGCCGGTGATCGATAACCTCGAAGTCCTCGTAGACCGCGATGAAAAGGAACGCTACCGCAATGAAAAAGAACTGCGCGACAAAGTGGATGAGCTGTTTGAACGAGGCATCATCATGACCGAGGCCCTTAATTTCATCCGGGGCCGGTCGATTGCGCAGACCTACCTGATCATCGATGAGGCTCAGAACCTGACCCCACGCCAGGTCAAGGGCATCATCACCCGGGTAGGCCAAGGCACCAAAGTCGTTTTGATTGGAGACCCCGAACAGATTGACCACCCGCTTCTGGACGTCAGGACCAATGGCCTGGTCTATGCCGCAGAACGGATGAAAGGGAGTCCGTTGTGCTTTCAGCTCAACATGACTCCGGACGAATGTGAACGATCGCAATTGGCACTGGACGCATCGACCCGGATGTGACAGAGCGATCATTAAACGATTGGAGCTTTGAGCATGCATGTGATTGTAGACCTGTCGACTGTAGCCTGGTTGATCAGCCTATTGTGCTCGCTCTATGCCGCCTATTATCTGCTGATTTCCCTGTTTTCCTTCCGGACGCCCAAGCCTTTGCCTGCAACCAATGAACATCATCGCTTCCTGGTCCTGATTGCTGCCAGAAATGAGGCTGCTGTGATCGGCCACTTGATTGATAGCTTACAACAACAGAAGTATCCCAAGGATCGCTTTGATATCTGTGTGGTTCCGAACAACTGCACAGACCGCACCCGGGAGATCAGTCTTGAAAAAGCTGCTCTGGTGTATGACTGTGCACAGCTTGTCAGCAGCAAAGGGGATGCTTTGCACCAAGCTGTATTTGATCTGATGCTCATGGCCCCCGTCTATGACGCCTTGTGCGTCTTTGATGCTGACAATCTGGTCCATCCCGACTTTCTGGCTGCAATGAACCGGGCGCTCTCGCACGGCCATTCTGCTGCCCAGGGTTACCGCGACAGCAAAAATCCGGCTGACACCTCGATTTCAGGCAGCTATGCCATCTACTACTGGATGATCAGCCGGTTTTACAATCGACCGCGTCGCAACCTGGGTCTTTCAGCCTCCATCAGCGGCAGTGGCTTCATGCTCAGCCGAGACCTGCTGGAGCGGCTCGGCGGCTGGAAGACGCATACCATGACGGAAGACCTCGAGATGACAACTCAAATCGTTCTTGCTGGTGAAACGGTGACCTATGTGCCGGAGGCAATCATTTACGATGAGCAGCCCCTGACGTTCACCCAGTCCTGGCACCAGCGCCTGCGCTGGTCAACCAGGATCTGGCAGATCGGCGAATCCTATCTGGGCAGGCTGCTGCGGCAGGCTTTCAGACAGAAAAGCCTGGTTGCGTTTGACCAGGCTTTGTTCTACCTGGCCCCGGCCATGCAGCTGGTTTACGCTCTGTCTTTCTTCCTGAATGTTGCCCTGCAACTGCTCATGATCCATTTTGAATTATTCCCGGAAAGTCATATCTACAAACTGATGTTCTTGTCCCTTGATTTCTCCTACCTGATGACCACTTTCCTGGCTGGATTTACGATCCTTCTGGAACGAAAGCAGAAATCAGTCCTCCTAAAAAGTGTGTTTTTCTACTGGATCTTCCTGTCATCCTGGTTTGTGATCAATGTGCGCAGTTTGTTCAAACGAGCAGTCATCTGGACACCGATCGCCCATACACGATCGATGGTCATTGATGACGTCGTGATGAATCGATAGGACTTATTCGATTACAAATCAATCCTCCAGACGGTTCCTCCTGATCTGTTCATCTTTTTGATGTGCCATAATGGAATCAAAAAGAGGTCTGCTATGGATTTGCACCAGGAAAAAATCAACCGGATCGCCAGGCAGTTGCAGGAACGAACAAGCACCACCCCTCTGACTCTGAAGAAAAAGGCTGTCTCACACCAGGTTCCCAGACCTCATGACAAAAAATACACGGATGAAAAACTGGATATCAGCGATCTTGATCAAATCATCGCCATCGATCTAGAGCAGCGCATATGCATCGCCGAACCTGGAGTGACCTTTTCCGAGGTCGTCAAGGCGACCCTCCCGCAGGTTCTTTGCTTAATTCCGTGAAAAGTTTAATAAGAGACACGTGTGTCGCATGAAGAAGGGTGGCCCTTTCGGCGGAAACTGCACGATCCGAGGCCAGGGGTCGCGCGAAGGGTGACCCCCAAAGCGGAAGTTGCACGATCCGGGGCCACCCTGAACATTCAGGCACCTCGTGGGTCTGGGGCGCCAAAGGCTACAGCCGCAGGCTCTCTGAGGTTTGATGGTTCGTTGTTGCACGAAATCGACCCCGACCTGGTTTTTGAAATTTCAACTTTCAGGTCGGGGTCGTTTTCCGGAAGTTCAGATAAGGAACCCTGCTGATCCTACAGCCGCAGGCGGTTTGAGGTTCGTGTCAGGATAAGTGTTAAACACCACCCTGGCCCGGAATTGTGAAATTTCACGATCCGGGGCCAGGGATGGCGCGACGGGTGGCCCCCAGAGCGGAAATTGCACGATCCGGGGCCAGGGGTCACGCGAAGGGTGGCCCTGCGGGCGGAAAATAAACGTTCCAGGGTGCACGTTTCACTGCTTGGTTGACCGTCAAGCAGATCAATGGCTGCGACTGCAAGAAATCCAGTTCTGATCTGCCTTTCGCGGTTTTCATGACAGCTGCCTCAAATATGAGGTTGTCACGGCCACAGGTGACATCCTGGTCTGCAGTCCAGACAATGAGAATCAGCTTTTATTCCAGATGCTGCACGGGACATTTGGCACCTTGGGCATCATCACCAAACTCACGTTCAAACTGATCACCGCCCAGCCCTACGTCAGGGTGACCTATGAGCGTTACTCAACATTGGACGAATACAAAGCTGCCATCTGGCGGCACTACGCCCTCCAGGACATTGATTTCATGGATGGAATCATCCATTCCACGGACCTCTATGTGCTCAGTGCCGGCCAATTTGTCGATCAGGCACCCTACACGAACCGGTACGACTGGACAAAAATCTATTACCTGAGCACGTCAAAGCGAAATGAGGATTACCTCAGGACACCGGATTATTTATTCCGCTACAACAAGGGTGTGACCAATGTCCATCCCCGGTCGTTTCTTGACCGGTTGCTGCTGGGCCGTTTCACCAATGCCAACAGAGCTCTGAGATTCGCCAAAACATTCAGGAAGGTCATCCCCGCCACCGTTCTGCCGATCACGGTTGACACCTTCATCCCTTTCGCCAAAATCGAATCCTTCATGGACTGGTACAGACAGGAAATCAACCATTTCCCACTCTGGTGCGTCCCCTACCGGATCCCCCATCTCTATGAGTGGATCTCCGATGAACTTGCTGAGCAGTTCCAGGATGAACTTGTTTTGGATATTGCCATTTACGGCATGCACCGGGATCACGCTGAGCAGTGCTACCGGACGATTGAAAAGGAATTGATCGAGCTGGGCACAATCAAGACCCTCATCTCGACAAACCTGTATACTGAAGAAGAATTCTGGAAACTCTGGAATAAAAAGAATTATGATCGGGTCAAACAGCAAACGGATCCTGACAACATCTTCCGGGGCCTTTTTGAGAAGATGTGCCGCTGATCGCGGGGCTTGTGATGCGGATGGAACGTCAGCTTTATGGCAGGAACGGAGGGCACATCCATGTTCGATGATTGGGCTGCTAATTTGTTGGATGGTGAAGGACCTTTCCTGCTTTCTCTGGTGGTTCGTTTTATCCTGGCGATCTTGCTCAGCGGCCTGATTGGTTACGAACGGGAACATTCCGGCCGGCCTGCTGGTTTTCGGACCCATATTCTAGTGGGCGTGGGTTCGTGTCTGGTGATGTTGACCTCCGAATACATCTTTTACCAGTATGCTGGCCGGACCCCTCTGGATCCGGCTCGTCTGGGGGCCTCGGTGATTAGTGGGATTGGGTTTCTGGGCGCAGGTACAATCCTCCGGGATGGCAGTACCGTCAAAGGCCTGACAACTGCAGCCAGCCTATGGGCTGTCGCCAGCATAGGACTGGCTGTCGGGATTGGTTTTTACAGTGGCGCGATCATTGGTACAGCGGCCACTTTTATCACATTGATGATTTTCAAGAAATTCGAACAGGCAACCATTCGCAAGCACCAGTATGAGCAGAACAGCCTGATTGTTGAAGTTCGCAGGGATGACCATGACATTTTGAAACTTGTCCAGCTGATCGATTCACTCAAAGCCTCAGTGAGCAAAATTCAGATGCTGGACTCCGAAGATCCGGGATTGGTGCTGATCAAGATCCAGATAGATGACCTGACTCCAGGGCGCAGAGCAGAGATTGTCCGGCATCTTCTGGAAAACAAAGTGATCATTCGCATGATCAGCGGGTGATGGCTGGCAAGTGTTAGCTAATCAGGTGGACATTGGCCTCAAACATGAATTTCGGCAACATCGTCCGGTACAGTTCCACCAATTCAGACTGGATGAAGGGATCGTCGGCAGCATGCTGGATCGGCAAATAGACGATGTCATAGTGGACCCCGAAAATCACACCGTGTACGCGGCTCCGGACAAACCCGTTGCGGCAGTAGAAATCGATCCGCCGTTGCCGGGTCTGTCTTTCGGCCGGGTCCTTGCCATCGGCCACATGCTCAACCTCGGCCAGAATGCCAGCTGTATCAGGCATTTTGCCGGAGAGTCCTTGCAGGAGCTGACTGCCATAACCCATGCCACGGGCATCGGCGACAGCAGCAAAATAATCGAGCAGCAAACTGGCGCCCCGCTGGGCACGCGCCAGGAAGGCATAAGCCTTCAGAGTGTTGTCTGTGCTGTCAAATAAGCCGTAACAGAGATAGAGATCGCGCTTGGCCAGATTCTTCATCACAAAGAGCGGCTTAAGCTCGTTGTCCGGGAAGTCGTACTTGAGATGATGGTGATAGACCTCGCTGATTTCATGGCTCGTTAGCTGCTTGATGATCACGGCAGTCTGCTCCAATGGTGTATAAAGATGGCAACGTCTGCTTTATCGATTTCCCCTCTGGCGACACTAAGAACAATCTCGGCAAATTCATCCTCGGGTGCTACAAATTCATAACCGTTCAGAAGCAGAAAGACCAAGGCAGAGACCGCCCCGACTCGCTTATTCCCATCGACAAATGGATGATTTTGGACCAGATGGAAAAGATAGGCAGCAGCCATTTCATAAATATCCGTATGCAGGAATTGGCCGCCGAAAGTTGCTGAGGGCATTCCCAGCGCTGACTTTAGCAGTTCCATATCACGAAGACCAGATTCCCCGCCGTAACGATGAATCTGATCCTGATGTATTTCAATGACTTCTGCAAAACTCAGGAATACAATTTCCATAGGTTATTCTGCCAATGTTTTCAAGGCCTTTGGATAACGATTGTTCACTTTGGCTAATGCAGATTGGAAAGCTTCGACACGTCCCGCGTCCTTGACAGGAGTCAGAATGAGAGCCTGGCCATCCGTCGTAATGTTGAATGGCGTTTCGGGATCCACTCCCAATAGCTCTAAAACCGGCTTTTCGATAATCAAGGCCAAGCTATTGCCATGTTTGGTCAGTGTCTTGATCATAAGAATACCTCAAAAAATTTTAATCAAAGTAATTACAATGATATTACAATGTTATCACGAAAAGGCGCTTTGATCAATTGACGAGTGGCTCATGTTATCATGATGTCATCCATTGATCGAGGTTACTGATTGAAACGCATAAGACCTGTCCTGATCATCCTGATCCTTTTGATTTCTCTGGCAGGACCGATTTTCCCCAGCCGTCTGCTAACCGGCCTGCTAACAGGGTATGAGCGAGTCGAGTTACATCCATCAGATTCATTATCAAATGATTTAACCGAAGAAACCCCGAGAGGTACGTTAGAAGCATCCCTAGCACATTCAGAAGAACGCACCCAGCCTGTTTCAGGCGAAATGACGGTCCATTTTCTCGACGTGGGCCAAGGATCTGCTGTGCTGTTCCAGATCAACAACCAGGTGATGGTTTTTGACGGCGGCGGCCGGGAGGCTTCGTCATACGTGGTTGCTTACCTGAAAAAGCTGGCCATCGATCAGGTCGATGTGATGATTTCCTCCCATTACGATGCCGATCATCTGAACGGCCTGGTCGGTATCCTCCATGCTTTTCCTGTCCGTCAGGTCTTTGATGCCGACTACACGACTGATACACGTGTCTACCAGTCGTTCAAGACGTTCATCCTGGATCATTCGATCCCGGAATCTGTTCCAGAGGCCGGACAGTCTTTTCCCATCGGTGATGCAACTGTGACATTCATCGCGCCAGAATCTTATGGCAATCCAGATGAAAATGACGATTCGCTGGCAATCCGGGTCGAGTTTGGCCAGACCCACTTCGTGATCATGGGAGATTCATCAGCCGATGCTGAGCTTAACATGCTAGACCAGGACCTCGCTGCGGATGTCTACTTTGCAGCCCATCATGGCAGCAATGGCAGCAATTCAACAGCACTGCTCAACAAAGTCGCGCCGGATTCCGTCGTCATTTCCTGCGGCGCTGACAATGACTATGGTCATCCCGGTGAGCATGCGCTGAGCCGGATCCAGGCAACAGGAGCCGAGTTGTATCGGACGGACAAGCAGGGAACGATCGTCGCCACCAGCGATGGGGAGACGATCCGCTGGGACGAGGCAGCACGCAACGATTTCACGCCTGGGACCTTTCGGGGCTAGCCTGCTAGAAATCTGCGATCACAATTTTTTTCATCTCCATCAATTTGGCAAAGGCACCAGGCTTATCCATCAGCTCACCCATGTTCTCAGGTACGATCTGCCAGCTGAGGCCAAATTGATCTTTACACCAGCCACACTGGTTGAAAATGGGATCATGGGCCAGTTTCTCCCAGAAATAGTCGATTTCAGCCTGGTCTTGGCAGCTGACTTGGAAGGAAACCGCCTCGTTGAAGACAAAATCCTGCTCAACCCCAGAATCCATCGCCGCAAACCACTGGCCTGCCAGCGTGAATTCACCAAACATCAGGGAACCTGCTTTGGCAGGTCCTGTGGCTTCGTCGTATCGCGCCAATAGACCCTCTTTGGCGTCCTCAAAAACGGAGACATAGAAATGGATCGCCTCCTCGGCGCGATTGACTGTGTCGCCGCCGAACAGCAGGGAGGGGATGATGAACGGGCGGGGCTCTCCGTTGGGATCCGTCAGGATCAGTTGCCAGGTCAGACCGTAGCGATCCTGGACCCAGCCATACCGCTGGCTAAATGGATAGCTGTCCAGCGGCATCAGGACATCGCCACCCGCACTCAATTTTTGCCAGAGCTCTTCGAGATGAGTTGCCGCTTTTTCATCCCGTGCTGGATCAAAATTCACCATGAAAGAGATCGAGGGATTGAAAGAAAATTCAGGCCCGGCATTGATCGCGACAAAAGGCTGCTGCCCCAGTTCAAATTCAATCGTCAAAACTTCGCCAGCCAAATCAATCTGGAAATCAGCCAGACCCTCGGCTGCGCTTTTCGGATAAAAAGTTTTGGTCAGGATCTTGCTGTCGGGAAATGCGGCGACATAAAAATCTACCGCTTCGCTGGCTTTGCCATTAAACCAAAGATTAGGAATAATTTTCTGGATCATAGTCTTGACCCTCCTATCTTTTCAGTCTAATCCTGAGAGCAGTCGGTTGGAGTACCGGGTGATACTGGTTATCCATCATGCTTGGATCAAGCAAAAATCACTCGTCTCTGCTACAATGATCCGGAAGTTTTCGGCAAAAGTGAAAACATCCGAGACGGATCCGTTGATCGGTTGAAGTGATTCGAGCAAGAGGTTATCCAAGATGAGTTTGTTGACAGTAGAAGGGTTGAGTCATGGCTTTGGCGACCGGGCCATTTTTGAGGATGTGTCGTTCCGGTTGCTCCGGGGTGAGCATATCGGCCTGGTGGGGGCGAATGGTGAGGGCAAATCGACCTTCATGCGCATGGTCACCTCGCACATGGATCCGGATGAGGGCACCATTCTCTGGGCCAGGGGCGTCAAGGCTGGTTATCTGGACCAGCATGCAATCCTGACGCCGGGGTTGTCGATCCGTGATGTCCTGCGGCAAGCCTTTGATGACCTCAACCAGAAGCAGGCGCGACTGGAGGAAATCTATCTGCTGCTCGGCGAGGCAGACGAAGACACCATGATGGCCCTGATGGAGGAAATGGGCGAGCTGCAGACCGATATCGAGCACAGCGACTATTTCACCATGGATGCCAAGATCGATGAGACCGCCCGGGCCCTGGGCTTGACCGCCTTCGGCCTCGATACCGATGTCACAGCCTTGAGCGGCGGGCAGCGGACCAAGGTCCTTCTGGCCAAGCTGCTCCTGGAAAAGCCCGACATCCTGCTTTTGGACGAGCCAACCAACTACCTCGATGTGGAGCACATTACGTGGCTCAAGCAATATCTCCTCAATTACGAGAATGCCTTCATCCTGATTTCGCATGATGTCGCCTTCATGAACAGCGTGATCAATGTGGTCTACCATGTCAGCAATTGCCGGCTGGACCGCTATTCCGGCGACTATGACCACTTCCTGGAGGTGTATGAAATCCAGAAATCACAGCGGCAGAGTGCCTATGAAAGGCAGCAGAAGGAGATTGCTGAACTCAAGGATTTTGTCGCCCGCAACAAGGCCCGGGTGGCGACCCGGAACATGGCGATGAGCCGCCAGAAAAAAATTGACAAGATGGAGACGATCGAGCTGGACCAGGAGCGTCCGGTTCCGGTCTTTGTCTTCAAACCAGACCGGGCCCCCAGCCGGGTCATTTTCGAAGCCCGGGACCTGGTGATCGGCTATACCGAGCCCTTGAGCCGGCCGATCAATTTGCAGCTGGAGCGCGGCCAGAAGATCTCCCTGGTCGGCGCCAATGGTATCGGCAAGTCAACTCTATTGAAAAGTCTGCTCGGTCTGGTGCCAGCACTTTCCGGTGAGCATCAGCAGGGGGACTACCTGTCGATCGGCTATTTCGAGCAGGAGAATGTGGCCGACAAGTCGCGCACCTGCCTGGAAAACCTGGGCGACGAATTCCCCTCGATGAGCAATGCCGAACTGCGGGCAGCCCTGGCCAAGTGCGGCCTGACCACCAAGCACATCGAGAGCAAGGTCTCCGTGCTCAGCGGCGGTGAGCAGGCCAAGCTGCGCTTCTGCAAGCTGATGAACCGCAAACATAATGTGCTCATCCTCGACGAACCGACCAACCATCTCGATGTCATCGCCAAAGATGTCCTGAAATCGGCCCTCCAGGCCTATCAAGGGACCATCCTGATGGTCTGCCACGAACCGGATTTCTATGAGGGAATCGTGACCGGTACGTGGGACGCGCGGGAATGGGCGCTCCGGCTATAAATTCTGGTATATTGATAGGGTAGAACCCCAACAACTGCATAGAAGCACACGCTGATTGCCAATGGAGGCCATCACCATGCCCAAGAGAAGCGATATCCACAAGATCCTGATCATTGGATCCGGTCCGATCGTGATCGGCCAAGCCTGCGAATTCGACTATTCCGGCACCCAGGCCTGCAAGGCCCTGAGGAAACTCGGCTACTCGATCGTCCTGGTCAATTCCAACCCCGCCACCATCATGACCGACCCGGAGATCGCCGATGTCACCTACATCGAGCCGCTCAATGTGCCGCGGCTGACTGACATCATTGCCAAGGAGCGCCCGGATGCGGTTCTGCCCAATCTCGGCGGCCAGTCAGCACTCAACCTCTGCTCGGAACTCAGCCAACAGGGCGTCCTCGAGCAATATGGCGTCCAGGTGATCGGCGTCCAGATCGATGCCATCGAGCGCGGCGAGGACCGTATCGCTTTCAAGGAAACCATGGCCCGGCTCGGCATCGAGATGCCGCGCAGCAAACCGGCCTACACCGTGCCCGAAGCCGAAGCGATCGCGGCGGAACTCGGCTACCCGGTCGTCATCCGCCCGGCCTACACCATGGGCGGCACTGGCGGCGGCCTGGTCTATAACCTCGAAGAACTGCAGACGATCGCCCAGCGCGGCATCCAGGCCAGCATGGTCGGCCAGATCCTGGTCGAAGAATCCGTCCTCGGCTGGGAAGAGCTCGAGCTCGAAGTCGTTCGTGACGCCAACAACAAAATGATCACGGTCTGCTTCATCGAGAACATCGACGCGATCGGTGTCCATACCGGAGACTCGTTCTGCTCGGCGCCGATGCTGACGATCAGCAAGGAACTCCAGGAACGCCTGCAGCGCTATGCCTATGCTGTTGTCGAAGCGATTGAGGTCATCGGCGGTACCAATGTCCAGTTTGCCCACGATCCCAAGACCGGCCGGGTCGTGATCATTGAAATCAACCCGCGCACCTCGCGTTCGTCCGCGCTGGCCTCCAAAGCAACTGGTTTCCCGATCGCCCTGATCTCGGCCATGCTGGCCGCCGGCCTGACATTGGATGAGATCCCCTACTGGCGCGAAGGCACCCTCGACCGCTACACCCCGTCCGGCGACTATGTCGTGATCAAGTTCGCCCGTTGGGCCTTTGAAAAATTCAAAGGCGTGCAAGACAAGCTCGGCACCCAGATGCGGGCTGTCGGTGAAGTCATGAGCATCGGCAAGAACTACAAGGAAGCCCTGCAGAAGGCGATCCGCTCGCTGGAGATCGGCCGCTACGGCCTTGGTTTCGCCCGCGATTTCAACAGCAAATCCCTGGAGGAATTGCTCGCACTGCTCGCCGAACCGACCAGCGAACGACAGTTCATTCTTTACGAAGCCCTGCGCAAAGGCGCCGACATTGATGATCTGTATCGTCTGACTTACATCAAGCCTTATTTCCTGCGGCAGATGCAAGAGCTCGTCCAGCTGGAGGAGCAAATCCTCAGCTACAAAGGCAAACAATTGCCAGAAGCGTTGCTGATTGCGGCGAAACGCGATGGCTTTGCCGACCGCTATCTGGCTCAGCTTCTGGATCTGCCGGAAGCAGGCATCCGCCAGCGCCGCACTGCTCTCGGTGTGGTCGAAGGCTGGGAAGCGGTGCCGGTCAGCGGTGTCGAGAATGCGGCTTACTATTTCTCCACCTACAATGCCCCGGACCAGGCGCCTGTCAGCGACCGCCCGAAAGTCATGATCCTGGGCGGCGGCCCGAACCGGATCGGCCAGGGCATCGAGTTCGACTATTGCTGCGTCCATGCGGCCTTTGCCCTGCGCGACCTCGGCTATGAGTCGGTCATCGTCAACTGCAATCCGGAAACCGTCTCCACGGACTACGACACTTCGGATAAGCTCTATTTCGAGCCCCTGACCGTCGAGGACGTCCTCAGCATCTACGAAAAAGAGAAGCCCCTTGGCGTGATCGCTCAGTTCGGCGGCCAGACACCGCTGAACATTGCCGGGGAACTGGAAAAGGCAGGGGTGAAGATCCTGGGCACGACTCCGGACACGATCGACCTCGCGGAAGACCGCGACCGCTTCCGGGCGATCATGGATGAGCTGAAAATCCCGATGCCGGAATCCGGCATGGCTGTCACCATCGACGATGCCCTGGAGATTGCCGGCCGACTCGGCTACCCACTGATGGTCCGCCCCTCGTACGTGCTCGGTGGCCGCGGCATGGAGATCGTCCATGACGAGGACATGCTGCGCCATTACATGGCGGCGGCCGTTGGCGTGACCCCTGACCGGCCGATCCTGATCGACCGTTTCCTCTCCAGCGCCCTGGAATGCGAAGCCGATGCGATCAGTGACGGTATCGATGCTTTCGTCCCGACCGTGATGGAGCATATCGAGCTGGCGGGGATCCATTCCGGCGACTCGGCCTGTGTCATTCCGCCGGTCAGTATTGAGCCGAAACAGATCGAGACCATCGTGACCTACACCCAGCAGATCGCTAAAGCCCTGAACGTCGTCGGCCTGATGAACATGCAGTATGCGATTGCCGACGACACGGTCTATGTCCTCGAGGCCAATCCGCGTGCATCCCGCACCGTGCCACTGGTTTCCAAGGTCTGCAACATCTCGATGGCCCGGATCGCAACCGAGCTGATCATGGCTGCCCACGAGGGTCGTCCGACGGACCTGGCGACCCTGGAGCACAAAAAGATCCCCCATTTCGGCGTCAAGGAATCCGTCTTCCCCTTCAACATGTTCCCGGAAGTCGATCCGCTGCTCGGACCGGAAATGCGCTCCACCGGTGAGGTGCTCGGCATGGCCGACTCCTTTGAACTGGCTTACCTCAAGGCCCAGGAGGGGGCCCAGGCGACCTTGCCGACTGCTGGCACGGTCCTGATCAGCGTCATCGATGCCGATAAGCCGGAAGCCTTGAAAGCCGCCCGTATTTTCGCCGAGCTCGGTTTCAGGATCAAGGCGACCCGTGGTACCTGCGACTACCTGAATGCCCAGGGGGTGGCAGCCGAACCGGTTCTCAAGCAGCATGAAGGCCGGCCCAATATTGTCGATGGCATCACCAGCAAGGAAATCCAGCTCGTGATCAATACCGCATCCGGCAAGCTCAGCCAGTTTGATGACTCCTATATCCGCAAGGCCGCCATCCGGGCCAAGATTCCCTACATCACGACGATGACTGCCGCCCTGGCCAGCGTCCGGGGTATTGCCGCCTATATCCGGAACGGGCATTCCGGAACCAAAGTCAAGTCCTTGCAGGAATACCACGCCGGGATCGGGTAAGGGAAATCAGGAACACTAACCAGACAACTGTGCTATCATGAAGATATAGCGTCTCTCCATCGTTTCAGCGAGCGAAAAATCTCGCATCTGATCAAAGGAGTGTGATGTCATGCCAGATAGTGTCTACAAAATCATCGAACTGGTCGGAACCAGCACCGAATCCTGGGAGAAAGCGGCCGCCAATGCCATCGAGACAGCCTCGAAGACCTTGAAAGACCTGCGCATCGCCGAGGTGGTCCTGATGGACGCCCAGCTCGAAGAGGGTAAAATCCACCTCTACCGAACCAAACTGAAAGTCTCATTCAAATATCACATCGAAGACTGACCAGACCCACACAAACGATCAAAATGCCGCTGTGACTTGGAAACGAGCTACAGCGGCATTTTTTATCTCTCGTCCATTGCATCCGTTTATGTCAGGTTTTGTCTAATGATATCAATGACCAAAAGAACGACTCCACTGCAAGCGAGGCATGCAATCGTGCCGAACCTTTGGGAAAAGGCGTGCTCGGTTTTCTAACCGAGGCATCGCTTCATTGAAACAAAAGTTGGATGTTCATGGCAGATCCCGCTGAGAGGGAGTCGATTCATTCAGCAGGCCACAACACTCATGATCCATTCAGATCTTGTTCCGGCGCTGGTAGGTCGTATGGAGAAGCTGATGGGAAAGTTCCGATCCCGGCTGTCCCAGAAACCCTTGATAGAGGCGCTGGATGTCTGGATTCTCGTGAGACTTGCGCAGGGGCTTGCCTTCGTCTTCACGGTAGAGGGCCTTTTGCCTCAACTGGCGGATTTCCGGAGTTGTCGGCCGGGGTTGGCCGCCGCCTGACAGGCATCCACCGGGGCAGCCCATGATCTCGATAAACACGTAGGGACTCGTACCGGCTCTGATTTCATCCATCAATTGACTGGCGCCGGAGAGGCCGCTTGTCACGGCGATCGGGGCTTCAATTCCCTCGAGAAAGGACCAGGCTGGCAAGACGTTTTCAAACCGGATGGTTGCGGTCTTGATCCGCTCAAATCCGGCAATTGGTTCGACATGCAGATTGTCAAAAGGCAATTCCCGCCCTGTGACAACTTCGTAGACGGTGCGAAGCGCTGCCTCCATGACGCCACCCGTTGTGCCGAAAATGGCTGCAGCTCCGGTGGATTCCCCCAGCGGCGAATCAAAGCGCGAGTCTGGTAGATGGATCAAGTCAATCCCGGCTTCCCGGATCATCCGGGCTAATTCCCGGGTGGTCAAAACGGCATCGACCGTTGTCATGCCGCCGGTTTTCAATTCGGGTCGTATGATCTCGTATTTTTTGGCCGTGCAGGGCATGATCGAAACGACAAAAAGGTCCGAGGGATCCAGCCCATGATTCGATGCGTACCATGTTTTTGTCAGTGCTCCCAGCATCATATGGGGGGATTTGCAGGTCGATAGATGTGCCAGCAGATCGCCAAAGAAATGTTCGGCGTATTTGATCCAGCCGGGACTGCAACTGGTGACCATCGGGAGGACTGGATCGGGCAGATGGTTTGAAAGATGGAGGGCAGCCAGTTGTGGATCGTCAACTTTGCCTCGCTTTTTTGCCAGTGCTGCCAGACGGCTGAGAAGCTCATACCCTTCTTCAAGAATGGTCAGGTCTGCCGTGAAATTGGTGTCAAAAACAGTCTGAAAGCCCAGCTGATGCAGGGCGCTGACCATTTTCCCCGTGACCAGGGTCCCCGGCTCCAGACCGAATTCCTCACCGAGGGCCGCTCGCACCGCAGGAGCGGTCTGAACGACTGTTTTCCGGGCTGGATCACTCAAGGCCTGCCAGACAGTTGGGATCGCATCTTTTTCATGCAGAGCATCCACCGGACAGACGGTGGTGCACTGGCCACAATACGTGCAAACCGCTGTACCCAGGCGCATCTGGCCACCGGGCCCGATTTCTGTTGCAAATCCGCGGTTCTGGGCGTTCAAGGCGCAAACGCCCTGGACATCGTTGCACATGGACACACAGCGACGGCACAGAATGCATTTGGTTGTATCTCGGACGATCGCCGGACTGCTGTCATCCACAGCCTTTTTGGATCGGATGCCTTCGAAGCGGGACTGATTGACCTGGAGAACTTTACCCAATTCCTGGAATTCGCACGTCCCGTTGCGATCGCACTGCAGACAGTCGGATGGATGATCAGAGAGCATCAATTCATAGAGTATTTTTCGCATCTGCCTGACTTTGGACGTGTGGGTCTGGACGACCATGCCTTCGACGACCGGTGTCACACACGCAGCCATCAGGTTCCTGGCGCCAACGACTTCGACTGAACAGATCCGGCAGGATCCGATCGCATGCAGGTTTTTGAAGTGGCACAAGGTCGGGATCAGGATGTTGTTGTTCGTAGCCACATCCAGAATCGTCTGACCCTCTTCGGCTTCGACGAGCTGATCGTTGATCTTCAGGTGGATCATCCTGTTCATCTCCCTTCGCTCAGCGCCGGTCACAACGCAGGCAACGCATGGCTTCGGCCATGGCATCCAACTTGTGAAAGCCTTGACTGACTTCCGCAAAGCTCTGCTTGCGGAGCTTGGGATCGATGGTTTTCATGGCGAACCGGCCATGCTCGATCAATTCATCATCGTCAACTGCGGCAGGGATCTCGATGGGCTCCCCTTTGTTCAGCACACCATTTCCGCCCAGATACTGGTCGATCGCCTGGGCCGCCTTTTTGCCGTCTGCGATGGCCGTGATGACGATGTCAGAGCCCCGGACAACATCTCCGCCGGCAAAAACGCCAGGCATCGTGGTCTGGCAGGTCTTGCTTTCCACCACAAAAGTCCCCCAGCGGGTCATCTCGATTTCATCCGGGCGGACGAAAGGCAGATCTGAATACTGGCTGACGGCCGGGATGACACTGTCGACAGGGAATTCGATGATTCCGCCGTCAACCGGGATGGGCTGACGTCGACCATCCAGATCAAATCCTTTGAGTTCCATGGTCTGGCACACCACTTTTTCGACCTTGGCATTGCCCATCAACGCCAGCGGTTCCACCAGCTCATGGATGATGACACCTTCTTCGACCGCTTCAGTGATTTCACGCAGATCCGCCGGCATATCGGCAATGCACCGGCGATAGAGCATGTGAACTTCAGCTGCACCCTGGCGCAAGGCTGTCCGGGCGGCATCGAAGGCTGTGCTGCCACCGCCAATCACGGCAACCACGCCATGGACATCAACTGGAAGCCCCAGACTGATGTCACGCAGAAAATCCAGGCCGTGATAGACGTTGGGCAGACTCTCCCCGCTTAGACCGATTTTTCGCGAACGTTGAGTGCCTGTGGCAATGTAAACGGCATCAGACTGATGGCAGATTGTCGGGAAGTCGATGTCTTTGCCAACTTCCACATTGGTTTTCAAGTGGATGCCGACACTCAGGATCGCATGGATTTCCTTAGCCAGGATCTTTTTGGGCAGCCGATATTCAGGGATTCCATAGGCCAGCATCCCGCCGGCTTCAGGCTGGGATTCATAGATGACCACATCATAGCCCAATCGCCCGAGGTAATAACCACAAGTCAGTCCAGAAGGTCCGCCACCGATGATGGAGACGGTGCGGCCTTTCCTGGGGAAAATCAGGTCGGTCTTTGGTGCATCTGATTTCAACGCCTCATCAGCGGCGTATCGCTTCAGATCGCGGATCGCCAGGGGTTCATCCACTTGGGCCCGCCGGCAGCGGCTTTCACAGGGATGGGTGCAAACCCTGCCACAGACCGAGGGAAATGGATTTTCCTGCAGGATCAGGTGATATGCGTCAATCGGTCTGCCGGCTGCGATCAAGGCAATGTAACCTGGCACGTTGACACCTGCCGGACAAGCATTCGCACAAGGGGAGAGGAAGAGCGACGAACAGACACCTGCCCGGCAATGCCTGGCATGGATGTGCTCTTCATATTCGTCCCGGAAATATTTGATCGTACTCAGAACCGGGTTGGGTGCAGTCTGCCCCAAGCCGCAGAGTGCAGTCGACTTGATGGTCTCGCCCAGTTCGATCAGCTGCTCAACATCCCCGCTGCGACCCTCGCCATGGGTGATCCGCTCGAGAATATCCAGCATCCGGCGGGTACCGATTCGACAGGAGACACATTTGCCGCAGGATTCGTCCTGGACAAATTCCATGAAAAAGCGCGCCACGTCCACCATGCACGTGTCTTCATCCATGCAGATCAGACCACCGGAGCCCATGATCGCTCCTAATTCAACCAGTGACTGGTAATCAATGGGCGTATTCAAGTGTTTCCTGGTCAGGCAACCTCCAGACGGGCCCCCGGTTTGCGCCGCCTTGAATGTCTTGCCGTTGGGAATCCCGCCACCAATATCAAAAAGTATTTCACCCAGGGTGATCCCCATGGGAACCTCGACAATCCCGGTGTTCCTGATGTCACCAGCCAAGGCGAAGACTTTGGTCCCCTTGCTCTGATCCGTTCCGATTGCGGAAAACCAGTCGCTGCCATTGCGGATAATAGACGGAACATTGGCCAGGGTTTCAACATTGTTGATGACCGTGGGTTTCCCAAAAAGACCCATTTCTGTCGGGAAGGGCGGCTTCTGGTGAGGTTCGCCTCGCTGACCCTGCACCGAATTCATCAGGGCGGTCTCCTCCCCGCACACAAAGGACCCTGCACCAATCCGGATTTCGACATCAAACGAAAAATCGGTGTCGAACAATCGCGTGCCAAGCAGACCCGCAGCACGCAATTGCTCGATCGCCTGGGTCAGTCGTTCCACTGCCAGTGGATACTCCGCGCGGACATAGACATAGCCCATGCTGGCTCCAACGGCATAGCCGCCAATAGCCATTCCCTCGAGGACCACATAGGGATCCCCCTCCAGCAGGCTGCGATCCATAAACGCACCCGGATCCCCCTCGTCCGCATTGCAGATGATGTATTTCTGTTCGCTGGCTGATTTTCGCCCCAGGTCCCATTTCATGCCGGTCGGGAAACCACCTCCACCGCGCCCGCGCAAACCGGACATCCGGATCGATGCGATGACTTGTTCGGGCGACATCTCATGCAGGACTTTGTACAAAGCGGTGATCCCGTCATTGGAGATGTACTCATTGAGGTTGTCGAATTCGATCTCTCCGCAATTGTGAAGGACGTTTTTTACCTGGCGTTTGAAATAATCGATGTCGTCGGTCCGAATCCTCCGTTGGCCACTGGGATGGTCTACATAGCAATACTGCTCCGCCACTTGGCCGCCAAGCAAATGGAGCTGGACAATATCGTGAATGGCCTCTGGAGTCAGTTTGCAGTAAAAGACATGGCCAGGGTTGATGATCATCGCGGGGCCCACATCACAAAAGCCCATACATCCGGTCAGTTTGACCAGGACATGGTCACGGAGGCCTGCTTTGTCCAACTCGTCAAGCAAGGTTTGGTGGATGGATTTGCTGCCGCAGGAAATACAGCCAGCACCCCCGCAAACCAGAACCGTCCGGGTAACCTGACTTTGTTTTTTGAGTTCAGATTCCCGGATCCGCTGGAGATCCTCAACAGACCGGATGAGACCAGTCATTTGCTCAAACATGCCAACTCACCCCACTCACTTCAGGGATACTGGTTCAGAATGTCCTGCAACTGGTTCGGATTGACCCTTTTATGGACCACTGCATCGATCGAGATTGCAGGAGCCAGCCCGCAGGAACCAAAGCAGCGCTTGACTGCGAGTGTAAATCTCCCGTCACTGCTTGTTTCGCCGATGTCGATTTCCAGCGCTTTTTTCAGATTGTCCAGTACTTTAGTTCCACCCCGGACATAACAGGCCGTTCCGAGGCAGACCTGAATCGTGTGACGGCCATGCGGCTGAGTCTCAAAATACGAGTAAAACGACACCACGCCATGGACTTTTGACAGAGGTAGATCCATTTCTTCGCCAATGAAATGGAGCACGTCTTCGGAAAGATATCCGAATAGTGCCTGGGCCAGATGCAGGATCTGGATCAGGTTGCTCTCCCTTTTTTCATAGTCCTGGATGATCTGGTGCAGCAAGTTGAACTGAGCTTGCGGATTTTCCTGCAGCTCTGCACAGACACATGGCTCTGACATAACCAACACCTCCGACAAGACAGGCGGATGGCAAATTTCATCTGGCTGTTGGCCTGAAGCAGCTTTGATTCCATTCTACTGCGTACGGAGGCTTTTTATAAGGTGTGATGTGATGACAAGACCTGAATGATATTGACAGAATCGTGCTCTACTGGATTAGCGTTTCTCATACAAACGACAAGGGCACTGCGAATCATGATCAGAAGGGCATCAGCGAGCCACTACAGAATAATTTTGGATTTCCAATCGCATTTAGATCTTTCTTCGCAAATGCTGATGATGTGCTTAGACTCGATCTGGTTTTGGGTGAAGAAAGCCAGCGAATTGAATTGAGTCGGGCAGATCCAGCATGACCAATTAAAAACCGCCAGGAGCTTACGACCCTGGCGGTTCTGATCTGGTGATCGCGAGAGGATTCGAACCTCCGGCCTGCGGTTTAGGAAACGATTAGATAATCAAAACATGATCTTATATGGTATTTTCATAATTTTGAAAACGTCTGAGGCTGTAAGGTTTGACGGCATTGGCTGCGTTTATGGTGGTATCCGGCAAATTCATATTTTAACATCAAGTGTGTGGCAAATTGGGTGCAAATTTTAAATGGCTGTTGCCGTCTCGAAAGCCATATCATCCATGATCGCCCGGGCGTCCTCACGCTGTTCATTGGTCAGACCGGCATAGATCTGCAAGGTGACATCGATGCGGGAGTGGCCCATGATGTACTGCAATTGTTTCGGCGCCATCTTGGTTGCCGCCATTGTAGCAAAAGTGTGTCTAAAATCATACATGGAAAAATCAACACGGTCTTGGAGTAGTTCGCCATGATATTTCCTGCCGATCTTCTTCCAGACCTTTGTTTGGGTCCTTGCTCGTTCGAATGCGTGGCGCAGTGCATTCATTGTTGGCTGGCTGCCATCCTGCAGTGGAAAGATGAATTTGCTTTTTTGCAACCCGTTGGCGAAAAGAAGCTTGTGCTGCTGCCAAAGTAAATCAATGGTTGTATTCGTGAGCGGTACTGCTCTGTGGGCGGCTTTGGTCTTAAGAGGGCCAAGGCCATAGTCA
>DIGA01000057.1 GCA_002419365.1 Mageeibacillus sp. UBA5734 | reverse complement strand
AGGAGGTTGACACATGGCCAAACTAGAAGGAACCAAGACCCTTGAGAACTTGATGAAAGCATTCGCAGGAGAATCCCAGGCCCGGAATCGCTACACCTATTTTGCGTCGGTTGCCCGGAAAGAAGGCTATCACCAGATTGAAGCCATTTTCCTGGAAACCGCCGACAATGAAAAAGAACACGCCAAGCTATTCTTTAAACACATTGTGGCTGGCATGGATGCCGAAACAGCTGTGCCGGTTGACATCTGCGCCACCTATCCTGCCGGACTCGGTGATACTCGCCAGAATCTGCTGTCTGCAGCAGCTGGTGAACGAGAGGAATGGACCATGCTGTACAACAATTTTGCTGAAATTGCTGTCCAAGAGGGTTTCAAGGATATCGCAGCCAGTTTTAACAAAATCGCCGAAGTTGAGAAAGAGCATGAAGCCCGTTATCTCAAACTGGCTGACAATGTTGCCAACAACAAAGTCTTTGCCAAGGACGCTCCTGTTCTCTGGAAATGCCGCAACTGTGGCTACATTGTCGAAGGCCTGGAAGCTCCCCAGATCTGTCCGGCCTGCAAACATCCGCGTGAATATTTCGAAGTCGCCGCGATGAATTTCTAAGGAGCCGCCCCAACACGGAACTGGGATGACCCAGTTTACATAATCTCGGAGGTTACAAGTCATGGGAAGAACAGCCGTAGAAATTTCCAATGTTGACAACAAAGAGATCATCACAGTCCTCAATGAAGCCTTGTCCGAGGAATGGCTGGCTTACTACCAGTATTGGATCGGTTCGCGCCTGATGGTCGGACCGATGCGCAGCGAAGTTGAACCCGAATTGCTGCTCCACGCTACCCAAGAGCTCGGTCACGCAGAGCTCGTCCTCAACCGCATCATCCAGCTCGGCGGCACGCCCGTTCTGAATCCCAATAAATGGAAAGACCTCGCCCGCTGCGATTATGAGGAACCGTCCGATCCGTACATCGAAGTCATTCTTGAGCAGAACCTGCGTGGTGAAAGGTGTGCGATCCAGCGCTACCAGACCTTGGCTGCCATGACAGAGGGCAAGGACTATGCGACCTACCAGATGGCGATCACGATCCTCAACGAGGAGCTTGAGCATGAGCACGACATCGAGGATTTCATTGCCGACATCGAACGGTTGAAAGAAGACATCCGCCAGTTCAGGCTCTGATCAGATAAGCACCAGTCGGCACGGATCCGATTGGTGTTCATCAGTCCCAGCTCCAAGTCACGTAAAAAACCGGTCTCACCTCTGTTGGACAATTTCCTTCAGTGAGACCGGTTTTCCTATGGATCTAGTAAGTTGTACCGGCTGGTATGGATCAACGATAATGGATGGCGTTGAATTTGCAGGCATCGACACACTTGCGGCAGACCAGGCATTCGGCTGACTCAATCCGGAATTTGCCACCATCTGGTTTGCTGATCGTAGCGGTTGGGCACATTTTGGCGCAGGCTCCACAATTGACACAGGCACTTGCCTCAATAGCCATTTTCTTCCTGGAGAGTCGGCCGGGCAGGCTGAGAATCGTACCGTAAGGGCACAGGTAGCGATGCCAGAGCAACTCCGGGAAGAAAAGGGTCAGGCCAATCCCGAGGAAGAAGAGGGCAGGCAGGACCGGCAACGGTTTTTTACCGATGATACCCAGTGCTGCAAGGCCCAGGAAAGCGACCAGGATGGCGATCCGGACCCATGGCTGCGTGAGCCACTTTGGTGTAGCCAGGCTCTTGATGTGGAGTTTCTTTTTCAGCCAGGTCTCAAACCGCATCACAGTGTTCATCGGACAGACCCAGCCACAGTAAAAGCGGCCAAAGAACAGGCCTGCAACGGCACTGCCCAGAAAGACAACCATCCAGACCTGGACTTTGCCTTTGGCCAGTAACACCAGGAACAGGAAGAGAAAAGCGATTTGCAGGGCAGTCTGGAGTTTCTTAGTCATGCTTTTTCCCGCCTCTGCCAGTCCAGTTGGGATTGGGGGTCTTGACTACGTAGAATTCAAGAATCCCATCTGTAAAGTTGTTGACGTTCATTTTTGTGTTGTTTGGGATTTCGATGATCTGGCCGGCCTGGTAATCGACAGCTGCCTGGTCTCCCAGGCGAAGGTTCATGGTTCCGCGCAAAATCACCATGTTGACATGGGCATTGGTATAATGCTCCGGCAAACCTTCGCCGGTTGGCAGGATCATGTGATTGATCAAGATCGACTCTGCGCTGACGACAGTCTCGATGGTCCTGGTATCCTGCTGGATCGGGGTATGAACAGTTTCAATCATAGTGGGTTCCTCCTGACA
This sequence comes from Mageeibacillus sp. UBA5734, assembly GCA_002419365.1. GTDB lineage: Bacteria > Bacillota > Clostridia > Saccharofermentanales > UBA5734 > UBA5734. The sequence goes on along the minus strand of DIGA01000057.1, from coordinate 2,158 downwards.
GTTCACTTTGTGGTGAGTATAATGGGATTCAGATAAAAAGTGAGTTACCATGGAAACTTATTTGGCTGACAATGGATAGTTTCTGGAAAAGGCAGGATTTTCAAGCATGGCAGACACGATAACTCAGGATCACCTCTGGCTGGCGCTGGCTAAAATTCCACCGCTCGATACCCTGCACAGCGAGCAATGGCACAGGCTCGAGCAATCTGGATCTGTCCGGTTCCTGACCTTTGAAAAGGGCGCCCTGATCCATTTGCAGCAGGAGCCTTGCACCGATCTCGATGTCATTCTGGAAGGGCAAATTTCGATCCAGAACATTGCCGAGGATGGAACAGTCCTGACGGTCAATTTATTCACGCCACGTGATCTTCTGGGGGTCAACCTGATCTTTGCCAGCAAGAACCGCTATCCCATGACTGTCAGTGCCGACCGCAAAAGCCTGGTGGCCAAGATTCCCGGGGACTGGATCATGGTCTTTTGCCGGGAAAACCCTGATTTCATGGCCGGGGTGATGCGAGCCATATCCGACCGCTCACTTGTTTTAACTGGCCGGATCCAGGCGATGGCTCACCGCAGCATCCGCAAGGCCTTGCTCGATTATCTGGAATACGAACAGGCTCTACAGGGCAGTCGCACCATCCGTCTGCCGGTGAGCAAGAAAACGCTGGCCGAACAGCTGGGTGTTGAACGCACTTCCCTCAGTCGTGAGCTGGCCAAGATGCGCGAGGATGGCCTGGTCCAGTATGATTCCCGGACCATCACCCTGTTATCCTGATAGTGGCAGGGAAAAGCGGTCAGACGGAGACTCGTCTTACTATTTATGACTAAAAAAGAGTTGATTAGTACATACATCTAGTAATAGTTAATGAATCAAATATAATTAAAATGACTTCATAGAAATTTTGGGAGGCTTCTTCCATGCAAGGCACTGTTTATCATCTGGAACGGAACATGGCGATGATCTGGACCTCGGACAATTACCTGGTCCGGGTCAGGAAACAACCCCATTTCGCTGTGGGAGACACGATTCGTTTCACCCCCGATGATTTGCTGCAGTCGCCAGGTGGACGGAGATCTGTTTTATCTTACCGGCAGATCGGGACGATTCTGGCCAGTGCGCTTTTAGGCCTGGCGATCCTCTTTTACTCCCTGCAGAGTGTGCTGGCCGGATTTTTCCTGCCACCACCGGTGGTCCTCGTGGCAGTCGATATCAATCCGAGCGTCTTGTTTTCTGTCGCTGCAGATGGAACGGTTGTTTCGGTCGCGGCACAGAACCAGGATGCACGGGATCTGGAATTGAAGTCCCTGACCGGTCAGCCCTTGGCAGCTGCCCTCGCTGCCATTGTCAGCCAGGTGACAGCTGCGGGTATCATCGATCCAGCTGACGGCATCATGGATTATGTTGTGGTAACCACCGTTGACCTGGGCAGTCATGACGAGACCACGCAGGCCCTGGCTGGATCGCTGGACCAGGCTGCGATCCAGAACCGTACCCTGTCAGCCGTCAACCTGATTCTGGTCCAGGCAGATGAAACCAAATTGGACCAAGCCAGAACACACGCGGTCCCACTGGGCCTGGTCGCTCTAGCGGACCAGACAGGTCTGGATACCACCGGTGAGACCGTCAAGTCTTTCTTTGCTGATCCCGAACACGTTCAAGCACTCGAAGTTAAAACAGCTGGCGGTCAACTCCTGCAAATCAAATCCAAAGATAGCCAGCCGGTCCAGCTGCTCACAGGTGCTCTGTCTGATAAGGCTGAGCATTTTGGGCCAGCGCTTGAACCTGGCAATTCTCATGCCGCAGCTAAGAAGGCTGAGACACCGGCTGCGACCAGCCCGGCTGCCGAGAAGAAGGCCGAGACGCCGGCTGCGACCAGCCCGGCCGCCGAGAAGAAAGCCGAAACACCAGCCGCGACCAGCCCGGCCGCCGAGAAGAAAGCCGAGACGCCGGCTGCGACCAGCCCGGCCGCCGAGAAGAAGGCCGAGACACCAGCCGCGACCAGTCCGGCCGCCGAGAAGAAAGCCGAGACGCCGGCTGCAACTAGCCCGGCTGCCGAGAAGAAAGCCGAGACGCCGGCAATCAAAACGGCTGATGCAGACAAGAAGCCGGACACCCAACAGGCACCAGGCCAGGCCAAAAAGCAACAGTGACAAACCT
>DIGA01000110.1 GCA_002419365.1 Mageeibacillus sp. UBA5734 | reverse complement strand
GGGGTGGCAAAAAAGATGTGGCTGCCCTTGGGGATGTAGATGATGTCACCACACTGGCCGCTGACGGAGCGGCCGTCGATCTTGATCTCCAGTGTGCCATCGAGAACGATGTCGTACTCGTCGTAGTTGAGCGTCCATTCAAACTGGGCGCCATGGTCGAGCTCCATGATGCCGGCTCCCATGCGCGGAGCTTCCTGCAGGGTGACGATGTCTTTCAGGGCCACACCGGGCACCCCGCCGAACGGCTCGCAGCGTACGGTATCGGTTTTGACCATCAGGACACCACTGGGATCCTTGCACTTGATGAAATCATCCGCAGCCGGCTGGTTGGCAGGTTCTGCCAGCATGGTCTGGACGACTTTCTCCACGATTTCGCGCACCAGCGCTTCACTGATGTTCATGATCAGGCCTGTTCTTTCGTTTCTTCATTGCTCTGGATTTTTGAGAGCAGTTTCGGAGCCAGCACATTGGCCAGGAGCAGGGCTGTGAAACCAGCGACCAATTTGCCGACGATGACCGGGAAGATCATATCCTTGTTGACACCAGCGGTGAAACCGAGGTGGTCACCAAAGACGAAGGCAGCAGATACGGCGAAAGCGACGTTGAGCAATTTGCCCTTCGGATTCATGTCATGCATGATGTTGAACATCGGGATGTTGTTGGCCAGAGTGGCAACGAGACCTGTGGAGCCGATGTCATTCATGCCAAAGGCTTTGCCGACAGCCTGCAGCGGCTTGCCGAAGGTCTTGGTGATCCACTTGACCATCGGGAAGGCGCCGATCAGGACGATGGAGATCTGGCCGCAGATCAGAAGGCCGGTTTCGAGCGGAATCGATCCGCCATTTTTGTCACGGTCGACCATGAGGTCGAGTAGCGGGAAACGGATGCCAGTCAGGTATTGGAAAACAGCCAGGGCTGTGAAGACGGTGATGGTGACGGTGACGCCGGTGCCGAATTTATTGAATCCCGTGATCATTTTGGCCGGGATGAACCACAGGCCGAGGACGATCAGGCCGGCAATGATGATGACCGGGATCAGGTTGACAATGATCGTGCCGAGGTCGATTTTGTAGGGGGTCAAGTTCATCAGAAGACCACCAACGATCGAACCGATCGGGATGGTGATCATGCCAGCCAGGATACCGGCGCCGAGGTAGGGACGGTCTTCTTTCTTGATGATTGAGAGAGCAACCGGAATGGTGAAAACGATCGTCGGGCCCATCATGGTGCCCAGGATCAGGCCGGCAAAGTTGCCGATGGTCTCATTGGCAGCCAGTTGCATCGCCAGCGGATAGCCGCCCATGTCGCATGCCAGCAGGGTGGTGGCGAACATGGCCGGGTCTGCGCCAAAAATGGCATAAACCGGAACCAGGATCGGTTTCAAAATCACGGCCAGGACAGGGGCGGCGGCGACGACACCGGCCATGGCGATGGCCAGGGGGCCCATGGCATTGAAGCCATTGTCGAATTCCTCGCCATAGCCTTTCTTGTTGCCGCGGATCTTGTCGATCGCACCGACGAACATGAAGATCATCATGATGAAGATGATGACCGAGTTGATGGAGAGGTTCGAAATCCAGCCGGAAAAGCTTTCCGTAAAGATACCGACGTTGGTCACATTGTCAATTAATTCCTGAAACATGCCGATTCTCCTTTTCTATTTGGATTCATTTGAACTTAAAGCAAAGCGGAGAAGAGCTTGGGGGAGGGTTTGGGAATCACCGCACTGCCGACCAGCAGTTCGGTCTGGGCAATGGCGGCTGCCACCGCGGCGCGAACCGCGCCGACATCTCCGGTCAGCGTGACATACCCTTTGCCACCGATGGCAAAGCCGATGCGCACTTCGATCAGGGTGATCTGGGCAGCTTTGGCTGCGATGTCTGCCGCCCGGATGGCCGAGGCGACGGAGAAATACTCCAGGACCCCGACCGCACCCGGCTGGTCGATCTGGACCGTCATGTTGATCGCTGGGATCAGCTGGGGGTGGATGTTGGGGATCAGGAGCTGGTCCACCACATAGCCTTCGCCCTTTTTCTCGCCAGCCGCCATGGAGGCGGTGACATCGCCGGTATTTCCAGACACAATCACCACATATTTGCCGGGACAGATCGTGGAAGACCGGATCAGGTCGACTTGGGCAGCCTTGACCATGAAATCACTGGCCTCGATGCCCCGCGCAATACTGGTGAATTCGAGCATGCCGATTGCATTTCCCATCGCTTTCATACCTCCTTCCGGCTGATGCGGGCACCGGTTGCGCTGATTTCCGTGAGGATGCCATCGAGACTGCAGTGGATATTGGCTGAGAGTCCGTCTGGATCGGCCTGGGCGAGCAGCTCGCCGCGCCGGACGTGTTCACCCACTTGCCGGATGGGGACTGCCGGTTTGCCGATGTGCTGGCGGAACGGGATGAAGACAGAGTCTGGCGTGAATTCGCGGCACTCGGTGGCATGGCGACCGGAATAGGCGGTGAGGCCAAGCCGGGCGACCAGGCGCAGGGTCGGTGTCCGCCCTTCGTTGAGGCCAGGACGGGCTGTGGGCTGAAGATTTCTTGGCACCGTGAGACCTTTCTGACGGATCATCTGCTTGAAATGGTCGTTGACTTTGCGCGGCGACAGGCCCATCGGACAGGCAAATTCTTCACAGATGCCGCAATCGCAGCAATTGACGGCGTCGCCAAACGCCCGGATGTATTCTTCAGGATCCGAAATGGCATCCTCGCGCCAGAAGTTGCGCATGACCAGATGCGGCCGCATCTGGTGGCCGATCAGGTAGCGCGGGCAGAGGTCGGTGCACATGCGGCACTGGATGCAGGCGCTTTTTGTCTGGTGGCGCAGGCGGCCGACATTCTGGCGCATGCGCCAGGTCTGGACCATGGTGTGCCCGGCCGGCAGGACAATCAGGCTGCCCAATGTCTTGGTGACAACGGTACTGGCGATTTTCTGGGGGTCAACCATCATCAGGCCCATCATGGGCCCACCGAGGATCAGGGCATAGTCGGTCATCCTGAGTCCAGCCTGGTTGAGGACCTCGGTAACAGGCGTGCCGATGGGCACTTTGAACATCAGGGGCTTGTCCACTTCGCCGGCAACAGAGAGGTACTTGTCGATCACCGGATGGCCTTGCAAAGCATCGGCAATGTTGACCAGTGTACCGACATTGTTGACGACGGCGCCGACATCGAGCGGGATCCCGCGCTCAGGCACAGAAACGCCCAGGATTTGCTGGACCATGATCTGTTCGTCACCGGCCGGATAATACGCTCCCATTTCGAAAAGCTCGATCTGGGCTCCGGCTTTGGCAATCGCCTGGCGCAGGGTTTCAATCTCCGTGTGGTATTTGCCTTTGAGTGCAATCACACGCCTTTCGGCCCCGATCTGGTCGCTGACTGCGTTGATGGCTGTCACGATGGTTTCGGCCTGGGTCCGGCACAGGTATTTGTCTGTCTCGATCAGAGGCTCACATTCAGCCGCATTGATGATCAGCGCCCTGGCCTTGCCGGCCAGTTTGACATGAGTCGGGAAACCGGCACCTCCGGCACCGACAACGCCAGCTTCCTGAATGGCTTTGAGAAATTCCATAGGGGCTTTCCTCCGGACTTTCAGAGCACAGAAGGATCGATCTCTCGATCATCGACGATGCCGACAACGGTTGCATCGACTGGCGTCTGGATATTGCCAGTCGCACCTCGCGCCGAACTGCCGCTGACGACAAGGACTGTTTCGCCAATGCCGGCACCGATGATGTCAGCTGCGACGATGGGCGCATCACTTCTGGAATCATCCAGGATGTTCAGGGGCTGGACAATCAACAGCTTCAGGCCGTTGAGCTTGTCTTCCTTGCGTGTGGCCCAGATATTCCCGATCACTTTGGCGACAATCATGTTCACACCTCCTTCTGCTTATCATCGGTCCAGCATTTTCAGTCAGCATCCCTGACCAGGTTCAGCTGGCGGGCCCGGGCATACTCACAGGCCAGATCGGTGATGATGCAGGTCTTTTTGATCAAAACATCGGTGGCGCCTTTCATCCTGGCTTCGATCAGGTCTTTTTCGGTCAATACACGTTTGTCAACCCGGAAGGATGAAGCAGCACCCGGGCGCTGCCCGGCAGGGGCTTTGCTTTCAGAAGGCTTGATAACCGGCGCAGCGCAGGCCTGTGCAGACTTGCGTGTGGCCAGACCAAGCAGTTCCGACTCGAGCTCTTCCAGACTGCAGATTTTGACACCAGACTGCTCGAGCAGGTCCAGCTTTTCCTTCATCATGGCAAAATAGCGGGGCGGTGCAGACTGCTCGTAGCAAAGCAATTCGATCTCGCGTGCCGGCAGATAGATGCGTTTACCTGTGAGAATGGCCCGTGTGACCAGACAGGAATAAGGTGATCCACAGACACCCGCACTGATGCGGCCGAGCTCTTCAATGCGCAAGTCAAACAGCACCAGGGCTTCATAGGCATCCAGATTTTCTTCCGGACAAGGGTCAGAGGAGCAGCTGAGATCATAGCAGTCACCGAGCCGGGTAGTGGACAGGAAATGGTCAAAGCGGGCATTTTGCGCCGCAGTCAGGATCAGGAGCTTTGGCTTGGCAGTTACAAGAGAGTCGCCTGCGGATTGGATCCTGCCCAGGACGCGACGGGTGATTTCATCGACTAAATTAGAAAAATCCATAACAACCTCCTTTCCTGGCAGATTAGGGCAGGCAATTCATGGCGATGCCTGCGGGTGTGACGAGAAACGGATTCTCCGGCTTGATGGTCGGGATGCCGGTCTCCCGTTCGATGATGGCTTCGATGCCGGTCAGGCAGCAGGTCCCGCCACACAAGTAGATTGTGTCGGTTTTGTATGGATCGATGTTGCGCCGGATGATGGTCGCCATTTTTTCGATGACGGCTTTCACGATCGGCAGGATCTCGCGGTGGCGGGCAAAATCCATCTTGATCGACTCGGCCTGGGCAAAGGGAATCCTGTAGTTGCCGGCCAGAACCAGTGTCAGATGGGTGCCGCCGGTTGGCTCATCATAGATGGCTGTCACTTGGCCGTTCTCCAGGACCGCCAGGCCGGTTGTTCCGCCCCCGATATCAACCACGACGCCATTGTCGATCTGGTAAATCGAATTGGCAGCCGACGGTTCGTCGAGGATGGCAGTCACTTCGAAACCGGCGCCTTCAGCGACGTACTGGTGAGTCCGGGTGCTGCTCTCGGTGCCGGCTGGCATGGCAATGGCACAATGGGTGAGGTCGCGGCCGATCCGCTCTTCCAGCCTGGCTTTCAATTGCTTGACGATCCGCAGTGTGCCCGGAAAATCGACAACGATACCGTCGCGCAGGACATTGGCGGCCATTTTTTCACAGGCCACCGGATTGTTGAACTCGTCCAGAACAACCAGGACGATGAAGGCAGTACCCAGGTCGAGACCGACTTTGAGTCGCTGGCCTTCCGGGATGAACGTCGTCTTCTCCGACTGGGCCACTCGGTCCATGTACGTATTGATCCGTTCCAGATCGATCATGGGGCACCTCTTGCCGGCTGTGTCTGTGGCTGCCGGTCCTGCCGTCTGGTGTTTCTTGGTCAGCGGAGGATCATGCCGAGGGTGAATCCGCTGACAGCAGCCGCATTGCCTTCGTCTGTATCGAGATGGACGCGGCAGCTGAATTTGTCACTGACGCGCACGATGACATCGTGAAACGTGACCGGCCGGTCGGTCAGGACTTTGACACTGACCTTCTGTTTGTCAGCAAGTGCCAGGGTCCGGGCTGCTTCCGGGGTCATGTGGATGTGGTTCCTGGCAATGATCACGCCTTGCTGCAGCGCCACCTGGCCACAGGGGCCTTCGATTGTGACCGAGCTCGAACCTTGCACATCGCCGGATTCGCGCATCGGGGCTGTGATGCCGAGAACCCTGAGGTCACTGATGGCCAGCTCGACCTGGGTATTGCCCCGGACGGGGCCGAGGATGGCTGTCCGTTCGAAACGGCCTTTTGGGCCGATGATTGTCACCCGCTCGCCGGCCAGAAACTGGCCCGGCTGGGACAGGGGACGGACTGCTGTCAGGGCTGCGCCAGGACCGAACAGGGTTACCAGATCCTGGGCTGAGAGATGGACATGCCTGGCCGAGACTTCGACCTGGACCAGCCCCGATCGGAGCATGGCCTCCAGAACAGCGTTCACGACCTGTTCCATCTCTCACCCCTCCTTGCGGTAGTTTCCGGCCAGATACATGCACATGACGATGTGCAGGGCGCTGGACAGGCGATTGAACGTTTCGACAATATCCGCCCGGATGTATCGGGTGCCCTCGCGATAGGCATCGACAGCGGCAGTTTCGGTTTCGCGCACCGCTGTGCGGATCTGGTTCAGGAGCGCATAGGCCCGGCCCATGGTGTATTCCGGCAGGACCATTTGCTTGATGCCGAAATATTTCTCCGGATAATGGGACCGTTCGCGCAGCTGGGTATGGTCCAGTCCCAGGATGGCCAGATTCTCCAGCGGGACTTCCTGGACATCACAGCGCATGATTTCACGCAGGATCAGGAGGATGCCGCCGAGGTCTTCGATCAGGCGGGGGCTTTCCTTGGGCGCGGTTTCCGCGAGGATCGCCTGGGCCAGGACGATCTGGGCCTGCAGGCTGTCCAGCTTGCCCCGGAAAACAATCCGGGGATGGTTTTTCGGGACCAGGACATTGCCATGCAGATGCGTCATATGCTCGGGTTTTTCCAGGTAGAAAGAACCCGTTTCAAAGTCGACAAACCGACCCGGTGTCGCCGAGGAGGGCGTGGCGACACCGGATTGGCCGCCGGGGGGCGTGGCCGGCACAGGGGCCGATGGAGCAGACCCCTTGCCGATTGCGATCTTGCGTTGCTGAAGGTACTCACGCGCCGCTGGTGACAGGATCTTGCCCTCCGGAATGTAATAGGTTTCCGGCTGGCTGGCTCTGAGCTGGTCGCGCAGGATACTTTCGGTTATGACCTTCAAACGCTTCACCTCCTGTCAGGAGCGCTGGTTTTCAGGGTTTTGATGGATGTGAAGCCAGGCTTATTTCTTCAGCGTGGGCAGGATGAATTCGACTTCTTCGTGCGGGCGTGGGATGACATGGACGGAGATGACTTCGCCGACTCGTTCGGCGGCTGCGGCACCAGCGTCGGTCGCTGCCTTGACAGCGCCGACATCTCCACGGACCATGACAGTGACCAGGCCACCACCGACATGTTCCTTGCCGATCAGGGTGACATTGGCTGCCTTGACCATGGCGTCAGCGGCTTCGATGGAAGCGACGAGACCTTTGGTTTCGATCATGCCGAGAGCTTGCAGAGTTGCCATAATAATTGCCTCCTTGGTTTTTTGCGGTCAATGCCGCTCGTTTTGAATACGACACGTTGGTTCAGGATTGGACAGATGACCGACTCAAGCCAGCTGCAATCGATCAATCACTTTGCGGACGATGGCATCGACATCGATGGCCGGGTAGACTTCAGTCCGGCAGATGCCTTCCGGGCAGTCCGGCACCCCGGCGCGGATTTCGTCGAGTTCCCGGATGCCGCAGGCGACATGGCGGAGATTCAAGAGGTTCATCGGTCCGACATTGTCTGAGGTTGCGCTGCCACCGATGGCACCACAGCCCAGGGTGAGGGAAGGGAAGAGTCCGGTGGTGCCGCCAATACCGCCCAGGGCTCCGGGTGAATTGACGACAATCCGGGAGACCGGAATGCTTTTGGCGAAATAGTCAACCATGGCCGTGTCCTGGGTGTGGATGATGAAGGTATGGCCGGCTCCTTCGTAGCGCAGGATCTCCTGGCAGCGTTCGCAGACTTTCTGGTAATTCTCCTCACAGTAGAAGGCGAGGATCGGGGCCAGTTTTTCATTGGAATAGGGATGGCCGCGGCCGACACCGTCTTCCTCGGCAATCAGGACCCGGGCCTCGGCAGGCACATCGATTTCCGCCAGACGGGCGATGACCTGGACACTGCGGCCGACGACCTGTGGATTCATGGTCCCGTCACCGCGCAAGATGAATTTGCCCAGTTTCTTCGCCTGGTCTGTGGTCAGGAAATAGGCTCCCTGGCGGACCAGTTCCGCTTTGACGGCATCTTTCATGTCCGTTTCGCAGATGACGGATTGTTCCGACGCACAAACCGTGCCGTTGTCAAAGGTTTTCGACTCGAGGATCTGGCGCACGGCTTTTTTAAGGTCTGCCGTGCGTTCGATGAAAGCCGGACCATTGCCAGGACCAACGCCGATCGCCGGTGTGCCCGAGGAATAGGCTGCCCGGACCATGGCTGCACCGCCCGTGGCCAGGATCATCGCCGTGTCGGGATGGCGCATCAGGTTGTCCGTCGCCTGAATGGTGGGGATCGTGATGCAACCAACCAGATCCTCGTTGCCGCCGGCCTCGATAATCGCCTGCCGGATGACTTTGACCGTCTGCAGGATGCAGCGCTGGGCACTCGGGTGTGGCGAAAACACGACGGCATTGCCGGCTTTGATGGCGATGATGGCTTTGAACAGCGCGGTCGAGGTGGGATTGGTGGAGGGGATCAGTCCGGCGACCACACCGACCGGGATCGCGAAAGAGCGCACTCCCAGCGTGTCGTCGCGTGAGATCTCACCGATGGTTTTCATGTCTTTGACCCGGTCGAAAACCATGCGGCTGGCGAAAATGTTCTTGATGACTTTGTCGTCCACGATGCCAAAACCTGTCTCTTCGACGGCCATTTCTGCCAGGCGGCGGGCGTTTCTGACGCCTGCCGTGGAAATCGAACGGCAGATCCGGTCGACATCGGCCTGGGTTTTGCCCGCGAGTTCTTGCTGTGCTTTCTTGGCCGCAGCGACGAGCTCACGGACTTCCTGGACGGACAGTAGATCTTTGTCGTAGAGCTGCATAGATCAACTCCCCTGTTCACGGAACTGGCGGATGGCCTCCAGCAGTTCCTCTTTCTTGGCGAACCGGATGTCCCGTTTCGACAGTGTTGTGACGCCAGTCTCACGGGCCAGGTTTCTCAACTCGGCGACAGTCAGATGATCGAGGTCGTCCGTCGGGGCAGCCTTGACCGGTTCAGCTGGAGCGGGAGCAGGGGCTGCTTCTGGTTCTGGCTGCGGCTCGATGGCCTGGATTGCCGGCGCACCATCTGAAACTGGTTCGATGGTCTGCCCAATCGGTTTCTGACCTTGGCCCTTGCCGCGGCCTTGGCCGCCTCCCTGACCCTGGCCTTGCGGCCCGAGCATGTCGGCGATGGGTTCAGCCGGTCGCGGAATGACGTGGACAGAGATCACTTTGCCTACCTTGGCTGCAGCAGCCGCCGCCGCATCGACCGCTGCCCGTGTGGCACCGACATCACCTGTCACTTGGACACAGACCAGGCCACCTTTGACTTGGGTGACACCAAGCAGAGTGACATTGGCTGCCTTGACTGCTGCATCGAGTGCCTCAATGGCAGTGACCAGTCCATAGACCTCGATCAGGCCCAACGCTTTCATGGATCAGACCTTGGGATTGTCAGCGACGTACTCGACTGCCACGGCGAATGCTTCACAGGCAGCCTTGCAGGCTGACTGGCTGCCGGTCAGCAGGGCGCCGCCAAAGTTGGTTTCGGATGGCGGTGCATAGAGGACGCAGAGCTTGACATCCGCAGCTTTCATCGCAGCATCGACCGCATACACGGCTTCGAGCGGCGGAGCGATCAGATAGGCCAGGGCTTCGCCCTCGGCAATGCCAGCGCCAGCCGACAGATACGAACCTGTGCGGGAGATGCAATGGGCATAGTAGGGGATGGTGTCGTCATCATTGGCGGAAACGAAATGGGCTACATTTTCGATCACATCGATTGCTGCCGCCAGGCCGCTCTTGACTTCGGCCGGATTGGGGCCTGCCAGGATGCCGAGAATTTCACCAGCCAGTTTGGTGCTGGCATTGGCAGCACCGGCATAGAAGCTCTTGGCATAGACGACACGGACATCGGCAGCCTTGGTGGCTTCATCCAGTGCTGTGTAGGTCACATCGTCGCAGTCTGCCGTGATCAGGGCCAGGGACCGGTCATTCGGTCCGAGGTTCAGGCTTTTGGCCAGCTCAGGATCGACATTCGGGATGATTTTTGTCGCGAGCACATTGGCCTTGATTGGATCTCGTTTCATGTTCTATCCTCCCTTGCTTAGAATTTCAGATCGGTGCCGCTGGCTTTTTTCTCCAGCATGACCTTGATCATTTCGGCGATGTGGGCACCAGCCTCAGCCGGACTGGTTCCGGCCTTGTGGATGTTGGAGACGACGTTGCGCCGGGCTTCCGGCATGCCAACTGTGGCCTTGTAGGCAAAATAGGCCGACAAGGATTCTGCCGTGATCAGGCCAGGACGTTCGCCGACCAGGATACAGGTGACATCTGCGCCAAGCAGCTCCGAAATTTCATCCATGACACCGACACGACCATATTTGACAAAGAAAGTTGTGCCAACATCGATCTTGAAACTGGCCAGGCCCTGGACAATGGCTGGCAACAAATCAGCTGCATTGGCTGCTACCGCTGAGCTGGAGAGACCGTCTGAAACGACCAGCTGCACGGTGGGGTTCTTCTTGCACTTTTCCCGGATGGTTTTCTGGGCTTCGGCGGTCAGTTTGCGGCCGAGGTCCGGTCGGGTCAGGTAAATGTCCTTGCTGTCGCACTGTGTCTGGACATAGAACAGGCCGAGCTTATCTGTGACGAAATCCAGGTCTATGTCATGGAAACAGGCGTCCTGGGCAGCGGAATGGGCAGCCCTGAACTGTAGCTGGGGGAGTGTCTTGTACCGGGCGCCAGCCTTGCCGATACCCAGGCGTGCGGGAGCCCGCATCTTGATTTCCATGAAGGCATCGCCGTAACGGGGATTTTCCACCAGATACTGGGTCTTGATGTCATTTTCCGTGATGTCGGGGATATAGCCGTCTTCGATGACCGTGCCGGTCTTGCCCAGGGCGGACTGGACGGCACTGGTCAGGCTGCCGGTCTGGCCGGAATCGCCGGTGATGTTCATTT
>DIGA01000091.1 GCA_002419365.1 Mageeibacillus sp. UBA5734 | reverse complement strand
GCTGATCAGGTTTTGAGAGGAGGATACTTATGTCTAGTCAGACCAATCGGACCTACAAGGGTGAAAACTTGACCGGATGGCTGTTCATCGGTCCCAGCTTGCTCGGCTTTATCGTGCTGGTTTTCATCCCTGTGCTGTTCTCACTGTACCTGAGTTTCAACGACTGGAACTTCCTGGAAGGATTCGGTGCCATCAAATTCTCCGGTATCACAAATTTCACCAAAATGCTGAAGGATGAGTGGTTCACCAACTCGTTTTTCAACAACATCTTCTTCACGGTGGTCACCATCCCGATCACGACGGCCGTCTCCCTGTTTCTGGCCAACCTGATCCATCGCTACATCTATGCTTCGACGGTTGTCCGGGTCATGGTTTTCATCCCGTACATCGCCAGCATCGTGGCTGTCTGCGCCGTCTGGCAGGTCCTGTTCCAGCCCAGCTACGGACCGATCAACTACATCCTCAGGACGATTGGCATTGCAAATCCACCCCAATGGCTGGCCGATTTCAAATGGGCTCTGCCTTCGATCATGATCATCTACATCTGGCAGCAGATCGGATATTTTATCGCTGTCTACAATGCCGGCCTCAAAGGTGTTTCGCACGAGTTGTATGAGGCTGCCCGCATCGATGGTGCCGGCGAAGTCCGCCAGTTTTTCACCATCACGATCCCGATGGTTTCGCCGACGACCTTTTTCCTGGTCACCATGGGCATCATCGGTTCCTTCAAAGTGTTCGATCACATCAGCGTCCTGACTCAGGGCGGTCCGGGCAGTTCAAGCTCGGTCATGGCCTTCTACATTTACCGCACTGCCTTTGAGAATTTCCGCATGGGTTATGCCAGCGCACTGGCCTGGGCATTGTTTGTCCTGGTTTTCATTGTCACCCTGGTCCAGTGGAAATCCCAGAGCAAGTTCGTTAACTACGATTGATGTCTGATTGAAAGGGAACCTTGCGATGAATACGTTGACTAAAAAATTAGATTTCGGGAAACTGTCCCTGACGATTCTGTTGCTTCTCTTTTCATCAACGATGGTGATGCCGCTGATCTGGATGATTTCCACGTCGTTTAAAATTGAAGCCGAAGTGTTTGAATTCCCCTTGCGCCTGATTCCGCGCCAGTTGAATGTCATCCAGAACTATGCCGAAGTCTGGGGCGAAAAGGCCCGCTTCGGGATGTACTACCTGAACTCGATCAAAGTCACTGTCCTGACCACATTCTTCCAGGTCTTCCTGTCAGCCCTCGGTGCCTACGGCTTCTCCAAGGTCCACTTCAAGGGCCGTGACAAGGTCTTCCTGTTGTATCTTGCCACCATGATGATTCCGGACCAGGTCACCATTGTTCCCAGGTTCGTCATCCTGCAAAGGGTGGGCCTGTACAACACCCATCTTGGCCTGATTGTCATGGGTTCGCTCAGTGTCTACGGTGTTTTCCTGTTGCGCCAGAATATGATTGCCATCCCTGAATCCCTATCGGAATCGGCGCGCATTGACGGGGCCAACCACTGGCGGATTTTCACCCAGATCATCCTGCCCATCGTCAAGCCTGGCCTGGCCACCCTGGCCATCCTCAAGTTTGTCTGGACCTGGAACGATTACCAGAGCCCCCTGGTCTTCCTCAACAAAGTGGAATTGTTCACGATCCAGCTCGGCATGCGCCAATTCGCATCGGAAGCAGGCATGTATTTCTCCCTGGTCATGGCCGCTGCCGTGTCAGCGATCATCCCCCTGATCATTGTCTTCATCGCCGGGCAGCGCTGGATCATCGAAGGTATTGCTGCAGGTGCTGTCAAAGGATAAGACAGCGCATTGGCCAGCTTCTGTGTGTGAGCCTATATGTGTCTAGCAAAAGCACTATTAAGCTAATGAGATAGCAAGAAATGCAAGTATAACATCAAGAATTGATACTCTGCCAAGTCTAATAAAATCTATGATGAATTCAGGTAAAAGCGCCGGGTTTTCGTTCAATCTGCATAAAAATGAAAACAATAAATCGCTTTTAAAAAGAAGGAGGAGACAATGAAACACCTTTCCAAACTCATGGCTCTTGTTATTGTTATTGCGATGCTGGGCACCTTGATGCTGGCTGGCTGCGCTTCCCAGAGCACAACCGCAGCGCCTGCTGCCACGACAGCTGCTGCAGCTGGCGAAACAACGGCTGCTTCCAATGAACCTGTCACCATCCGTTTCACTTCCTGGCAGAGCATGTATGCTGACCAGGACAAACTGGTCGCTGCCGAATACCAGAAAACCCACCCCAACGTTACGGTTGAGTTTGAATACTATGGTGACATGAACTCACAGGAATACCTCAAGAAAACCGACCTGATGATCATGGGCGGTGAAGCCATCGACATCGTCATGGCACCGTCACCGGCTGACTATTCCCGTCGGGCGCAGAGCGGCTCCTACCTGGCCCTGAATGATCTCCTGGCTGCCGAAGGTAAATCCTTGACCGATCTCTACGTCATCGACACTCAAGTGGACGGTAAATATTTTGCCATTCCGGCCGACCTGAAATCCTTCTTCGTCATGATCAACAAAGACATGCTCGACAAAGCTGGCCTGTCTGCTCCAGCCCTCGACTGGACTTGGGACGATTACCGCGAGTATGCCAAGAAAATGACTTCCGGTGAAGGGGCCCAGAAAGTCTATGGCTCCTACTACCACACCTGGCCGACCATGAGCTTCCTGCCCATGTACAGCTCCAAGGTCGACAGCGCCATGCTCAAATCCCTGACTGAAACCACCTTCTCGGATCCGCTGTTTGCCAAAGCGCTGCAGTTCCGCTATGACCTCGAGCAAGTAGACAAATCCTCCACGCCGATTGCTGATGCCAAATCCCTCCAGATGACCTACCGGGCCAAGTTCTTCAACAGCGAAGTCGCCATGATCCCGATCGGTTCCTGGATGATCCCGGAAGTCAAAGACGTTTCCAAATATCCCCACACCTTCCAGACCGTCTTCGCTCCACTGCCGATCTGGCCTGGCGATACCGCCAATCTCGGCATGACCAACACCGCCAACCACTACTATTCCCTCGCCTCGACTTCCAAGAATCAGCAGGCCGCCTATGACTTCCTGCGCTTCTACACCACCGAGGGCATGAAGATCCGTGGTGTCAGCATGACTGCTGAAAAAGGCGTTGACAAAATGGTCTATGTTGATCTGATGGTCGGCGCAGACAAGAGCCTTTACGATTATGACTCGCTGAAAGCTGTCATGACCAATCCGAACTGGAAAGATAATGTCGAGTCGATCGCTCCGCCGTTTGTCAAGGAAATCGAAACCATGATTGGTGAAGAAGCTGACAAGTTCCTGATGGGTCAGCAGGATCTGAACGCCACGATTGCCGCGATGACCAAGCGTGGTGACGAAATCATTGCAGCAAACGCCAAGTAAATTTCAAATTGATTCACATCCATAACTAACAGATCTATGGGATTGCCTGGTCAGAGCCTCAGCAGAGGATTTTGGCCAGGCAGTCCCTTGCCCATTCACTCAGAGCAATTATTGCCATATTTTAGGCAACATCAGAAAGGCTATGCCTTCATTGCCAGAGTCAAAATGAATGTATTAACTGCAAGTGAGGTGCTAAGAAATGCCGATCCTACTTTCTGCTTTTGCCGATGAGGCTGCCCAAGATCTTGAAGGCCAGATTCAGGCCCTGATAACCAACAAGGTGCCGGGGATTGAACTGCGTACCGTTGACTCAGTCAACGTGGCGGACTTCGATTCAACCATGACCGCCCGCGTCAAGACCGCGTTCGACCAAGCGTCATTGAAGGTCCATTGCCTGGCCACACCATTGGGGAAAGTCCAGATCGACAGTCCCCTGGAGTCGGAGCTGGAGCGTCTGAAGCGTCTGAGCCAGACGGCCCATGCCCTGGATTGCCAGCGTCTGAGGATTTTCAGTTTCTATGTCCCTGCCGGTCGTGCAGCTGAGTACCGTGATGAAGTCATGATGCGCCTGGAACGCCTCATCGAAGTGGCTGATGCCGAAGGTGTTCGCATGTTCCATGAGAATGAAAAGGATATCTATGGGGATATCCTCGAGCGTTGTGTGGACATTCACCAGACCTTCCAGAGTAAGCTGGGGGCGATTCTTGACCCAGCCAACTACATCCAGGTCGGTAGTGACCCCCTCCAAGCTTTCAAGGCTCTGGATGCCTGGATTGAGTACCTGCACATCAAGGATTGCCGCCGTTCGGATGGCCACATTGTGGCAGCCGGAAAGGGTGACGGCCAGATCGCCGAGATTCTGAATTTGTTCCTGGCAAATCACAACCGCCAGTCGATCGCCATCGAACCCCATCTATACGAGTTCGCCAGTTTGAAAACCCTGGAAATCCATATGACTGGTGATCCGGGCAGCGGCCAGGAGGTCGGTGTTGGTGGCGATTATCCGGATGCCTTGACGGCTTTTGCCGCTGGTATCTCTGCCTTCCGCACCCTGGCTGCCCAGCAGAATCAGGTCATCTGAAGACAAGACGAAAGGGGAATTGCCATGAAACTTGGAGCACAACTGTATACAGTCCGAGAATTTTGCCAGAATGAAACAGATTTGGCCCGGACGCTGGAGACAATCGCCAGCATCGGCTACCAGACTGTCCAGATTTCCGGAGTCAGTCAGGAAATTCCAGCTCAAACGATTCGCCGACTCTGTGACACCAATGGCTTGGAAATTGTCGTTTCCCATACCGCGCCCCAGAGACTGCTGAACCAGATCGACCAGGTGATCGAGGATCACCAGGTCTTTGGCGCCAAGTATATTGGTCTTGGCATGATGCCTTTCGACTATCTCGGCGTGGAATCGAGAGATGGCCATCATCACCCCGTTCGCGTTGCCACTCGGCAGGACACCCAGCGCTTCATCCAGGATTTTTCGCCGGCGATCGAACGGATCGCTTCTGCTGGCATGACTTTCTTGTATCATAACCATCATTTTGAATTTGCCCGTCAGGACGGTGAGTCGATCTTTGAGCAGCTGGTTGCCGGTTTTGATCCCAGGCAGGTCGGCTTTTTGATCGATACCTTCTGGATCCAGTTTGGCGGTGGCGATGTCGTGGCCTGGCTGGAGAAATTGGCTGGCCGGATTCCGGTGGTCCATTTCAAAGACCTCGGGATCTACCACAAACTGGACCTGCAGACACCCACGGGTGGCGGCCTGGAATTTTCCTCGCCGATCGGCTTCCAGCAGATCATGACCCCGGTAGGCAGCGGCAATCTGGATTTTGAACGGATAACCGCCGCCTGCAAGGCCGCCGGGACCAAGCATGTCCTGGTGGAACAGGACATCTGCCAGGGCGATCCACTCGAAGCCTTGCGGCAAAGCTTTATTTACTTGAGTCAGCTCGACCTGGCCTGAAGGGACAATCGACCTATGAACAACAATCGGAACCAGACCATCCAGGTTGCCTTTGCAGGGTGTGGAACCATTGCCCCGCTTCACCTCATCGGACTGTTGGCCCAGCGTGAAGCCGTTCAACTGGTTGGACTGGCGGATCCTGATCTGGATGCTGCCAAGTCTCTGGCCAGGCAGGCAGCTGAATTGTCCGGCCAGGGAGAGCCCGCCGTCTTCTCTAGTCTGGATGAACTTTTAGCTGCAATCCATCCGGATGTGGTCCACATCCTGACCCCGCACCATACCCATGTGGGTCTGGCGTGCCAGGCGTTGCAGGCTGGTTGCCACGTTTTGCTGGAAAAACCGGCTGCCACCCAAAAGGCTGACCTGGAAATTCTGGCCGAAGCTGTCCGTAGATCCGGCCGGCAGCTCGGTATCTGCTTGCAAAACCGGTATAACTTTGCAGCCAGGGAGGCCCGCCAGCTTCTGGCAGCCAAGACGTTTGGACCGGTTCTTGCCGCCCGTGGCTTTCTCACCTGGTGGCGGGATGACCAGTATTATCTGCAAAGCCCCTGGAGGGGCCGCTGGGCGACCGAAGGCGGCGGCCTGATGATCAACCAGGCCATCCACACGCTGGATTTGCTGCTCTGGTTGGTGGATGAACCGGTCACCTCGGTCAAAGGCCATCTGCACACGGACCATCTGGAACATGTGATCGAAGTCGAAGACACCGCCAGCCTGCTACTGCGCTTTGAAACAGGAGCCACCGGTGTTTTCTACGCCACCAATGCTTACCCTACCAGTTCAGATCCTTTCCTGGAAATTGTCTGTGAGCAGGCCATTGTGCGCCTGGAAGGCTCAGACCGTATCACGGTGCTGGATCGATCGGGCAATCTGCTCGAACCTTTTGACCAAATTGTCAAAACAGGGGAGGATGCCGTTTCTGAAGCAGTGGACCAGTTCATCCCTGCTGGCAAATCCTACTGGGGTAAAAGCCATGCCCTGCTGATCGCTGACTTCTACCAGAAAGTCAGAAAGGAACAGCCCTTTGCGATCGACCTCACTGAAGGCCGCAGAGCGCTGGATATCCTGCTTGACTTGTACGAAGCCAAGCGGAGACGTCAATAGGCGGAGACGTCAATAGGCGGATAGGATCCCGCAATCACGCTAACCAGCAAGTTTTGCAACGTAACCAGCAAGTTTGCATCACCAGGACCCGGGTGAGACATCGATAATAAAACCATCCATTGAAACAGTTAGATCAGGAGGATCGCCATGCTTGCGCCAGAATTGTTGTTGACTACCCCTTCGGCTCGCCGTTTGTACCATCGCTATGCGGAACATGCCCCGGTTTTTGACTATCATTGTCACCTGTCAGCCAAGGAAATCTTGGAGGACAAGGAATTTACCGATATCAGCGACATGTGGCTGAAACACGATCATTACAAGTGGCGTGCCATGCGCTTTGCTGGAGTGGAAGAACGTCTCATCACTGGTGATGCCTCAGCACTGGAAAAATTCCGCGCTTTTGCCCATACCGTCGCCCGCCTGGTAGGTAGCCCCTTGTACCACTGGGTTTACCTCGAATTGAAGACTTATTTTGGCATCACCGACCAACTGAGCGAAGCGACTGCCGACGAGATCTATGAGACCTGTAATCGCCAGATCCGGGAGCGGCACCTGCGTCCTTCGGACTTGATCCACCAGTCCAACGTTCGCCTGATCGGCACCACTGATGATCCGACAGACACGCTGGAGAGCCATCTCGAATTGGCCCGGCAGCCTGACAGCGCCTGCAAAGTCGTGCCGACTTTCCGTCCGGACCGGATCTTGAACATCCATGTGCCTGACTACTCGGACTACCTTGGTTTGCTTGCCGAACGGGCCGGGATGACTGCTATCAAAGACTATGCATCCCTTCTTGAAGCTATCCGTAACCGCGTACGCTTTTTCAACGATGCGGGCTGCCTGATGTCCGACCATTCGCTGGAAAAGCTGGACCTGCCGGAGTCCAGCCGAGAAGAGGCAGACGCTGTTCTGCAAGCCCGCCTGTCCGGGGCCACCCTCACCCCGGCCCAGATTGCAGCTTTCCGCAGCCAGACTCTGAGCGAACTGGCCAAGCTCTATCATGAACATGAATGGGTCATGCAGTTGCACATTGGTGCGCTGCGCAACAACAATCCATTGAAATTCAAGAGCCTGGGTGCTGACGCTGGTTTTGACATCATGAACGACTTCCCGATAGCCGAACCACTCGCCCACTTCATGGCCCGACTGGAGGTCGAGGGTGCCCTGCCGGCGACGATTCTTTACTCGCTGAACAGCAAGGATAACCTGGTCCTCTCCACGCTGCCACATTGCTTTGCCGATGGCAAAATGCCCGGCAAAGTCCAGTTCGGTTCAGCCTGGTGGTTCAACGATACGAAAGACGGCATGTACGAGCACATCAAGGCGATAGCCGCCCAGAGCATGCTGCCCTGGTTTGTCGGCATGCTGACCGACTCCAGAAGCTTTTTGTCCTACACCCGGCATGACTATTTCCGCCGGGTCCTGTGCCAGTTCGTCGGTGAACATATTGACAACGGCGAATTCACTGCAACCGAGGCGATTGAACAGGAAATCATTGAAGGCGTCTGTTTCCGCAACATCGGCCGCTATCTGAAACTGGTCTGACCGGATGCCTGAGCTTTCAGTTCAGCAGTCCGCTGGCAAACAGCGCCTCTGGACCATGGCTTTCTCAATCATCACCCTGATCAGTTTCCTGATCGGACTGGTGCAGTTGTCTCTGTCGACCAATCTGCCCCTCTATGTTGTCAGTGTCTATAACTCTACTTCCAGTGCGGGTGCAATGGTGGGTGCCTTTGCCCTTGCTGCCATGCTGGGCCGGCCTTTTGCTGGTCACATCATCGATCGCCTGTCCAAACCAAAGCTTTACCTGGCAGGAACAGCTCTTTTTACAGCGGGGGTTGCCATGTTGCTCCACCAGGGGCCGCTGGCCTGGTTGGTCATTGCCCGTGTGGTCCAAGGCTTGGGGTTCAGTCTGGTCTCAACCGTCGCTGGAGCGATGATTGCTGATATCCTTCATCCGCAGCGACTGGGCTCAGGCATTGCCATCTACACGGTCACGGGATCACTGGCTAATGCCCTCGGCCCTGTGGCTGGTCTGACTGTTGCCCAGAGTTTCGGTTATCCGGTCTTTTTCAAGACCATCCTTATCACCAGCATCCTGACGGTTGTGATCATTCCGGTCTTCTTCAGTCGTCAGAAAGCCGCGACCCAACCGGTTTTGGAATCCGATTCGGAATCCCTGGCCAGGCACCTGGATCCGGTTGAATCTTCCAAAGGCCACTGGTGGCGCCAAATTACGTCTCTGATCGAACCAACGGCTGTGGCACCAGCCTCGGTGATGCTTTTCCTGGCGATTACCTATGGCGCCCTGCTCGGATTCATGCCGCTCCTGGCCCAGACGAAAAATCTTGGTTCGGCAGGGACTTATTTTGCGATCCAGTCTGGCGCTGTCCTGGCGATCCGCTTGCTGATGCCAGCTCTCGTGAGTCGCCTGTCCACCCTGCGTCTGGTTCGCCTGGCGATCGGATTATTGATGCCTGCCCTTGCCATTCTGCTGGCCACCCGTCATCCGGCCCTGTTTTACAGTTCGGCGGTCTTGTATGGCGCTGGCTTTGGATTGGCCTTCCCACTGATGAATACTGTGGTTTTTGAACGGTGTCCGCCCCAGGCCCGTGGCCGGGCCAATGCCACTTTCTATCTGGCACTGGATCTTGGAATCGGAGCCGGTACCATTCTACTAGGCTACATTGCCAAGCTGGTTCATCTGGAAGCTGTTTTTTTCACGGCACTGGTCGTCGCCATCCTGGCCTTTCTGCTGGCACCCCGTCTCCTTAAAACTGTCTGACTGGAGTTTTGACAGCTGTCCGGCTTTGTCCTTGCAAATCTTGCTCAACATGCTTAAAATTTAATCAGTTGTTGTTGGGAGGCGCTGATTGAATCATTCAGCAGCGCGGGCAAGAGAGCAGGTGCTTTTAAATGAAAAACGGCCGGCAGCGATTCCAGACCCGTCAGCATATGATGAGCAGTGATTATGAGGTCTATCATTATTTTGACCGGGGCATGACCAGCATCAATTTGCACCACCATGATTTTTTTGAAGTCTATTTCCTGATCGAGGGTCGAGTCACCTCCCAGATCGAGGGCCGCAACTACGATCTCAAGCCCGGTGACATCGTCCTGATGAATACCAGCGAGTTGCACCAGACGGTCATCCATGATCTCGACAAACCTTACGAGCGGATTGTCCTCTGGCTCAACCGGAATTTTCTCAAGGAATTGTCGACGGAGCAGAGTGACCTGGCCTTGTGCTTCGAAGGTCCCCAGCATCGCAACGTCATCCGGACGGATGTTGACCAGCAACAGCACTTCCGAGGCTTGCTCAATAAATTGCTCAACTTGAAAAATTACTCCGGCTTTGGCCAGGACCTGTATCCCAGAACCTACCTGCTCGAGATCCTGCTCTTCTTGAATGAAGAAATCAACCTGATCAAACAGAGACCTAAAATCGAGGTGCGCAAAGACCGCCTGATTGACGCGGTGATTGAACACATTGGCGAGCACATTGAGGAAGAAATCAAGATTGATGACCTGACTGAGGTCTTTTTCCTCAGTAAATTCCATTTGTGCCGTGAGTTCAAGAACCAGACCGGGACGACCCTGCACCGGTACATCATCCAGAAAAAGCTGATCCGGGCCAAGGAGCTGATCCTGAAGAACATCCCAATCACCGAAGTCTACCAGAAGGCTGGGTTCGGCGATTACTCCAACTTTTTCCGGGCATTCCGGAATGAGTACAGCATGACGCCACGCCAGTACTATGACTATGTTGCCCATGGGGTGCTGGAAGAAAACTAGTCCAATCTAAACCAGTTACATGATCTGCATGCTTTGTGCAAGTCTTCCTCGGAAGACTGGTTTTTTACATTTTCCCACTAAATTGACAGCAATTATTACCACCCCGTGAGCAAGAAACACACAGCTCAGACCTGATGGAAAACCTATAATGAAACAAAAGAACATCTGGTCCGGAAGAGTGGAAGCGTGCCGGAACCATCATGAACCATGAAATGAGGTATGAGCATGAAGTTGAATCTCAAGGAATTGCAAAACCAGGAACAATGGCTGGCCAAAGGTTACCAGCTGCCCCGCTTCGATATCGAAGCGGTACGCGCCCGGACAGTAGCCGAACCGATGTGGCTCCACTTCGGTGCGGGAAACATCTTCCGTGCATTCCCGGCCACGGTGCACCAAAAACTATTGAACCAAGGCCTGTGTGATCGCGGCATCATCGTTGGTGAAGCCTTTGATGAAGAAATCCTCGACAAAGCCTACACGCCCTTTGATAACCTGAGCGTGACTGTTTCGCTCAATTCCGACGGTTCACTGGAAAAAGAAGTCGTCGCCAGTGTCGTTCACACCGTCAAACCGAGCACGGACATGGCTGAAATGATCCGGATTTTCCAGGCCTCTTCGCTGCAAATGGTCAGTTTCACCATCACAGAAAAAGGCTACTCGGTCAAAGGTGCCGATGGTACTTACCTCAAATGGATTGCTGCTGATTTCGAAGCCCTGCCTGAAAAGAAAGCTTCCAGCCTGGTCAGCCTCCTGGCTTACCTGATGTACCAGCGCTATCTGGCCGGACAGCTGCCGGTTGCCCTGGTCAGCATGGACAACTGCTCTCACAATGGAACCATGCTCTACGATGCCGTCATGACGTTTGTCAACGAGTGGCAGAAACGCGGCCTGGTGGAACTGGGCTTTGCCGGCTACCTGAACAATCCGGAGAAAGTCTCCTTCAACTGGAGCATGATCGACAAAATCACCCCCCGCCCCTCCGACGTCGTCAAAAAGACCCTTGAAGCAGACGGCTTCGAAGACACGGACCTGATCATCACCGCCAAGAACACCTTCACGGCAGCGTTTGTCAACGCCGAACCGACCCAGTACCTGGTCGTCGAGGACTGGTTCCCCAATGGCCGTCCGGCCCTGGAAAATGGCGGCGTCCTGTTCACTGACCGCGAGACGGTCGACAAGATCGAGACGATGAAAGTCACCACCTGCCTCAATCCCCTGCACACCATCATGGCCATCTATGGTTGCCTGTTAAACCTGCCGACCATCGCCGACATCGCTGCTGACCCGCAGCTGAAGGCCTTCATCGAGAAAGTCGGCTATGACGAGAGCATGCCCGTCGTGGTCGATCCTGGTGTCATCAAGCCGATGGATTTCATCCGCACGGTCATCGAAGTCCGCTTCCCGAACCCCTACTTGCCGGATGCTCCGCAGCGCATCGCCACCGACACTTCCCAAAAGATTCCCGTCCGCTTTGGCCAGACCCTGAAGGCCTACATCAAGCGTGGCCAGGGTGAGGAGAAGAATCTCAAGTACATCCCGCTGTTCTTTGCTGGCTGGCTGCGTTACCTGCTTGGAGTCGATGACCAGGGCCAGGCCATGCAACTCTCCCCCGACCCGATGCTCGAAGAACTCCAGGCCAAACTGGCTGGCATCGAGCTCGGCAGCAAGGGCCCGTTCGAAGAAACCCTGCTGCCGATCCTGGCCAATGACCGCATCTTTGGTGTAGACCTGGTCGCCCAGGGGATCGCCCCGCTGGTCATCCGCTACTTCAACGAACTGGTCGCCGGCCCCGGTGCCATTCGCGCCACTCTGGTGAAATATTTATAATCAAATTGTCGATCGACCGTGAAGAGGGCCCCCTGCAGGCCGATAATCGCTTGCAGGAGCCCCCTTCCCGGATCAAAAATCAAATAAAAGTGAGGTACATTCCCTTGAAACTGTCATTTCGCTGGTATGGTCCACAGGACCCGGTCTCCCTTGCCTACATCCGCCAGATCCCGTCGATGCACTCGATTGTCACCGCTGTCTATGATGTGCCGGTTGGTGAGGTCTGGAGCCATGAAAGCATCAATGCCCTGAAGCAAGATGTCGAAGCCAACGGCCTGCATTTCGACGTGATTGAAAGTGTCCCGGTCCACGAGGACATCAAGTTGGGCCTGCCTGCTCGTGACCAGTACATTGCCAATTACTGCGAAAACATCCGCCGCCTGGGCCAGGCCGGTGTCAAGGTCATCTGCTACAATTTCATGCCTGTTTTTGACTGGACCCGCACCCAGCTCGAAAAAGAACTGCCCGATGGTTCCACCGCCCTGGTCTACTATGTCGAGGACGTCAAGAAAATGGACCCGCTCACCGGCGAGCTTTCTCTGCCGGGCTGGGACAGCTCCTACAAAAAGGAAGACCTCCAGCGCTTGTTCGACCACTACAAAGAAGTGGACGAGGAGAAGCTCTGGGACAATCTGGCTTACTTCCTCAAGGCGATCATCCCAGTTGCCGAAGAAGCCGGTGTCAAAATGGCCATCCATCCGGACGATCCGCCATTCTCAATTTTCGGCCTGCCCCGCATCATCAACTGCGAAAAGAGCCTCGACCGCTTCCTCAAGATCGTGGACAGCCCTTACAATGGCCTGACCCTGTGCACCGGTTCCCTGGGCAGCGGCAGCTTCAACGACATCCCGCATCTGGTCGACAAATATGCTGCCATGGGCCGCATCCATTTCATGCACATCCGCAATGTCAAGCTCCTGGAAGACGGCAGCTTTGAAGAATCCGCCCATCTGTCCTCGTATGGTTCACTCGACATGGTGGCAATCGTGAAGGCGCTGCACCGGAACGGTTTCGATGGCTATGTCCGTCCGGACCATGGCCGCATGATCTGGGGCGAAACCGGCAAACCCGGCTATGGCCTGTACGACCGTGCCCTTGGCGCATCCTACCTGACAGGCATCTGGGAAACCCTGTCCAAAGCCTGATTTCAAAAGAGAGATCACAAGGAGATAGAAAATGGATCCAATTACTCAAAGAGTCGCCGCTCTCGGCATCCTGCCCGTGATCAAACTGGATCGCCCTGATACAGACGCAGCTCCTCTGGCGAAAGCCCTGGTGGCCGGCGGTGTACCCGCTGCTGAAATCACCTTCCGGGCCGAAGGCGCGGACCGGGCGATCCGGATCATGCGCGAGCAATTCCCGGACATGCTGGTCGGTGCTGGCACCGTTCTTACGGTCGAACAGGTCGAAAAAGCCCATGCCGCCGGTGCCCAGTTCATCGTCTCTCCCGGCCTGAACCCCAAAACCGTTGCCGCCTGCCAGAAACTGGGCCTGCCCATTTTCCCCGGCTGCATCACCCCGACGGAAATCGAAGAAGCCATCGGCCTCGGTCTCTCAACGGTCAAATTCTTCCCGGCCGAACAGGCTGGCGGATTGGCCCGGATCAAGGCCATGAGCGCACCTTTCAACATGGTCAAGTTCATGCCGACAGGCGGAATCAATCTGCAGAATCTGGCCAGCTATGTCAGCCAGTCCTGCATTGTCGCCTGTGGTGGTTCGTACATGGTCACCGACGAATTGATCAACAACCAGCAGTGGGACAAGATCAGCGATCTGTGCCGCCAGTCTGTGGCGGTTATCCAGCAGGCCAGAGGTGAAAACAAATGAGCAAGCGCGTTGTGACTTTTGGTGAACTGATGCTCCGATTGGCTCCCCCCGGGTACGAGCGGTTTGCCCAGGCTAGCACTTTTGGTGCGACCTTTGGCGGCGGTGAAGCCAATGTAGCTGTCTCTCTGGCCAATTATGGCCTGGAAGCGGATTTTGTCAGCAAGTTGCCCAAACATGAAATCGGCCAGGCCGCCGTCAATTCCCTGCGCCGCTTCGGTGTCGGAACCCAGCACATCGTCCGTGGCGGCAACCGGGTTGGGATCTATTTCCTGGAAAAGGGCGCTTCCCAGCGTCCTTCCAAAGTCATCTACGACCGCGCCCATTCTGCCATCGCAGAAGCCGACGTGTCTGAATTCGACTGGGATGCCATCCTGGCTGGAGCGGACTGGTTCCATTTCACCGGCATCACCCCGGCCCTGGGCGAGAAAGCGGCTGCCCTGACCTTGGCTGCAGTCCAAGCTGCCCGCCGTCTCGGTGTCACCGTCTCCTGCGACCTCAATTACCGCAAGAATCTGTGGAGCAAAGACCAGGCCCGCGCAGTCATGACCGGCCTTGCCCCCTACATCGACGTCTGCATCGCCAACGAAGAAGACTCCGCCGATGTCTTTGGCATCCGGGCTGCAGCCACCGATATCACGGGTGGACACCTCAGCCATGATGGTTATCGCGATGTCGCCCGCCAGCTGGCCGAGACCTTTGGTTTCAAAAAGGTCGCCATCACGCTGCGCGGTTCGATCTCAGCCAATGACAACAACTGGGCAGCCTTGCTCTATGACGGCCAGGATTATTGTTTCTCCAAGAACTATCTGGTCCATATTGTTGATCGCGTCGGCGGTGGCGACAGCTTTGGCGGTGGCCTGATCTATGCATTGCTGAACAACTACAGTTCCCAGGACAGCATCGAATTCGCCGTTGCGGCCTCCTGCCTCAAGCACTCGATCGAAGGCGACTTCAATCTGGTCAGCGTCGATGAAGTGACCAAACTCGCCCAGGGCGATGCCTCGGGCCGCGTCCAGCGCTGATTACCCCTATCCTGTAACCATCAAATACCATCCTCCATACCTCCCCTGTTAAGAAGCCCGGGTTTGCATCCCCCGGGCTTTTTCATGGGGTAGAACCATGTAAAAAACAGGTCAGGACATTGCGTATCCTGACCTGTTTTGTGATCGTTTCAGTTCAAATTCAATCCTGTTTCCAGGGCGGCGTTGTGGGCAGATATTCCCTGAACGTCTCGATCAGGCTGGTTTCGTAAGCGCCCGCATAGGATCCATTGAGGAATTTGGCGAAAGCCTCGTCATGAAAAAGCTGCCAGGATTCGTCTTCCTTGCCGGGCAGGATCGGGAAAAACAGGACGCCATTGTCTTTGGCTGACTCAAGGTCTCCCAGGGCGTCCCCGATCATGAGGACTTTGTCCTTGTCATAGCGTCCTTCGATTGCCTGGCGGATCTGGGCGGTCTTGTTGCCGACCTCCTGGCCAGCCAGCGCATTGAGATAATCAAACAGGCCGTGCTCAGTCCATTCCCGTGTGATGGTTTCCTGGGCAGCCGCCGAGATGACCACGACATCCGCCTGGGCTGCACTTTTGGCCAGGGATTCCCGAACCCCTGGGAAGGGCGGAATGCCATGGACGATTTTGTCAACAGACTCATTGACATCGAGGGAATAAGCCAGCGCTTTTTTGAGCAGAGGATCCTGGGTTTTCGCGATAGCATCTTTGAGCGCCGGATTACCCAGTCTGGTTTCTGTGCTGACCCATTGCTGCAGGCTGGCCAGGTCAGGAATGGCAAAACCGCGTTTTTCGACTTCAGGACGCTCTGCCAGCAGCGCAATGGCTTTCAAGGGCCCGATGAAACGGTTGCAGCCGCGGTCAACGGAATACAGGTTGACAAAATCCCAGCACTCGCGGGCATATTTGGCGACAGCCTGCAGGCCAAAGTTGTTGATAAAGGCTGGGCAGAAGCATTCCTTGTGCTTGATCTCCATGACATCGAAAACGGTGCCATCACTGTCGATGCAGACAAGATGGTCGTGTTGCTTTTCAAGTTGACTCAGAGGCTTTCCGGACAGGTTCATTGCAGGGGATCTCCTTTTCGCATGGATGTAGTTCCAGCATATAAGAAATGACACTGGCCTGGCTTATGGAGAAGCCAGGCCAGTGTCGATTAGAGGGGCGTGTTGGTAACAGATTCGGTCATGGTCTGGTTTCAGGCTTCGACTTTGCCAGCTTCACCAACTTTGCGCAGATGGATCTCGTGCTGGATCTCGTGCATGCGTTCAGCTGTCAGTTCGTAGAACTTCATCGAGATGATGGAAGCGATGTGGCCAAGGAGCGGCAGACCGAAGATGACGAAGAGAATGGCCATTTCGAATTTGGAGTTGGTGGCTTTGTTCGGCTCGATCTTGACGTTGCCGAAGCCAGCCCAGGCGATCGCGGCACCGATGATGAAGGTCGAAGCCGAGGAGATGAGCTTGTCAACGAAGGAGAAGAGGGTGCCCATCATGCCGGGGATGAAGCGGCCGGTGCGGTAGGTTTCGTAGTCGGAGCAATCGGCGATCATCGGGATGACGATGTTGCCGGCGATCGCGCCCATGCCCTGCTGGACAGCGAAGAGGGAAAGGAGGGCGATGACGGCGCCGGTGACACCCTGGCCAATGACGGCAGGAGTGAAGACGATCAGGCCTACCAGCATGAGGGTCGAGAGCCAGGTGGTGAGGACGAAGGCCTTCTTGATACCGACTTTGCGGGACCAGGCGACACCCACGGTGGTGATCAGGAAGCTGGGGACCATGGCATACAGGGAGTAGGTACCATAGACGGAAGCATCGAGAATCAGGTTGGAGAAGAAGTAGATCAGGCCGCCGCGGACAGCAACGTTGGCCAGTTTGTCAGTGGAGGCAGCAACAATCAGCATCTGGAGGGGACGGTTGTTCTTGATGACTTCGAGATAGTCGCTGAATTTGACTTTGACAGTGTTTTCGCCGAGACCGAAGAATTCGGTGCGGTCTTTCTGCCAGATGCCGATGATGGCCATGATGGTCAGGCCGAAGGAGAGGGCAGCGAAGATGTAGGAGATGTCCTTGAAGAGCTGGGGATCGATCATGTTCTGTGCATAGGTGGGAGCCATGACCTTGGTGATCAGGAAGGTTGCGCCATTGAACAGGGTCAGGTTGAAGATGGCGTCAAACCAGGTGAAGATCGGGCGCTGCTTCGGGTCATTGGTCAGGGCAGCCTGGGCGCCTTTGGTGCAGGCGGTCTGGAAGGTGTAGCCAATGATGTGGACAACGTAGAGGACGGTGGTGGCGATGTACTTGGTGAGGGTGGCCCATTCACCGGGGATGTGGAAGATGGCAACCATGGTGGCAATGATGATGATGTTGCCGATGAACATGAAGGGGCGGAATTTGCCGAAGCGGCCGTTGGTCTTGTCGAGCAGGTAACCGATGATCGGGTCAGTGATGCCGTCCCAGACACGCATCAGGGTGGCGATCAGGCCGACCACAACAGCGGCGAGGCCGAGGACGTTCTGGGTGTAGAAAGCATAGTAGCCAAGGAGCAGCATGGCTGTGTTGGTGGCAGTGTTGTTCATGACGAACAGGGCGATTTGCCAGATCTTGGCCCGGTTGTACTCGATCGCAACAGTCTTGGTTGCAGTCTTTGCAGTGGCAGAACTCATTGGGGAAAACCTCCTTCGTTTGTTATCACCATAGTGCCATGAGCGTTCTGGCAAAAAAATGTTGAAATTAACAAGAGACTTGCAAAAATTGCTCGAAAACCCCATGCAATTTCATTATCAACCAAGCGAGCAATTTCTACCAGTTCTGCTTCAAAAAATGCCAGTCCAATGTAAAAACTGCCCCGATCTGCTCATGAGCAGCTCAGGACAGTCTCTTCCAGTTTTGGTGCCTGATTTGGGACGCCGTCCCATTTTCGGCAAACTCTTACTGAATGGCTGCGCGGATGATTTGCACGGTGCCTGCGATGCCGAATGTGGAGGATGAGATGGACAGGTCGTAGGTGGTGCACTGGCCCCAATGCTTCTGGGCGTAGTAGTTGTAGTATTTGGCGCGTTCGCGGTCCATTTTGCGCATCCGGTCGGCCGCTTCTTTTTCAGAAATGTTCTCAAGGGCTGTGGTGCGCTGGACTTTGAAATCATGGCGGGCGTGAACAAAGACTGAGACCAGATCGGGGTCATCCTTGAGGATGTCGTCGGCCACACGTCCGACGATGACGCAGGAGCCGCGTTCAGCGATCTTGCGGATCGTCTGGGCTTGGATGGTGAACACCCGATCATTCAGATTGTAGAACAAGGTCTCGAACTCTGTGCGATAGGGGTTGCGGATGCCATGGGGAAATCCCATGGAAGCCCAGCTGACCGGTTTCTCGTCCATGCTTTTGATGATTTCGTCGGACAGACCAAGATCAACCGCAGCCTGCTGCACAAGCTCTTTGTCATAGCAGGGAATGCCAAGCATCTCGGCCAGCTTGGCCGCTACTTCCGATCCGCCGCTGCCATACTCCCGGCTGATGCAGATGATGGTTCTTTTATCCATTGCAAGACCTCCATTCCGGGCGAACTAACAACCGCCCCTGTTTGTCTGTCAGGCCCTGATGCCCCAGATCAGCCAAAGCACCAGATACGCTGTTGTGATGGCTGCAACCGTGTAGGGGATGCTGATGCGCATGAATTCGGAATTTTTGACCTCGTGGCCCTGGCGGCGCAGGATGCCGATACCCATGATGTTGGCCGAGGCTCCGATTGGAGTCAAGTTGCCACCCAGTGTCGCACCAGACAGAAGACCAAAATAGAGGACCGTCGGGTCGACATTCATAGCCGCGGCAATGCCAGTCACAACCGGCAGCATGGTCGCCACATAAGGGATGTTGTCAATAAAGGCAGAAAGCAGGACAGATGCCCAAAGGAGTAATGAATACATGATGAAAACGGAGTTGCCACCCATTTTGACGAACAGTTCAGCAATCGCATCGATGACACCAGCTTCCTGGATCCCGGCAATGACGACGAAAAGCGAAGCCAGCAGAAGAATGGTGAAGAAGTCCATTTCCATTAAGGCGCGCTGCAGGTAGGCAAGCTTCTTGTGGCGCACAATTTCGTAGACGAGGCCAACCAGCAGCAGGATCATGCAGATCAGGCCGTTGGTGATGGCTGGCTTATCCGGGATGAACGACGCCAGGATCAAGAGCACGACCGTGCCAAGCAGCAGATAGGTTGGAACGAAGTCCTCGACTTGCGTCAGTTCACCCGACTCGAAGGTCTGGCGATAATTCCGGAAAACGACCAGAAGGGTGGCAGTTGCTGCAACCAGGCCGACCTGGACAATCCAGAATAAGCCTGGCCGGCCATCCATCCAGAAGAAATCGAGGAAATCCATGTTGGCATAGCCGCCCAGCAGGATCGAGGTTGTATCGCCGACCAGAGTGGCTGCGCCCTCCAGATTGGAGGCGATCGCGATGGCGATAACGCTGGGCACCGGAGAGATTTTCAACTTTTTGGCGATGGTCACGGCGACTGGAGCGACCATCAGGACGGTTGCCACATTATCGACGAAGGCCGAGATGACTGCGGCAAAAACCGATAGGGCGATGATCGTCCATTTGATGTTGGGAACGGAGCGGATGATCAGGTCCGCCAGGCGCGAGGGCATGCGCGATTCGATGAAGATATTGACGATCCCCATTGTACCCGCAATCATCATCAGGACATTCCAGTCGATCGCGGAAAATACCTGGCCCAGTGGCAGGATGCCCAGCACGATGAAAAGGATCGCTGAGGCAAAGGCGACATAGGCCCGGTATTTGGCTAGAG
>DIGA01000092.1:7255-7507 GCA_002419365.1 Mageeibacillus sp. UBA5734 | reverse complement strand
ACATAGGCCCGGTATTTGGCTAGAGAGATCATCAGGACATAGGTCAGGACAAAAAGGACCAGAGCTAAAATCATGTCGTTACCACCACGGCTCACTCTTCGTCATGGATGCGCCGGGCGTGTTCGAACTGGTCCAGCACGGACTGTTCCGGCAATTTCGTCAGCAGCGAAACGATGACAATGGCCAGGGTAGAGGCGACAAAGGCTGGCAACAATTCATAGATGTTGAAGGCGCCACCGAGCGGACGGACCA
>DIGA01000092.1:0-7215 GCA_002419365.1 Mageeibacillus sp. UBA5734 | reverse complement strand
GTCCGTTTCCAGAACAGGGAGAAGAGCATCAGGGGCCCGAAGGTCGCGCCAAAGCCCGCCCAGGCGAAGGAAACGACTTTGAAGATGACGCTGTTTTCATCGAGCGCGATGATCATGGCGATGATGGAAATCACAACCAAAGTCGCCCGGGTAGCCACGAGAATCGCTTTGTCTGAGGCTTCCTTTTTCAGGATGCCCTGGTAGATGTTCTTGGAAAAGGCTGTGGCGGAGATCAGCAGGTAGGAGTCCGAGGAGCTGATCGTGGCTGCCAGGATGCCTGCCATGACCAGGCCGGCAAAGAGCGGGATGAAATAGGTCGTCGAAGTCAGGATGAAAATGTTCTCAGCTTCGCCGTGCGTGAGCAGGTTGGCCGGGAAGAGCACGCGGCCAACCAGTCCGATCAGGAGCGCTGCGCCCATGGAGATGATGACCCAGATGGTGGCAATGCGGCGCGAAAGCTTCAATTCGCGCGGATTACGGATGCCCATGAATTTCAAGAGGACTTGCGGCATGCCGAAATAACCCAGTCCCCAGGACATGGTGGAGACAATCACCAACCAGCCATAGGGGGACGGCGTGCCGAAAACCGGCTTTCCAGCCTCGACAAGCTGTTTGCCATCTGCGCCGAGCGTCGGGCTGGCCATGCCAAAGAAGTCGAGGAAACCAGGAATCTGGCGGGCGTTCGCGACGATGGCGTCGATGCCACCGGCCTGGAAGACGCCCACCGCGAGCGCCAGGGTCAGGGCGATGATCATGACGATGCCCTGCATGAAGTCGGAGGCACTTTCGGCCAGATAACCACCGATGAAGGTATAGGCGATGACGAACAAGGCTCCGGCCATCATCATAAACTGATATTTGAAGCCAAACAGTGTGCTGAACAATTTGCCGACTGTCACGAAACAGCTGGCTGCATAGACAGTGAAGAAGATCAGGATGAACAGGGCGGCGATGGTCAGGATGACTTTCTTTTTCTCATGGAACCGGTTAGAAAAGAAGTCCGGGATCGTGATCGAGTCACCGGCGATTTCAGAGAAATGGCGGATCCGCTTGGCGACAAAGAGCCAATTGAGATAGGTTCCGATCAGAAGACCCAGGGCTGTCCAGAAAGCGTCGCTCAGTCCATAGAAATAGGCAACGCCCGGTAGGCCCATCAGGAGCCAGCCGCTCATGTCGGAGGCCTCTGCCCCCATGGCAGTGACCCAGGGGCCGATCGACCGCCCTCCGATGATGAAATTGTCCGAGCTCTCACTGGCCCGTTTGGCATAATAGATGCCGATACCGATGACGACCGCGATGTATGCGAGCATCGCGACCAGGATTTGCACACTTCCGCCTTCCATACTTGCTCCTTCGATGTAATTTTTTCCGGGAAAAGGCTGGGCTTATGGTGATAAAGAAAGTGCTGGTCAGGGTCGGCCAGCAGTTCTCCCATTTTTATACCATAGATTGGAAATAAGCGTAAACAGAACCCCGGAAAACCGGGGGTGCAAAAAGACGGCCCTGCTTGTCAGCAGCGCCGTCTTGGAAGTTTGATTTTCGATCTGGGAGAGTGGGATCAGGCGTTCATGAAGAGCTGGACGTCATCTTCGACGGAGCCGATGCCGGCGATGCCGAAAGTCTCGACCAGGACTTTGGCCACATTGGGTGAGAGGAAGGCTGGCAACGTCGGGCCGAGGTGGATGTTCTTGACACCGAGATAGAGCAGTGCGAGCAGGACGATGACGGCCTTCTGTTCGTACCAGGCGATGTTGTAGGCGATTGGCAGCTGGTTGACGTCATCCAGGCCGAAGACTTCCTTGAGTTTCAAGGCGATGACTGCCAGCGAGTAGGAGTCGTTGCACTGTCCGGCGTCGAGGACGCGCGGGATGCCGCCGATATCACCCAACGGAAGCTTGTTGTAGCGGTATTTGGCGCAGCCGGCAGTCAGGATGACCGTGTCTTTGGGCAGGGCATTGGCGAAATCAGTATAGTATTCGCGTGATTTCATGCGGCCATCGCAGCCAGCCATGACGAAGAATTTCTTGATCGCACCGGTCTTGACCGCGTCGATGACCTTGTCAGCCAAAGCAATGACCTGGGCATGGGCAAAACCACCAACGATCTTGCCGGTTTCGATTTCGGTCGGGGCTGGAAGCTTCTTGGCCATTTCGATGACGGCGGAGAAGTCTTTCTTGCCATTGGCGTCTGGTGCGATGTGGGTGCAGCCCGGGAAACCTGCCGCGCCGGTGGTGAAGATGCGCTGTCGGATTTCTTCCTTTTTCGGCGGCACGATGCAGTTGGTGGTGAAGAGGATCGGGCCATTGAAGGTCGCGAATTCTTCGAGCTGTTTCCACCACGCATTGCCATAGTTGCCAACAAAGTTTTCATATTTCTTGAAAGCCGGGTAGTAGTTGGCCGGCAGCATTTCGCTGTGGGTGTAGACGTCGACACCCGTGCCCTGGGTCTGCTCGAGCAGCTGCTCCATGTCCTTGAGGTCATGGCCGGAGATCAGGATGGCTGGATTGCCCCGGACGCCGATGTTGACTTCGGTGATTTCCGGATTGCCATAGGTGCTGGTGTTGGCTTCGTCGAGCAGAGCCATGGCAGCGACGCCAAACTCACCGGTTTTCAAGGTCAGGGCGACCAGCTGGTCAGCAGAGAGGCTGTCATCCAGTGTAGCGGCGAGCGCTTCATACATGAACGCGTAGATCGCCTGGTTTTCCTTGCCCAGGTTGTAAGCATGCTCGGTGTAGGCAGCCATGCCTTTAAGCCCATAGATGACCAGTTCGCGCAACGAACGGACATCTTCGTTTTCCGTAGCCAGAACGCCGACGGCAGCGGCTTTGGCCAGCATGTCTTCTCTGGTTCCCACCTGGAAGGTGGCGGCTTCGCCCCAGCTGGCAGAGATCTTGGCAGCCAGTTCATCACGCAGCGCCAAGACCTTTCGGATCTGTTTTTCGATCGCGGCATCATCAAAATTGGCATTGGTGATGGTCATGAACAGGCTGTTGATCAGTTCAAAATTGACAGCTGGAATGGTTTCTGTGGCGATTTTCCCTTTGGTCACGACTTCAGCTACGCCTTTCAAGGCATAAACCAGAAGATCCTCCAGATTAGCGACTGTCTCGTTCTTGCCGCAGACACCCATGACGGTGCATCCGGTGCCCTTGGCGGCTTCCTGACATTGGTAGCAGAACATACTCATGGAACATACCTCGCTTTCTGATGGGACAGATGGGACGTTATGTGTTAGTCTCCGGATGGAGATTAACTACTGAAAAAAGGAGCTGGGACTCGTCGACTTCGACTGGAAGGATCCCGTTATCAGGCAGCATCGTGTGACAATCACGCATCTTGGCGACAAGGGGTTCTCCTTGTTGAATAACGGACTTTAGCTAATCTCACTGTAAGCCATTTTGTTCTTTTCGGCAACCGAGGTGGTCAAAGGGCTCTTGATCTGATTCCGTGAAAAGACTGTAAAAAATGCAGCTGATTCAGGTAAGAGTGTGGCCATGGGGCATGGAAGATTTGCGCGACACCCCGTGTTGGCTGCAGGGGTGGCCCGTTTTCAGGAAACAGTGCCACCCCTGGCCGCAGGTCTGGCACCTTGGACGGAACATTCCACTTTTGGGGTCGGTCCACTAAAGCGGTACTAATCAAATGGGTCTCGAAGCCCCTGCAGCAGAGGCTTTTCCAGATCAAGCCAAAATCTTCCCCAAAAGTGCTCCGACCTAGCGGCGGAAATTTCCGCCGCTAGGTCGGAGCACTACTTCGGAACATTTTCGATGAGGCGTCAACCTGCTGCGGCTGTATGCTTCAAAAGCGCATTGCAGATTTTCCCAATCAGTGGACCGACCTCAAAAACGGAACATTCCGCCCGCGGGGCCACCCTTCGCGCCAAGTCTGGGGCCACGATGGATTCCTCCGCGTGAACGTGGAGAATTTTGCCGACAAACATCTCATGGGAGCCCGTCCGGATGGAGTCGACAATCTCGCATTCGATGTTGACTGGACAATCCGAGAGCACAGGCGCGTTGATGGTCAATGCTTCGCTCAGGGACGCACCGGTCACGCTGAGTTTATCCTCGTTCCTCAGTTCAGATGATCATGCTGTCAGGCTTGTTCTTCAAACTTCTTGAGCTGGTTTTTTACAAGCTCCAGCTCCTGTTCCAACATCCTGACCTGGTCTTGCAACAAGGATTTTTCTGCATTGGGATCGATATCGGCAGGCTTAAACGGATAGGGTGCTCTCATCTGGCGGAAACCACGTCCGCGGCCATAACCGCAACCGTAGCCATAGCCATAAATCGGTTGTGCCGAGTTTCCGCCACAGGGGCCAAAACCACGTCCGGTCCGGGCGCCCATTCCCATTGGTCCAGTTCCATCTTTTGCTGGCATAGTAAAAACTCCTTTCGGGGAAACTGACGTTCGCTCTGTGAAGTCATTCCCATGGCCGGCCGCTTAGCGACTGGCCGTGCCCGGCAGAGGACGAGCCGGGGAATTTGCAATAATGAGCTAATGCCCATAATCAGTATGGAACAGTAATGGGCAAATGTCAACAACTTGGCTGCATCTCGCCTATGCCCCATAAATGCTGGCGTAATTATCCCAGCCACGGGATTCCCAGTAACCGCGGTAGGCGTCGTTGTCGGACACTTCGATGCGATTGACCCAGCGGGCCCATTTATATCCGTATTTACGCTCTGCGACAACCATGAACGGGAATCCCATCTCTGGTGGCAATGGCAGGCCATTGGAGTTGTAGGCCAGGATGATGTCCCAATTCTGGATCATATACAGGGATAACGACGTCGTATAGCCGTCAACACAATGGAAAATGACCGTATTGGCTGATTCGGATGCTCCGCCTGCTTTTTCAATCAGATCCTTGATCCGTACACCTTCCCAAAGGATGGTTGCTTCCCAACCTTCGACACAATACAGCGTGATCAGTCGCTGGTCTGGTGTCATAGCCAGAACGTCGTCGTAGGAAAACTCGATCGGCGCTTTGACCAGGCCGTCTATCCGGAGTTCATAGGATTCCAAATCCACGCTTTGAACACCTTGGATGGAATTGTCGCGTGGACCGATGGCCGGATCTAGCCGCATCCCCTGATAATCACGGACTTCGTTCGTCCGGTATCGTCCCAGTGTGGCCTGGGAAACGACATCGATGGTTGTGACTGTTGGTGTGATCGGGGTGACTGAGGTCTCATTGGACTGACAGCTCGACGCCAGGATCAGGCACAGGATCAAACTGGTGATCATTATGGACCTGGCAGATGGAACAGGTTTACTTTTCAATCGCTGCATATAGTCGTTCCTCTTGTCTGTCGATCAAGGGCGATGGTTCCGGTGCGATGGCAATGCCTGTTTTATGTGTCAACTAAAGTATAGCATGATCAAGATCCATTCATCCGGACGTGCTATAATGAAAATGTAATGATTAACCAGTCCAACAGTCAAAAAGGAGGCGTTTCACGATGAATCTGATCGAAAAATCGCTTGATTTTGGCCTGGGTCTTTTGACGTTGTCCCGGGAAAAAGTGGAAGCTTTTGTCGAGGACATGGTCAATAAAGGCGAGATCGAGAAGAAAGAAGCCAGCCAGTTCGCCAGCAATCTGATCAAGAAAGGTGAAGAGCAACGCGGTGAGCTCAGGCAGTGGATTCACGATGAAGTAGGCAAAGCCCTTGAAAAACTGGACATTGCCCGCAAAGAGGACACCCTGACCGCTGAACAGATCCGTAGCATCATCCGGGAAGAAATCGCTGCTGCCCTGTCTGAACGGCCGAGCGGGCAGGAAAACCCGCCTGAATAGAGCGCTGTGCCATGGCTGGATTGATTCGCCAGCGCAAGCACCTCGCGCGTTACCGGCAAATCTTTGCGGCCTTCACGCGGCAGGGATTTGGCTATTTGATCGACCAGACAGGGCTTGCCGGTCATGTGCGGATTCACCATCGCAAGACCGATCCCAGCCCGCCAGGCAGGGAACGACGTTTGCCGACCGGTGCGCGTCTGCGGCTGGCCCTCGAAGAGCTGGGACCGACCTTTATCAAAATCGGCCAGATTTTGAGTACCCGGCCGGATCTTTTTCCTATGGACGTCCTGGATGAACTCAAGAAACTCCAGGATGCAATCCCTCCGTTTCCCTTTGCCGATGTCAGGGCCATCGTCGAGGAAGAGTTGTCCGATGCACTGGAACATATTTTTGCTGAGTTTGCCGAGTTACCCGTTGCTTCTGCGTCCCTGGCCCAGGTGCATCAGGCGAAGCTGCAATCCGGTCGCGTTGTCGCTGTCAAAGTCCAGCGCCCGGGCATACGAAACGAGATTGACTCAGACATTGAAATCCTCAGGGATGTAGCTGATTTTCTCAACCAGCACACACAGTATGGCAAACTCTATGATTTCCCATCGATCGTGCTGGATTTTGAAAAGTCGATCCATGCAGAATTGGATTTCTCCCGGGAGGCGGAAAACATCGACATCTTCAGGCAACACTGTGCCCATGACCCTGGTATCACTGTTCCGGAGGTGAACTGGATTTACACCACACCGCGCATCCTGACGATGTCTTATCTGAAGGGGCTTCATATTGTGGATCTTGCTGCATTGGAACAGGCTGGTATCGACCGGATCGAACTGGCCCGGCGCCTGACGACGTCTGTCTGTAACCAGGTTTTCCGCGATGGCTTTTTTCATGCCGATCCCCATCCGGGGAATTTGCTGGTTCTGGCAGACGGGACAATCGCTTTTCTAGACTTGGGCATGGTAGGCCAGCTCAATGACGAGCGCCGCCAGATGATCACCCAGTTTTTCATCGGGATCACGACCCGGAACAGCAGGATGGTCGTCAAAGCGCTGGTCGATCTCGAAAGCAGGGTCCGGCAGGAAGATCTTCGGCAATTTGAACAGGCAGTTGCCCGGATCATTGATACCTATCTCGATAAACCCTGGCGGGACATCCATCTGGCCGATCTGTTCCGGGAAACTTTCAATTGTGCTTACCAGTATCACATCAGAATCCCGCATGAATATGCCATCCTGGCCAAAACATTCGGGACTCTGCAGGGTGTCCTGGCCGAACTGGCGCCAGAACTCAACACGTTTGAGGTCCTGTCGCCCATTGCCAGGAGGATGATGCTGCAGTCTTTTTCAGCACATGCTTTGTCGCAACGGCTGCTGCGCCTCTTCTGGAAGCAC
Organism: Mageeibacillus sp. UBA5734; assembly: GCA_002419365.1. Classification (GTDB taxonomy): domain Bacteria; phylum Bacillota; class Clostridia; order Saccharofermentanales; family UBA5734; genus UBA5734. The sequence goes on along the minus strand of DIGA01000092.1, from coordinate 32 downwards.
AAGGACCAGCTGGCCGATCTGCCCAGATCCAT
>DIGA01000062.1 GCA_002419365.1 Mageeibacillus sp. UBA5734 | reverse complement strand
GCAAGGCGTCTGCTCCGAAATCATGCCCTCGTGGTAACCGACCTCATGCATCGAACCCATCACAGCCAGCTGCTTGAGGCCACCGGCCAGCAGGGTGCGGATGAATGTGAAATGCTGCGGGATCGACTGGATGTGGTATTCGCTGCGGTGATTGAAGCCATCGCGCCAGGCGAGGTGGATGCAGACATCCGGTGAACCGAGTCGGGTATACAAATCCGGGTCGCCACTGAAAATATCGACAGACAGGAACTCTGCCCGTGGATCGATGCCCGTATTGGCCAGATCAGCCGCGATGACCTGGATGTCTGGCTGCTCCAGCAAATGTGCGACCACATGTTGTCCGATATAGCCGTTCGCGCCCGTGACCAGGATTTTGGTTTTTGCCATTGCTTCCCCTTAATGGTTGGAATGGTAACTGGCAGAATAAGCCCAGGCTATCAGCCTGGCGATCCAGTTGGGCCACAACCGTTGCAGTACTTTCAGATCCTCATTATACCGTTTTCCGCCTTGGATGCCAAAGGATGTCTGGGTCGCCTGATGAATGCGATGATCAAGGATGGGGCGGCTGATATAGCTGAAAGACCCTTTGAGATCGCACAGGCGCAGCCAGGCATCCCAGTCGAGGGCAATGGCATAATTTTCATCAAACAATGAATGGTCTTTGATCTGGGCCAGATGGTACGTCACCGCAGGCGAACAGATCGGATCTCCCAAGCGCAGGATCAGGCGGCGCCAGAACCGGCTGCGAAAGGTTGATTTGACGTAAAATGGCCATAGCAGAAGGATTTTGACCAGAAGAGTCGCATTCAGCGGCCGCTTCCTGCTCTGCTCATCGATCTCATTGTAATGGCTGAAGCAAATCAGCAGATCCGGATTTTTCTCCAGGCATTGGACCACCGTCGAAGAAAAATCAGGGTGATAAAGATCATCCTGGTCAGCCAGAGTAGCCAGAGGCGTCTGGGCACAGGAAATGGCAAAAGACCAGTCACCGGCGATGTTCCGATGATCTGGGTTGGTATACACAGGCAGATTGTATTTTTGGCCCAGGCCGAGGATGCGCTCATTCGGGGTTGACGTGGCGATGCACACGGAGCTGGGAATCGTTTGGTTGAGACATGATTCAATTGTCGTTTCCAGATAGGGGGCACTTTTATAGGCCATGATGACAAACGTGTGTTGGTCGCGATAATCCATTGTTTACTCCCAGTTCATTCGTCCGCTTATTTTCGAAAACACGCTCAGAAATGTCAAGACTTCACTCAACCTGACTGCTCTGAACCATATAAAAAATCCAACCAGCCAGTAAAACCAGCAGCAACTCTATGCCGACCAGACGAAAAAAGGACTGGTAATTCGCTTTGAAAAGCAGTGCCTCAATCGAGACGACTAGAGAAGCCCCTGTCACAGCCAGGAAAACCCGGCCCCCATAGAGGCCTGTCAGTCCAGCCCAGACAGCCAGAAACAAAGAACCTTTGTTGTGTCTGGAACTTGATCTTGATCGCTTTCCTGAAGTACCCGTGCGATTGGAACTGGTTTTACCCGAGCTTTTTGCTGCTGTCGAACGTGTAGCCATGAACCCTTCCTTCCCTTTGCCATCCATACCCGTCCAGTGTACACTGTACGGTACCAATCGAAAAGAGAGAACGCCTATGCCCTTGGATGGGATTTCGGCCAAATGCCTGGCCTCTGAACTCAACAATCAACTCAAGGACGCCCGGGTTGACCGGATCTACCAGCCGGACCGGACCGACATCCTGATCCTGTTCCGAGCCGGAAGGGAAAACCTGCGCCTGGTCCTCTCTGCCAATCCTGCGGCCCCCAGGATCCACCTGACCACGGAAGCGCGGGAGAATCCGTCTGAGCCGCCGATGTTCTGCATGCTGCTGCGAAAGCACCTGCTCGGTGCTCGTGTCCTATCGGTCGAAACACCGGGCTACGAGCGCATTTTCATCATCCGGTTCGCCACCCAGAATGAACTCGGCGACACCCTGGAGAAGAAACTGGTGGTCGAAATCATGGGCCGCCATAGCAACATCATCCTCCTGAACCAGGACAATCGGATCCATGACGCGATCCTGCACATCGACCAGTCGATCAGCCGCCTGCGCGAGATCATGCCGGCGCGAACGTATGACCTGCCGCAAAACCAGAGCAAGCCGGCTCCGGACCTGGTCCTCCAGGCCATCCGGGATGACATGCCTTACATCACACCGGAAGCACAGGGCAAGGCCGTAGACAAGGCCTTGCTTGAGAGCATCCAGGGCTTTTCACCGCAACTCTGCCAGGCAGTCGCCACACTGGCTGGAATCGATCCGCGCGCACGCTACAGTCAACTAACGACACCTGAGCAAGCTGCCTTGAACCTTCAGCTGCAGCGCATGCTCGAGACCATCCTGGCTCAGGACTATCATCCGACGACGTTCTACCTCGATGCCCGGGATACCATCCCCTTCGACTTTCATGCCCTGATCCTGCCCAATCTGGCCCATCCACGGCCAGAAGCCTCACTCTCAGCGGCCATGGATCGCTTCTACCTCGAGCGCAACCGCCAGAATCGCCTGGCCCAGCAAAAGCAGTCCCTGCAGAAGCGCGTCGAAACCGAGCTGGAAAACGCAGCCCGCAAATTGCAGCTGCATCAGGATGAACTCACCGAGGGAGAGAAGCGCGACTTCTATCGCACGTGTGGTGAATTGCTGGCGGCTCAGCAGCACCTGATCCAGGATGGCCTGAGCTTCGTCGATGTGCAGAACTACTACGATCCCGAACTCGGCCTGATCCGGATCGACCTGCAGCCAGCCCTCTCGCCAAGCCAGAATGTCCAGCGCTTTTTCAAGCTTTACCAGAAAGCCCGTGGCAAATTCGAGACCAATACCCGGCTGGTTCAGGAAGACCTGGCCGATCTGGAATGGCTGGGCAGCCTCAAAATTGCCGTGCAGCAGGCCAGCGACGAATCGGACATCCAGGCCATCCGTGAAGAAATTGCCGCCACGGGGCTGTCTGCAGCGGAACGACGGCAGAAAGCACAAGATCTCGGCTCAGAGTCCAATCCAGAGAAAAAACTAAAGCCTGGCAGCCAGCTACGCGATTTTGCCCCCGGCAAACCTGGATCCAAAGCCCGACGCCAAGCCAAAGCCAAGCAACCATCAGGAGCAAAAGGCAAGGCCAAGTCAAACGCCAAGAATCCGCCACCCCTGCCCCCGCGTTCCTATCTCAGCAGCGACGGTTTCCTGATCCAGGCCGGGCGCAACAATCTGCAAAACGACCGCCTGACCTTGCGCACGGCGCAAAAAGATGATCTATGGTTCCATGCCCAGAAGATCCCGGGCACCCATGTGATCATCCGCTGCGGCAAACGGCCGGTCCCCGAGCGCACGCTCGAGGAGGCCGCCCAGATCGCCGCCTGGTTCTCGCAGGCTGCCGCTTCCCTGCAGCAATCGGGCCAGCGCGACACCGACGCGCATAAAGTAGCCGTCGATTATTGCCCAGTCAGCCAAGTCAAGAAAATTGCCGGTGCCAAGCCTGGCCTGGTGCAGTATGACCACTACCAGACCCTGCTCGTCCGGCCCAGGGATCCTCAGCAATTTCTGCAATCAACAGGGCAAGAACTCGACTACCCAGCTGAAACGGATTGATTTAGGATCAAAGTAAAGATCCAATTTACTCTACCAGCATCATATAAGACATTTGTGAGGTAAACCATGCTGCACATCCACACATCAGCCCCGACGACCTCGCCTGAGCTCGCTGAAAAAATCGCCACCGCCCTGGCCTTCCTGCGTGACAATGACCTCGCAAGCTTCGCCAACGGCTCCGTCGTGATCGAGCCTGGTGTCATCACGGCCAATTTCATGAGCTATGAAACCGTCACCCCAGCTGAAGTCGCCTTCGAAACCCATGACCGATTCATGGATATCCAGTGCATGATCGAAGGCCAGGAGATTATCGGCGTTGCCGACCGCGCCACCCTGAGTGAAAAAA
>DIGA01000020.1 GCA_002419365.1 Mageeibacillus sp. UBA5734 | reverse complement strand
TCTACTCCAAAGGCAAACCCGTCAGTGACCTGCTGCCGGCCTACAAATTGATTGGCGGCAAGATCTTCGGTATCATTCCGGTGCCGGTCATCTTCTACCTGATCGTTGCCCTGATCACCTTTGTTATTCTCAACTACACCCGCCTGGGTAAAAGCGCCTACGCCCTCGGTGCCAACATCAACGCTGCCGAAGTCGCTGGTATCAACATCTCACGCAGCATCATCATGATCTACAGCTATGCTGGCTTGCTCTGCGGCGTCGCCGCCATCGTTTTCTCAGGCCGCGTCGGCAGCGTCAATCCCGGTGCTGCCGTCGGCTATGAACTGACCGCCATCGCCTCGACCACAATCGGCGGCACCAGCCAGTCCGGTGGTATCGGCAAAGTCTCCGGGGCGGTCATCGGTGCCCTCGTCCTCGGCGTCCTCAGAAACGCCCTGACCCTACTGGGTGTCGATGCCTATTGGCAACAGGTCACCGAAGGTGCGATCATCATCGGCGCCGTCGTCATCGATATGAGAAAGAACGCCAAGAAAAAATAAGGCACCTTTTCCACTTCCATCTCGCATTTGATCTAGCAATCTAGAACTCGTCCTCCCTGTCGCCCAACCTCACCTCTTCCTCATATAACTGAAATACGTTCTGGCTTTGGTGGAAGCCAGAACGTATTTCAGTCTGGTTCCCCTTGCCCCGAACTGGCTTCACCCTAATGAAAAGGATGTTTTCCATGCAAGAAATTCTGGCCAATTTGTATCGAGCCGTCGATCACTACAGCCGGGCCTGCCAAGTGAACTGTCGCGTGATCGACATCACTGGCAACATGCTCCATGCAGTCGGTACAGATTGCACTGACGAAATTTCTTCTGAGAGTGGTGCAACAGAAATCGATGGTAGCCAAGCTGGTGAGATGGATATCGATCAAAACTGCTGGGCTGTGCCTTTTCACATCACACCTGAGTGCTGTGGTCAGATCATCTGCCAAATGCCTTCAACTGGGGTTGCAGCATCTATCTTTTCAAATCCACACAGACAGTCCGCTTGCCAGAGCATACTGGAAAAGATCCTGAAAACTCTGACCTTCAGGTATCAATTGCCCCAGGCAGCTGTTTCACTGGCTTCTGAGGCCCAGCCGAAAACTCCTGAAGCTGAATCATCATCAAAAGGATCCGTAGTCACCGATAGCGTCGACGCCTTGGCCATAGAGTCACGGTTGATCCGTGCAATTAATTCCGGTGACACGCGCGGTGCACTCAGGGAACTGGATCAGATCTTGTCGCACCATGTGAGCACAACTGGGTCATGGCAGCAGACCTCTGCCCGCTTGATCGAACTTCTGGTCCTGATCTCACGTGCAGCTATCCAAGGCGGCATCAAGCCCACTGAGGTCCTCAAGCTCAACCCAGTCCTGTTTCGCCAGTTGCCTGCTTTGCGCAGCCCCGATGAAATCAGGCGCTGGTTTGAAGAGCTGGTTACCAATCTTTCTGACCAGATCCATGGCCTCCAGTCAAAGCAATACAGCGACAGCATCCAGAAAGCGATTCATTTCATCGAAACAAATCACCAGAGCAGGCTCTCCTTGCAAGAAACAGCTGACCGTGTCTACCTCAGTCCTGCCTATTTCAGCCGCCTGTTCAAAATGGAAACCGGCATCAATTTCTGCGAATACCTCACCCTGGTCCGGATCGAAAAAGCCAAATACCAACTCCTGACCACACAGGTCTCGCTGAAAGACCTGGCTGATCAGCTTGGCTTCGATGGGCAAAGCTACTTTGCCAAGGTCTTCAAAAAAACAACTGGCTTGACGCCAGGCAGATTTCGTGAATCCAGTGGCAGATCCCGTCCACTGGCTGCCAGTTAAACAGCTGGCACGTATGCGAGCAGCACCGTGGCTGTATGATTTTCGACAAGTTGAACGTCCACTTCAAAAAAAGTATCTGACACTGCTTCAGAAGCGGGGGTCAGATACCAATTTGCATCATTTACTGGATTATTGGTTTTATCCTGCAGCCAACAGGGGTCATAATCCAAGCTTTTTGAGATACTCCCGGGTTCGCTTGGCAATCGGCAGTGGATCATCATAACTTTTCACTGGGTACATATCCTGTTCGACGGTGACCCAGCCTTCATAGCCAACCGAGCGCATGAAGTCAAACAAATCGGCAAAGTCGATGCTGCCCGAGCCGGGTTCGCACATGATGCCTTCGACAACCGCCTTGGCAAAAGACCAGCCGTTCTCGTCCATTTCCCTTTTTATGTCCATGTTGCATTCCTTGATATGGACATAGGGGATTCGGTCGTGATGCTTTTTGAAAAACGCCACTGGATCGCCGCCGCCATAGACATGATGGCCCGTGTCGAAGCACAACGTCGCGTCGGTATTGGCCAGGACTTTCTCGATTTCCTCTTCGGTCTGGATGTAGCAGTCGACATGCGGATGCAAGGCCGGAACCAAGCCATAGGAGCGAATATGATCACACGCCCGCTGGACATTGCGATACAGTTGCTGCCACTGGTCCTCAGTCAAGGTCCGGGGCATGGACAGTTCGCCGGTCATCAGGTCGGTAAACATGTCCACCAGCAGGACGACGTACTTCGCCTCGGAAAATTGCTTGAGCAAAGGGGCCAGCTGATCGATAGTCTGGATCATGTGTGCGATCGAGGAATCATCGACATAATTGCCACCGACCGTCCCGCCGACCAATGTCAGCTGGCGCTGGTCCAGTTCCTGTTTCAGCTCAGCATATTCGGTCGGGAAATAACCCCAGGGGCCCAGTTCCACGCCTTCATACCCGGCTTTCTGCATCTCGTCCATACAACGATTCCAGGGTGTTTGCTTCTCATTCTGGGGAAACCAGACGCCCCACGAATCCGGGGCTGTTGCTACGCGAATGCTCATCGTCTTACGCTCCTTTTTCTACATGAATCCTTAAGTCTCAGCCATCTCTGTCAGTCAAAAACATAGATCGCTCTGTGCTACTTATCATTCTAGCCCGCTGCGCGCTTAAGCCTATCAAGCCACTTGCCCTCTTCCTTTCAAACCTTGCCCTTCGCGTCCGTCGCGATCGCCCATCACGATCATCCATCGCGTTATAAGGAGTGAACTTGCCATGAAAAGCCTCTCACCCGGTGCCTATGACGGATCGGAATACTTCTTCCACACGGCTTCACCCCTGGCCAAGAAGCTGTTCTACTGTCTCGACGGCTGCGGTCACATCCTCTCCGGGCCTCAGTACGAAGTCATTCGCGAAGACTACAACGATTACCTGATCATGCATGTCGTCAGTGGTCTGCTGCATGTGGTCAACGAAGGTGTTCCCTACACGGTCGGTCCGGACCAGACCGTACTCTTGAATTGCCACAAGCCGCATCGTTACGGCACGTTGCAGGACACCGAGTTTTTCTATGTCCATTTTGACGGCTGCAATACCGCCGATATCTACCAGCACTTGAAAGCAAGCTCCAGCCTGGTCCTGACCAACCAGTGGAGCAGCGAAGTGCTCGATCCCCTGAAACTGCTGTACTCAAAGTTCAAGTATGGCTCCGGCGTTTCCGAAACCGAGGCCTCCAGCATTATTCATGCCATCCTCGGCAACCTCGTTGCTCCTCGTAGCAAAGCTGAAACCCGCAGTGAATTTCAAAGCCAGGCGGTTGCCGAAGCCGTGGACTACATCCAATCCCACCTGGATGCGGAAATCAGCATTGAGCACCTGGCAGCCCAGGTCAAAATGAGTCCGTTCTATTTTTCCCGCCTGTTCAAGCGCAATCTCCAGCAAAGCCCGCACGAATACATCCTGACCTTGCGCCTGGACAAGGCCAAATACCTCCTGACCTCCACCAACCAGACCATTGCCGAAATCGCCCAGTCCGTCGGCTTCATGAGCGACACGGGTTTTATTAATGCCTTTAAAAATCGTGTCGGGATTTCACCCGGGAAATTCCGCATCTATCATCCGAAATAAATGCGCATGACCGAAAGCAAGAACGATTGATTACTGGGCAAGCCCGTCTAGTGACGGTTGAACAGCCCGGGTCTAAGATGAAATCACACTCGGATTCCAGTGATCACATCGGGACCAGTCCAAGACAAAGCAGCAGGCGAAGGTGGCCTGCGTTCTATTTGCCAAGCGCAGAAAGAGGTAGCACATGAAAGAAATTCGTATCGGTCTTGTTGGAGCCGGCTGGATGGGCCGCGATCACGCCACATCCATTGCCAATGCCCAAATGCTGTTTGGCCCCCAGATGGGCAAGCCCGTCTTTGAAATGGTTGCCGATGTCAATGAAGACAATGCCCGTCAGGCCTGTTCAAAGCTTGGCTACAAGCGATACACAACCGACTGGATAGAGCTGGTCAAAGACCCTGATATCGATCTCGTCGACATCTGCACCCCGAATAGTCTCCATTACATCGTTGCCAAAGCCGCCCTTGAAAACAACAAGCATATTTTCTGCGAAAAGCCGCTGAGCATCTCGGCTGCTGAATCCGCCGAGCTGGCAGAAATGGCCGCAGCCCGCAATGTCATCAACTATGTCGGCTACAACAAGCTTCTGAATCCGGCCACCTTCTACATCCGCGACCTGATCCAGTCCGGCAAACTCGGCCAGATCGTCCGTTTCACCGGCACCTATGACCAAGACATGCTCCTCGACCCTCAGCTGCCAATCACCTGGCGCCACATCAACAAATTTGCCGGCTGCGGCGCGCTCGGTGACCTTGGCTCCCATCTGTTCAGTGTCTCACAGGCATTGATGGGTGACATCGTCGCAATCAATGCGGTCCAGAGCACCGTGATCAAGGAGCGGCCCAAAGCGGCCGGTTCCACAGAAATGGCAACTGTCGAGAATGAAGACCTGATCCAGATCCTCGTCCAGTATAAAAACGGCGCGATCGGCACCCTAGGCAGCAGCCGCATTGCCACCGGCCGTAAAAACTACCTCGCCTTCGAAATCCAGGGCACCCTCGGAACCGTCCACTACGACCTTGAGCGCCTGATGGAAGTCAATGTCTACTTCAAGTCCGACGACCCGGCCGACCGCGGATTCCGAACCGTCCTATTGAACCCCAACCACGGCGGTTACGGCGCTTTCTTCGGTGCTGGCGGCATCGCCATCGGCTACAACGACACCAAAGTCCTCGAATTCCACGAACTCTTCGCAGCCGTCCTTGAAGGCAAACCCTATACCAGCACCTTCGACTTCGGCGCCCGCATCGACCGCACCATCGGTGCCTGCATCGA
>DIGA01000052.1:201-5123 GCA_002419365.1 Mageeibacillus sp. UBA5734 | reverse complement strand
ACCAGATGTATGCCCCCAACTCCCCGCAGTGGTTCAATACCGGACTCAAGCTCTCCTACGGCATCCAGGGTGGCAAGAGCGGTTTGTTCTATTATGATGAAGCCAAAGGCGAAGTCGCCGAATCCCAGGATGACTATACCCGCACCCAGGCTTCTGCCTGCTTTATCCTCTCGATCGAAGACAAACTTCTCGGCCCGCACTCCATCTCCGAGGAATATGTCACCGAGACCCGCCTCTTCCGTGGCGGATCGGGAACTGGCACCAATTTCTCCTCGATCCGGGCTGAGGGCGAACGCCTTTCCGGCGGCGGTGCTTCATCTGGCCTGATGAGCTTCCTCAAGGGTCTCGACCGCAATGCCGGCGCGATCAAATCCGGCGGTACGACCCGACGCGCGGCCAAAATGGTCTGCCTGGACATCGATCATCCGGAAATCGAGGATTTCATCACCTGGAAAGCCAAGGAAGAAGACAAAGTCATCGCCCTGGCCAAGATGGGCTATGATGCCGATATGGACGGCGAAGCCTACCAGACAGTCTCCGGCCAGAACTCGAACAATTCCGTGCGCATTTCTGACGAATTCATGAGTAAGGTCATCAACCTTGAAACTGATCCGGATGCCGAGCTGCTGCTCAAGGGACGCATCGATAACCGCGTCGATAAGGCGATCAAGGTGACGGACATCTGGCAGAGATTCAATGAATCTGCCTGGCGCTGTGCCGATCCGGCCCCTCAATTTGATGACACCTTCAATGCCTGGCACACCTGTCCCAATGGCGAGGATGGCCAGACCTGGGCGAAACACAACCGGCTCAATTCCACCAACCCCTGCGGCGAATACGCCTTCCTGGACGATACCAGCTGCAACCTGGCTTCGATCAATATCCTGCGCTTCTACAATGCCGAGACCGAGCAATTCGATCTCAAAGGCTACGAACACATGATCACCCTGGTCCAACTCGTACTCGAAGCTTCGATTCACTGGGGCCATTTCCCCACTGCTGACATAGCCCGCAAGACCTGGCTGTTCCGCAGCACCGGTCTGGGTATGGCCAACCTGGCATCGCTCCTGATGGAGATGGGCCTGCCCTATGATTCTGACGAAGCCCGAGCCCTGGCTGCTGCCCTGGTCGGGATCCTGACCGGCCGCAGCTACTACCTATCCGCCCTGATGAGCGAAATGGCCGGACCGTTTGCTAAATACGAGCTCAACCGTGAGCACATGCTGCGCGTCATTCGCAATCACGCCCGTGTCGCCGGCGCCAGGGCAGACGAATTTGAAACGCTGTCCTACACACCGGTTGCGGTGAATCATGAGCTGCTGGCCCAGCTCGGCCTTGACGACATCAGCCATTCGCTGCGCGAATCCTGGCAGAATGCCGAACAGGCCGGTGCTCAGCACGGCTACCGCAACGCCCAGGTTTCCGTCATGGCTCCGACCGGCACCATTTCCTTTGCCATGGATTGTGCGGCGACGAGCATCGAACCCTTCTTCTCCCACGTTTCCTACAAAAAGCTGTCCGGTGGCGGCTTCATGAAACTGGCCAACCCGAGCATCGGCGCCGGCCTGAAAAAGCTCGGCTATACCCCGGACCAGATCACAGACATCATCGACTACATCATGCGCGAAGAAGACGGCATGATTGTCGACGGCAAGATCGAAGGTGCCCCCCATCTCAAGGACGAGCACCTCGCCGTCTTTGATACCGCCAACCAGTGCGGCAGCGGCGAACGCTACATCCACTACATGGGCCATGTCCTGATGGTCGCCGCCCTCACCCCGTTGCTCTCCGGCGCCATTTCCAAAACGGTCAATCTGCCCAAGGAAGCCACTGTCGAAGACTTTAAAGAAGTCGTGATCAAATCCTGGCAGCTGGGCGTCAAAGGCATCACCTTGTATCGCGACGGATCGAAATTCGCCCAGCCCCTGAACCTGCGTCTGGAATCGATCAATCAGGATGTCGAGCTCAAAGATCTCAAGTATGCCCAGCTGCTCGAGTACGCTGAGAAAACCCGCGAACGTAACCACCGGTTGGAAAAGCAGGTCGCCAATCCCCTGGCTTCCCGCCGCGACAAGCCGGTTGGCATCCGCTCGGGCCATACCCACCCGGCCCAGGTCGAAGACGTCAAGATCTACACCACGGTCAACCGCAGCGCCAATGGTGAGATCACGGAAATCTACATCACGACCGACCGCGAAGGCACCCTGATCATGGGCCTTCTAAATTCTCTTTCCAAAACGATCTCCGTCATGCTCCAGTACCGCATTCCACCGCAGAACATCTCCAAGATGCTGCGCGGCCAGAAGTACGAACCCTATGGCTTTGTCACGCGCCACCCCTACATCAAATATTGCACCTCGATTTCTGACCTGATCAGCAAGATCATTGACATCGAAATCGGCGATTATTCGCGCTGCCAGGTCAAACCGGAAGGCGCTCTCGCCGCAGCTCCTGGCGCTCCAGCCACACCCACAGTCACCACAGCCATCACCAGCGCCCTGAGCTTGCCCGTCCTGGACTCCAGCGAGTCTGAAGACGATGAAGATGACGACAATGGCGAGGTCAATCCCCAGTTCCCGAACTTGCGCGAACCGGAATATTCAACCGGGATCCAGAATGAACCATCAGCAGATGGGTCGATTGAATTGACCGGTGAAACATTCGTCCATGAAAGTGCCCGCGAAGCGGCCCGAACCGGCGAAAAACTCTATGACGGCTCGACCTGCCCGACTTGCTCCAGTACCCGGATGGTCAGAAACGGCACCTGCAAAGTCTGCCTCGACTGCGGTACGACGACCGGTTGTTCCTGATTGTCAGACTGGATGGAGACTCAGGCAAGAGCCAGACTGCGACGACCAGTCAGCAGCTGATCGGATATCTACCGAAAGGAACCGACCATGACACCTGAACGCAAGCCGATTTATCCGACCCCGGAAGTCCTTGCATCCTCAACCAAAGCCACGCCTCTGGCCCGCCAGATGACCAAACATCTGGAAACACCCCAGACCGGACTGATCCACATCTACACCGGTAATGGCAAAGGCAAGACAACCGCCTCGGTCGGTCTGACCGTCCGGGCCCATGCCCATGGCTTACGTGTCCTCTTTGTCCAGTTCCTGAAAAACGGCCTCTCCGGCGAAATCGGCATCCTGCGCCAGCTGGACAACGTCCGCGTCCTCTCCGGCCAGGCCGACATGAAATTCACCAATCAGATGGAAGAGGATGACAAAATCCGTACCCGTCAGATGCACGAGGAATTCTTCGCTGCTGCAGTCACCGCTGCCCAGGCTGGTGAAATCGATTTGCTCGTCCTGGATGAGACCTTTGGCGCCCTGGCAACTGGATTGCTCGACAGCAACGAGGTGTACAATTTTCTCGTCACCAAACCGGCGAGGCTCGAAGTTGTCCTCACCGGCCGCAACCCGGAATCGCGCTTCCTTGCCCTGGCGGACTATGTCTCCGATGTCCAATGCATCGCCCACCCCTACGAAAAGGGCATTCTGGCCCGTGAGGGGATCGACTACTGAGGTGTGCGGGGCTGCTTTTCAAAGCAGCCCCTTTTAAATTTTTGAAAATCCGATAAACTGGAAATATCAGTTCAGTTTCTTCATTTCATTTGATCAAATACTCGTTCAATGAAAAGGGGAATCTTGAACTATGACCAGAAAACCGAGAGATTTTCATCCCGGCGGGATATACCACATCACCCATCGCGGCCACAACCATCAATATATTCTGGCAGATGACCTCGATAAAGTCATTTTTCTCGACAAGCTGAAGAAGATCCTACAAGAGCATACCGGGCATCTGCTTTACTATGTCCTGATGAACAACCATTACCATCTCCTGCTTGAAATGCAGTCGACCCCAATTGACTTGATTTTGCACCGCCTGCACACAAGTTACGGCCGCTATTTTTCTCTCAAAAACCATTCAACTGGAGCTGTTTTCGAAAATCGATATCAATCTCAAACGATTGACCATCAGAAGTACCTTTACGCGGTCATCAAGTACATTGCCCTGAACCCGATTCGGGCTGGATTGACTGAAAGAATTAATGATTACCGCTGGAGTGCGCATCTCGATCTTGCCCAGAAAATGCCAGGGTTTGTCAACAAAAGCCGCCTTTACGAAAAATTGGGGACAACGACAGAGACCGGTAGAGCCATTTATCTTGAACTTATACAAAATGCGCTCAAAGAACCTTTGACGCATTTGAATCCAGGCGAATACCAGTTCAAGCGCAAAATCAGCGAACTTGAAAACCTGCTGGCGTCCATTTTACATCACCAAGGCTATGCCTTGACAATCCAGCAGATTGTTTCTGGCAAAAGGAGCAATGAACTGATAAGAGCCAGACAAGAATTTGCCAGAGAAGCGAACCAAAAAGGTTACTCGTATATCGAAATTGCCGCTGTTCTTCAGGTTAGCACCCGAAGTGTTCGATATTGGTGTCAAAATGGTTCTGATCATGATGACATCAAATCATGAATCAGAATGAAAGTAACTACCCGAATGATGTGCTGGCGCAATCCCTGGCCCCGAATCGTGAAACTTCCGCCCATGGGGCCACCCTTCGCGCGACCCCTGGCACCGATGCGTGCAATTTCATCATCCCGGGCCAGGGTGGTATTTGATACATATCCTGACACGAACCTCAAACCGCCTGCGGCTGTAGGATCAGAAGGTTTCCGTATCTGAACTTCCGGGAAACTACCCCGACCTGAAAATTGAAATTTCAAAAACGAGGTCGGGGTCAATTTCGTGCAACAACGAATCATCAAACCTCAGAGAGCCTGCGGCTGTAGCCTTTGGCGCCCCAGAACTATGACATGTCTGAATGTACAGGGTGGCCCCGATTCGTGCAATTTCCGCCCGAAGTGCCACCCTTCGCGCGACCCCTGGCCCCGATTCGTGCAATT
>DIGA01000052.1:0-125 GCA_002419365.1 Mageeibacillus sp. UBA5734 | reverse complement strand
AATTTCCGCCCGAAGTGCCACCCCTCCACCCCTCGCGCCTCGCCGCCCGCGGTGACTTCTTGCCCGGTCAATATCCTAGCCCCTGCAAAGAGCCCCCTTGCAGGCTCTTTATCTAATTCCGTGAA
>DIGA01000011.1 GCA_002419365.1 Mageeibacillus sp. UBA5734 | reverse complement strand
CTTTGAAAAAAACCTTACGGAACCTGATCGAGTCCGCAAGGCCACGCATGGACGGTCAATACCAGGGAACATATCCGCCGGCTACGGTTCGATTTCGTCAAGCACACCACTGAAAACAGCCGTCTGGTTTTCCGAGATGTAATCCCGGATCCAGGCCAGGACGGCAGGATCATCCACCGGAAGGTCGGGGATCTCAGCTCTGATTTCGGTCATGTGCAGCTCGAAAGCCCTGTCCGGGGCAGCCAGTTTCAGCGAATAGTCGAGTCCAGGATCAGCTGAAAGCAAGATGAAGAACGTATCCCCCAGACTGCCCAAGGGCAGGCGGTCGATGCTGGACAGGCCCAGTGTGGCCACAAGGTCTGTCCCGACGCCTTCCTGGGATTTGAGGTTCAGATGGCCTCCGGTCAATTCGCACAGCTCCTTGAGCAGCGAAATACCCAGGCCAACCGAACGAGTCGTCCTGGAAGTGACAAATGGGTCCTGCACCTTCGCGACCATGTCCGATGGCATCCCACAGCCATTGTCCCGGACAGCCAGGACAAGCTGGTCTTCATGAGGCCTGGCTTCAATCTCGATCTCGATCGCAGTCGCCTGCGCTTTGACGGAATTCTGGACGATGTCCATCAGATGCAGCGATAGGTCCCGCATAGGCTCTCCATTCGGCGTGAAACTGGACAATAGTATATCATTGCCTGGATTGCGGTCGCAAGGCAGCGAGCAGCCGTAGCCTGGCCTCGGCCGGACCAGACCAGGACTGGATGTCGACTGGCCAGCCGGGTTCATCGATCTGGGACAGGTGATGGGCATCGGAGTCCACAAGGAACTGGTAGTGGGCAAGGTCTGGATGTTGCTGGAAAAACTGGTCTGGATCTGCCCTTTGGGATAATTCGATCCAGTCCGTGGGAAAATCCGGTGGCACAGCACCAAGGCTGGTCAGCATGCTGTTGGCTTCCCGGTCCAGGTGCGCAGGGATGCAAACACCCCCTCGCTCCAGGACTAGCCGGGCGATTTCGTCACAAGACAGCTGGCAGGCTTGCATCAGCAGTCTCGTTTCACGGCCAGTCACGTCGTCATCATCATTAAACAGAAGCTGCTCGCCAAAAATGTCCGGCCGGTTTTTCAGCGGTAACATCGATGCCTGGATGAGTGCCTCGACATCCCTGGCCGCCGCCAGGTCCGGGAACAGGCAAAGCAGGTGGATTTCTTCCCTGGACTCGGCCTCCATGCCAGGTACGACAACCGGTCCATCATAAGCCTCGGCTATGGCCATGGCAGCTTCACAGTTGCCACACGTCTGATGATCTGTAATCGCAATGAAATCAAGTCCGGCCAGCTTGGCCAGGCCGACAATCAGGCCTGGCGACATGTCATCGTCAGAACACGGTGACAGGGCGGAGTGGATATGGAGATCACAGCGGGCAATCACGGGGCCTGGTCCAGGAAGGCATGCAATCGCGCACTGGCCTCATAAGTCGAGGCCTGAGTGCCCAGGACAACCACACCTTTGTCCTGGGCCCGGGCTGCCACGTCAGGTGGCAGGTCCACGCCTTCCGTCAGCAAGACACAGGCACAATCCGTCAGCACCGCTACGGCGATCACATTGATGCTGTTCAGGATCGTCATCCAGACATCCGTCGGCTGAGCATGGGACATCACCCAGCTAAGCATATCGCAGGCATATCCTCCGGCAACAGGTCTGCCGGCCAGATTTTCTCCGGTCAAAATCTGCGCGTCCAGGGCTTCTCTTACCTGATCAAGTGTGACCATCGCCCTGCTTCCCTCCTGCCGGCTTGGTATGTTTATTCATTTCATATTCCAGTTCACTCATCTGGGCAGCCACATTGCGGATTCGTTCCTTGAGCTTGAAGATACAGTCTGATTCGACCGCCAGGCCACGTACGATGTCTTCTGCCAGAGCAGCGCAATCAGGGGCACCACAAGCGCCACAATCCAGGCCAGGCAATTGATGGGTGATTTTCTCCATCTGCTCATATTTTTCCAGAGCTTTGAAAATATCCGGATCCAAAGTCAGGGCATTGTTGGCCAAGGGCATTTCAGGCCAGGCCCTGATCACGTCGCGGTCAGGTTTATAGACAGAATCCTGGTGGTTTTGCTCAAAAACGATCGCTTCCTGGATATAGCGGTTCATGCGCGACTTGGCTGAGAAGCGGTTGGCAACCGTCAGAGGGCCGCCAATGCAGCCACCCATGCAGGAATTGGCTTCGATGAATTCGATATCCCGCAGCCGCTCGTTTTCAATTTCCTCAAGAATATCGATCACATTGTGGATGCCATCAACGACCAGATATTTCTCTGTTTGCAGGCCCATGGCTTCACCACCGCTGGCACCCCAGCCAACCCCATTGGCATCAGCCAGGATCCGCTGCTCGAATTCCACCACCTGGTCCGGGTTCATTTTTTCCAGTTTGGCCAGGATCTGGGGGTAAACTTCGGCGATGGACAGGACACCATCCACCTGGGTGGGCCGGTTGCCGATCGGATTCGTCACGGCAGTCCGCTTGGCTGGACAGGGGCTGATGAAAAAGATGCCGATTTCTTCTGGCTTGTAGGTGGTCCGGGCCAGGGCATCGCGCCGGGCCAGCTCGGCAGTCACTTCCATCGGGGAATCAAACGGTACCAGGTTGTCGATCAATCCTGGATATTTTTCCTGGATGACCCGGACAACGGCCGGGCAAGCTGAGGAAATCAAGGGCAGCCTGCCGGTCTCTCTGGCCAATGGAAGATAATCGGACGTCCCCTTGGTGACAACCTCGGCACCGATCGCCACTTCATAGACATCATCAAAGCCAATGTTGAGCAGCGCAGCCAGTACCATCGGGCGAGTCGCCGGCGTGCCAAACTGGGCATAGAGTGACGGGGCTGCCAGGGCTATGGTGTAGCGGTAGGTCTTGAGGGCATCCAGCGTGTCCATTTCGGCACTCTTGGCATGATGGGGACAGACCTTGATGCATTCGCCGCAGTCGATGCAGCGTTCCTCGGCAATCCGGGCCTTGCCATCACGAACCCGAATCGCTTCGGTCGGGCATTTTTTGATGCAGTTCGTACAGCCAACACATTTTTCTTCATTCAGCCGCACGGAATGGAGTTTTGCCATGAAATTTTCCTTTAGGTTTAGAAACGGACAGTGATCGTGACAGTCGTACCGCTGCCGATCTCCGTTTCGATGGACATGTCGTCCGAATGCTTTTTGATATTAGGCAGGCCCATACCGGCACCAAACCCCATTTCACGGGCGATATCGGGTGCGGTGGACCAACCTTCCTGCATCGCCAGGCTGACATCCGGGATGCCCGGGCCCTGGTCGATGATCCGGATGACCACATGGTCCGAATAGATAAACACTTCTGCTGCACCACCGTCCGCATGGATCACAGCATTGATCTCTGCTTCATACATGGCAATAGCTGCGCGTTTGACAGCTGCCGGGGACACACCCAGTCGATTGAGGGCTTTTTTCGTGCCACTCGATGCCTCGCCGGCATTGATGAAGTCCGAACCCCGGATCTTGTATTCCAGTTTGACCGGTTCGATCATCTAGTCCCCCTTACCTTTGACACCATTCTGGTACAGGATGCCGCAGGCAGAAAACATCGGCAAAGGAGTTGACAAGACACAGATGCCTTTTTCCCGGGCCAGGTCCAGCATGCCACGGTCCGGCACCTTGCCGCGGACGAAGACGATCACTTTGACATCCATCATCTCGGCAGTCCGGATGGTCTGCGGATTGACCAGACCGGTCAGCATCATCTGGTTAGTCGAACAGGAAAAGGCCATGACGTCACTCATCAGGTCTGCTCCACAGGCAACATTGACATCCAGGTCCATGTCATCACCGGAAACCAGGACATTGGCCGAGATGACTTCGACACATTTACTTAACTTCATATCTGTCTCCTTGCGAGATTATTGAAAATTAGGTTGATCTTGCACAGATCTCAAGTAAATTTTCGGCAATGTGTCAAGCAGAATGTCCAAACACACTTGAAAATATTATAACATGTATGCTATCATCCGAACAACGGATAAAGTTTGTTCACAGCCTGTGCCTGACAGAATGGGTAGGTCCAAACCTCCTGATTTCTTATGAAAAGCCACTGTCACTTTCTTGATCCGAGAATAATTGGGAGGTTTTTCCGACATGCCAGACAAAATCTTAACATGCAAAGACTGTGGAGTTGAATTCGCGTTCACCGAGGGTGAACAGGCATTCTACAAAGAGAAGGGCTTTGAAAACGAACCCGTTCGTTGCCCGGACTGCCGCAAGGCCCGCAAGAACAGCAGACGTCAACAGGGTGGCATGGACAACAGATTCTGATCTGAAAGCCCCTCCCCCAACCAGATCCTGAAATGCAAAACCGTCCCTGTGCAGTGTAGTGCAACAGGGACGGTTTTTTTCAGGTCGTTTGATCACAGGTGCAAATTCGCATCCAGCCAATCAGATGGTCTCCCAGGGCAGACAGCAAATCGGACAACCGGCCTTCCAGAAGTGGCTTTTCCGGATTGAAACCGACCGTACAGGCGATTTCTCCCGGCACAACCGGCTCCAGCCAGTCCAGGCCAAACGGGCTAAACAGCGTCTCCACTTGAGTTTTAGGAACCTGGGGGTCAAGCCGGATCAAGGCCTGGACAGGAGCCTGCTCATGTGCCAGGATATTCTCCCGGCCTGTGTCCTGCCACAAGGCGACATGAGGCTTCTTGCCCAGGTGCATGACACATTCGATGATGTCCGCTACGACGGCACTGGCCGTAGGCAGCTTGCCGGCTCCACGCCCATAGAACATGGCTGTGCCGAGGGCGTTGCCACGGACCTGGATGGCGTTGAAGACATCGTCTGCGACAGAAAGAGGCTTGGTCGCTTCAACAAGCATCGGAGCCACGATCAAGTTGTATTTCTGGCCGTCGTTTCTCAGGAAACGGCCCAGGAGCTTGACTTTCCGGTTCATGCTGCGGGCATAGGCCATGTCTGCCAGGGATACGGCTGTGATGCCTTCTGTATGGATTTTCCGGCTGTCGATGTATTCCCCGGTTGCGATGCTGGCCAGGATGGCAATTTTCCTGCAGGCATCGATCCCGGCTATATCCGCGGTCGGATTTTGTTCGGCATAGCCGCGATCCTGGGCCTCCTTGAGTGCTGCATCGAAATCGATCCCGGCATGCTCCATCCGGGTCAGGATGTAATTGGTGGTCCCGTTCAGGATTCCGGAGATCTCGAGAACCACATTGGCTGCCAGGCACTTGTGCAAGGGGCGGATGATCGGAATGCCGCCGCCCACACTGGCTTCGAACAGGTAACTGACATTGTTGGCATCCGCGAGGGCCATCAGCTCAGGGCCATGAGTGGCAACAAGCTCCTTGTTCGAGGTGACGACATGCTTGCCGGACACCAGTGCACGTTTGGTCAGTTCATAGGCAATCGAGGCCCCACCAATGGTTTCGACTACAACAGCGATTTCAGGATCATCCATGATTTCGTCTGCAGAACGGGTCACCCGGTCGCCATAGGGATCCTGGGGAAACTCCCGCAGATCGAGGATTTTCTTGACATCGATGCGCTGGCCCGTCCGGGTCTCAAGCGATGACTGGTTCATGTAGATGACCTCGCCGACTCCGCTGCCGACGACGCCATAGCCTAAAATGGCAATGTTGATCATGTGTATCCTCCAAGTTGTTGCATAATCAGTCTCGAGCCAGGATTTTGTACGAACGCACACCGGGGATCTTACCCAGTTCGTCGAGCAAATCCTCCAGGGAGCCAGTCATCCGGTCTGTTTCAATCGAAATCGACACATCTGCCAGTCCGTTGATGGGGATGTTCTGGTTGATGGTCAGGACATTGGCCTTCTCTTTGGCCAAGACGTTGATGATGCCAGAGAGAATGCCGGGAAAATTCTCCACGGCAAAAATCAGGGTCACCATCCGTCCCCGGGACGTCTCATAGAAGGGCAGAACCGCATCCTTGTATTTGTAATAGGCACTGCGGGAGAGTCCGATCCGGTTGCAGGCCACATTGATGGACTCGGCTTTGCCGCTGCTGAGCATTCGTTTGACCGCCATGACTTTGTTGAACACGTCAGGCAAGACTTCAGCTTTGACAAGAAAAAACTCGCTGTCAGACACGACCTGGCATCCTTTCATTGTACGCTTGTGAAGAACATTCGTCCGTGAAGGATACTATATCACGGCCTTTGCGGATCCGGCAAGGGATCCATCCTGATTTTTCCCTCCGATAGTTCGAGCCAGATTCCTTGTGGTCCTTCCCGGCCGGGGAAGGCTGATCCGGGATTGATCAGGTAGACCGTACGGCCGTCCTGTTCATATTGACGGACCAGTTGACGATGGGTATGGCCAAACACGATGAAGTCCGCTCGCCAGGGGTCCTGGGCTGCAACCTGGAACAGATGCTGCAGGCCACTCTTGACGTGGTAGTGGTGACCGTGGGTCAGGAAAAAGCGCCAGCCCGCCAGGATGATGAGACGGTTGTCCGGCAAATCTGCCGTGGACTTAAAATGGTCGCAATTGCCGGCAACACCAAGCACTGGGCATTCCATTTCCCAGGCGATTTCTTCCAGTGGATCCTGATGGTCACCCAGGTGGAGAATCAAGTCCGGCAAACCGGTTTGCTGGATCAGGGAGGCAATGCCATCGGTGTGGCCGTGCGAATCCGAAACCAGCAGCAGCCGCACCACATCAGCAGTCTTCAGATGTTCGAGTGTCTGATCCATGGAGTCAGTTTCCGGATAGCTGGCCTGGTCCTTCGAGACCATGCGGCAGGACTTGGGCCGCCAGAGCCAGCGCACGGGCGCGGTGGCTGATCTGGTTTTTCAAGGCAGGGTCGATCTGAGCCATGGTCTGGCCATACTCAGGCAGGAAGAAAATCGGATCGTAACCGAATCCGTTTGAACCGGCAGCATGTTCGGCAATCCTGCCCCGGCACTCGCCGCGCACGACCTCTTCCCTGCCATCTGGCTGGATGATGGCAATCGCACAGATAAAGGAAGCCTGCCAGGTCTCGGGTGGATAGGGTGCCAGCCAGGCATGGAGCTGGGCGATTTTGTCGCGGTAACTGGCTGTCTCGCCAGCAAACCGGGCCGAATAGATGCCCGGTGCGCCATCCAGAATATCGACCGAAAGCCCGGAATCATCGGCCAGAACCCAGCCACCGAGCTGCTGATGGACAGCGCGTGCTTTGATCAGGGCATTTTCTTCATAGGTTTTGCCATCTTCAACAATGGTGCCGGTAAAACCGGCGTCCCTCATGCTGACCAGTGTGAATCCTGAGTGTCTTGCCAGATCGAGGTACTCACCCAGTTTGCCTTCGTTTTCAGTCGCCAGAACCATTACGGACATCGTATCTCTCCTATCGCATCCATTCAGGATCAAGTCATTTTCCGCCAGCCAGGCGGGTACAAGTTCTTTAAAAACCCATGGTTTTGCGCTTTTGCCCAGCCCAGGGGGAAGCGGTCGAGACAGATGGCTACGTAGGCACCTTCTGGCCAACCTGTGGACGGCCAGCTGTTCTGAGGCCATTGCAGAGTTTCTCCCCGCAGGTATTTCTGCAGAAGCGGATCATCGGCATCGAGTCTGAGGGCATAACGGAAATCATCAGCCGTCAATGCCAATGCCATGGCATGGGCAGGCTCAAAAACTAACGTGGAAATGGTCCGGGCATCTTTCATCCTTGGTGCACCCCTCTTGTCCCGGTTGGCCGGACGACTGTGGACCTGGCCCAGGTATAAGCCAGTCTTGACCCAATGCAGTCCCTCCAGATGCGCAGCCTGGTTGGGCATCAGATGCAATCGGTCCTGATGGACCCGGTAGAAGGCCGTCTGCTCCTTCGCGGCCAAAACGGAAAGCCCTGCATCGGACAAGGTCGCCTGCGCCCAGTCCCTGAAACACAGCTGAGCCGAAACGTCATCCAGCAAAGGGTGTTCAGCCTGTTTTCCCAACGGCTTCGATTTTCTGCGTCTGGTTGTGAAAGAATCATCCGGCAGGACTAATTCTGCGCCTGGCCGTTGTCCTGGTTCTGCATCAGGCTTCTTGTGAAGCAGGGCACAGTAATGGCCATCACCCCGGGTCATATGGGGCCAGATCCGTACGGTTTTTTCCAAGCCAGCACCCAGGGGCAAGCCTGGGCTCAGTCCAGCGAATGGTGGTATGGCTGTAATTTCGTAGTGTGGATGACGCTCCAGGAACTTCTCGATCATGGCTTCGTCTTCAGAGACGGAAAACGAGCAGGTGGAATAGACCAGGTAACCGCCTGGCCGGAGCATGTGGTCAGATGCTTCGAGAATATCGGCCTGGACAGGCGTACAGGTTGCCGGTCCATATCGTTCCCAGCTTGCGGTCGCCTGGGGATCCCGCCGGAACATGCCTGAACCTGAACAGGGGGCATCCACCAGGATACGGTCAAAAAAACCCGGCAGCTTTTCAGCCAGACGCTCCGGTGTCTCCTGCGTGATGATGGTCCGGTCTGCCCCGGACAGTTCAAGATTTCTCAGAAGAGCCTTGACCCTGTCCGCATGGATTTCATTCGCCCACAACAAGCCCTCAGATCCGACACCGGCAGCCAGCCGGGTCGATTTTCCACCTGGCGCGGCACACAAATCGAGCACCTTGTCCCCGGGCTTGACATCCAGCACTTCGGCAGGAAGCATCGCGCTGGGCTCCTGGATATAGAAAAGTCCAGCATGGTACTGTGGCAAACGCCCCGGGCTGGTTTTTTCTCTTGTATAAAAACCAGATCCGGACCAGGGAACTGGTTCCTGCACCAGATCTGGGAGCATGCACTTCAGCTCACCGGGCGAAGTCTTGATCAAATTGGCCCTGAGGCCTGAGGCAGACGACTGGTCATGAACCGCAAGAAAGTCAGACAGAGTCCCTGCTGGTTTCCAGTCCGACCACAATCGGACCATTTCGGCTACAAAGGCTTCTGGCAATCGCATGTCACAAACTCAGTTCTGCGCTGATGGCAAACGCCAGGCGCTTGAAGGCCGTTTCGTCCCAGGGCAACGGGAAATTGAACGAAAGAAGCAGCTGGTCAAATGGCAGACTGTTGCCCTTCGCCATCAAATGCGACCAATCCTGGCCCAATTGCCCAGGAAATTTACGGTTTTTCTGCCAGATGCACAGGGCAGCAAACAGTCCCAGAGCCCGGGCGAGTGAATGCCCAGGTTTCAGCCAGGCGTCCAGGGCGAGGTGCTGCAGTCCCCCCTGGGCCAAGTACGGCCAGTCCACATGGTCCAGGTCGGGCAGATACTGTTGTTCCAGCTCAAGCCACAAACGGTTGCGTTCTGCTGGGTCGATCAGGTTTTCCTGATGAATCCGGTATGAAAAATCGGCCACCAAGGTCAAAATCACCAGGGTCTCCGTCATTTGTGTCAATCTTAGCAAACCGTACAGCTCATTTTCCTGAATCAATTCCTGCAGACTAGGCAGTGCCGCCAGTTCGGTCAGGCTGGCTTGCAGCGTTGCACGGGCCAGGTCTGGCAGCACGGGAGCGGCCATGCTGCCAGCACGTTGCGCCATTCCCTGGTCAGCCAGAGCAGCCAGCAAAGGACCAAAAGCTTGCAAGTGATGGCTGATATCTGTCATGGTGCCATGATGCGGCAAACGCCAGTAAACCGGGCCTTCGGGCCGCAGAAGCCAGGCTGTGACTTCGCCAGACATGTCAGGACCGAGCTGGAAATCAGCCAGTGGCTGGTCCAGACATGCCAAGTCCCCCAGGGTGTCAGTATGGTCCTTCAACTGGTTCTTCAAGATCTTGGCAATGGTCTGGAATTGGGCGTCCCGGCTGCTCGTTGGCACGGGATGCCCATCTGGCAGGAAACATAGCCAATCCTGTTCCGACAAGGTTTCCAGATTCAGGCGCTTGCGCTGCAGGCTCCTGATTTCAACACCCATCGGCACAAAAAAGTGCTGGATCAAACGTGTAAAGGCCAGAAAATGATCTTCTGTCACTCCGGAAAGACCCGTTTGATGGCGGATCCTCTCAAAAGGCCCAGACAGATGCAACTTTTTAGCCATCAGGACACGCAATTCGATCAATGCGCTGATTTGCCGGTCAAGCCACTCTTCATGGGTTCGGACAAAGTCGAGGATTCCGCGAAAGGTCGCGCGGCGAATCGAGCGTTGCGGCGATTCCAGCAGGGCAGGAAGCGCTGCTACAGGCCACCGCTGGCCGAGGCAGAAAATCCTGCTTTGCGCCATCCAGTCTGAAATCTCGCGGATTTTGACCGCTTCTGCCTCAGATTCAGCCTGGATCCGTTCACTTGCCAATTCTGACCAGTCAAGCGCCGATTCCAGATGGAAAGGCTGGATCAGCGGCAGGATGTCATCCCGGAACCGGCAGTCCATGAGTGCCTTGAATGCGAGTGCCAGGCTGGAATGGACCGGTCCGTCTGCCATCTCGAAAAATGCAAGTTCCGAGATCCTGTTTGGATCACTGGATTTTTGCTCATGGAGCAGACGTGCCAGTGTCCTGTTATACTGGTAGGATTGCCAGCAGGCTATAAGTTCCTGGCTGGCTTTCCTGGCAGAAACAGCACTCATGGCCAGTCTCAACCGCAGGCGGGCGCGCCGGATCTGTTCAAGGGTCACTTTCAGGTCCGGGCGCTGGTAATAGCGGGCCAGTCCTTGCGGTTGGCCGCCAGGGCTGGCTGGCACATGCGGTGAAGTCATGGCACCTTACATCCGTTCAACCGATGAGATCCCCAGAAGGTCCAGTCCGGTGCGGATACCGATGCTGACAGCATCGACCAGCGCCAGGCGGGCAGACCTCAGATCAGGATCCGAAGTCTTGAGGATAGGCTCATGATGGTAATATTTGTTGAACACACGGGCCAGATTCGTGATCAAGCGGACCAGCATGAAGGGTTCATGGACACTGGCAGCTTTTTCCAGCGTCGGACCAAAGCTCTCAAGCAACTTGGCCAGGGCAAATTCGTCATCTGAAGCCAGGAGGCGCAAGGATGCATCCGGACAAGTGGTGTACGAAAGCCCTTCCTGGTCAGCCTTGCGCAGAATGCTGCGAGCGCGGGCATAGGTATACAGGACATAAGGGGCCGAATCACCTTCGAAGTCCAGCATCTCCTCCCAGGAAAAGACAATGTCGCGTTCACGGCTGTTTTTAAGAAAGGTAAAAATGACTGCGCCGATGCCGATTTTCTCGGCGATCTCCTGCATGTCGCGCTCTGTCATGTCCGGATGGCGCACGGCAGCATTTTTCTGGATGATCTCGAGTGTCTTGTCGACACTTTCCGCGAGCAGATCCTCCAGCAAAATCACGTCTCCACTACGGGTGGACAGTTTGCGGTCGGCGAATTTAACCAGGCCAAACCCGACATGGATGCAATCACGGGCTTTTTCAAAACCGGCCTTTTCCAGGACAGCGAAAACCTGGCGGAAATGCAGCGCCTGAGGCGTGCCAACCACATAGATGTTCTTGGCAAAATGGTACGTTCTGTCACGATACAGGACCGCAGCGATGTCACGCGATGCATAGATCGTCGTACCGTCTGATTTCAGGATGATGCAGGGCGGCAGGTTCTTCTCGTCCAGGCGGACAACCTGAGCCCCTTCACTGTCCTCGAGCAAGTTCTTTTCCTTGAGCCAGTCCACAACAGCCGGGATCTGGTCGGAGTAGAAACTCTCGCCATTGTAATTGTCGAAAGTCACCCCCAGGCGCTGGTACACACGCTCGAATTCCAGCAGGCTAAGATCACGGAAGCGCTGCCAGAGGGCAATCTGCTCGGTCTCGCCTGCCTCCAGGCGCCGGAAATGGTCGCGAGCCTGCGTTTCCAATTCGGGGTGCTCTTTAGCCTCGTCATGGAACTTGACATAGATCCGCAAGAGTTCCTGGATGGGGTGTTCATTCAAAGCCTCTTCATTGCCCCACAGCTGGTAGGCCACTATCAGTTTGCCGAACTGGGTGCCATAATCACCCAAGTGATTCATGCGGACGGTGGTATAACCGAGATGCTGGTAGAACTTAGCCAGGGCATTGCCCAGGATGGTCGTGAAGGCATGCCCGACATGGAAAGGCTTGGCGATGTTGGGCGATGAAAATTCCACCAGGATGGTCTGTCCTTCACCCAGGGTGGACATGCCCAGCTGGTTTCCCGCGTTCAAGGTATCTCGAACGGTCTGGCTCACCAGGGTGGCGCGGTCGATGAAAAAATTCAAATAGCCGCCGCTGGTTTCGATCCGGTCGATAAAAGACAGCGACTGGCCCAGTTGGCCAGCCAGATCCGTTGCGATCACAGCAGGCGCTTTGCGCAAGGTCTTGGCCAGGGTAAAGCAAGGGAACGCATAGTCCCCCAGTTGAGGCTGGGGGGGAATTTCGAGCAAGTCTCCGATGGCCTGTGCCTGCAGTTGGGTCAATGGGACGAGGCCATCGATGATGGCTTGGCGAAAATTCATGGATCAGTCCTCCTTGTCAGGTGTATAAGGTATCGTACAGGACTCCGTCGCGCAAGCCTGTTTCACAGAAATAGATGGTTTTGGAACCCAGCATCCGGATGGTCTGGATCAGGGGTGAAAGGCCGGCAGAGATGATGTCTGCCCGGTCTTTGTTCTTGCCGAGCATGACCTGGCGTCGGCTGCTATCCGCGTCCAGCAGGTCGATGTACAGGCTGTTGAGATTCTCGCGCGTAATGGCATAGCCGTGCAGGGGCGCATCATCATCCATGTTGTTTTTCCAGAGCTTGCCGATGGCCCGGTGATTACCACCGACCGTAATCATCGGTAAACTACGTGCCTGTTCCAGCCAGCTGATCTGCGACAACCGGGCATGGACATGGTTGAACAGGCGGAATATGGCGGCTGCGCTCATGTCTCCCTTGTCAGTAAATTTTTCCGACAAGACAACGGAACCGATCGGCAGGCTGGTTTTTTCGATGCAGGTTTTGTCCCGCATCAGGATCAGCTCGCAGCTGCCGCCACCGGTATCGATGATCAAGGCATCGTCCAGGCTCATGGTATGCCGGACGGCCAGGAAATCAAAATAAGCCTCCTCATCACCGGAAATGATCCGGACTGGGATACCGGTGGTCTGTTCGATCAACTCGGCCAGAGCCTTGCCATTTCTGGCCCGGCGCATGGCTTCCGTGGCCACTGCCAGTGTCCGGGCACCCGGGTATTTGGCCAGGATCTGGGCAAAATCTGCCATTGCTTCCATGGCCCGGTTTGTCGCGGCAGGATTGATCAGGAGCTTGTCGTCCCCCATGTCTTCTCCGAGCCGGACTTTGCGCTTGGCTTCAGCTACAAGTTCGGGTTCACCTTTTTTATCGATGGAGTAGACATTGAGCCGGGTGGTATTTGAACCCAAATCAACGATTGCAATCGTCTCTGGCATGGTGCACCTCCGGAAGTTAGATTCTGCCTGGTAAAACCCGCGGGAACCTAGCGCTGGACCGGTACCAGAACCTGGTCAGACAAGAGTGTCTCGACCTGCTTGCCGACCAGAATGGCCTGGTCACAAAAATACTGCTGGCAGTCCAGATGCATTTTACCACGTCGGTCTACACGCGTATACTGTCCGTCAGGCCCCATCAGCCAGCTGCGTTCGGTATCGGCCAGCTGCGTTTCCAGCACATCCATGACCTTTTCCCAGGCAGTCTCATCCTCGATCGGGAACATCAGTTCGACACGCCGGTCAAGGTTTCTCGGCATCCAGTCAGCGCTGGACAAGAACAATTCCGGCGCATTGTCATTGGCAAAATAATAGATCCGGCTATGCTCGAGAAAACGGCCGACAATGCTGCGCACCGTGATGGTCTCGGAAAGGCCGGGGACACCGGGCCTGAGGCAGCAAATGCCGCGGACGACCAGGTCGATCTGGACACCGGCCCTGGATGCCTCATACAGGCTGGCGATCAGGTCTGGATCAACCAGGGAGTTCAGCTTGGCAATGATCCGGGCGGGCTTGCCCTGGAGGGCGTGATGCTTCTCCCGTTCGATCCGGCGGGCAAAACTGTTCCGCAGCCAGAATGGAGCCATGATCAGTTTGCGCCAGGTCAGGGGCGCTGAATAGCCCGACAGCATGTTGAAAAAATCAGTCGCATCGGCGCCGATGCCTTCGTTACAAGTCATGAGACCAAGGTCGGTGTAGATTCCAGCCGTGATGTCGTTATAATTGCCGGTGCCCAGGTGGACATAGCGCCGGATCCGGTCGTCATCTCTGCGCACAATCAGGGTGATCTTGCTGTGTGTTTTCAGGCCAACCAGTCCGTAGATGACATGACATCCCGCCTGCTCCAGTCGCCTGGCCCACTGGATGTTGTTTTCTTCATCGAATCGAGCCTTGAGCTCGACCAGGACCAGAACTTGCTTGCCCATCTCGGCAGCAGCGGCCAAATGACGGACGATCGGTGATTCGCCACTGACCCGGTACAGGGTCTGCTTGATGGCCAGGACATCGGGATCTTCTGCAGCTTGCCGGACCAGTTCAATCACAGGGTCAAAGGATTCATAGGGATGGTGCAGCAAGACATCGGACTGGCGGATCGCAGCGAACAAGTCATCCGCCTGGAGCTGGGCAATGGGCTGCGATTCAAAGGAGGCAAAGCGCAAGGCCGGATCCAGCGGTAATTTGTGGATCCGAAACAGGAACGTCAAATCCAGAGGCCCATTGATCAGGAAGATATCCGGTTCACGGATGGAAAGGGAGCGGGTCAGAACTGACAAAAGCTCATCATCAATCGAATCCTCCGCTTCCAGGCGGATCACCTGGCCCCATTGGCGCAATTTGAGCTGTTTTTCAATGGCTTTCAACAAATCTGCCGCATCTTCTTCTTCCAGGTCAAAATCTGCATTACGCATGATGCGGAAACAAGAAGCTTCTCCATAAGACACCCCCGTGAACAGATGGTCCAAATGCATCCGGACGATGTCTTCGAGCAAAATCAGATCCTTGCCAGAGGGACTGGGCAATTCAAACAAGCGCGGAATCACGGTGGGAATCTGGATCAGGGCAAAATCAAAAGCCCGCTCGTCATCGGCAGGGTCGAGATTGGCCACAATCCCAGACCGCGAATTGCCCGTAATTTTCACGATCAGGTTGAGCGACCGGTTGGCCAGCAGAGGGAATGGACGGGCTGCATCCACCGCCATGGGCGTCAGGATCGGAAAAACGGTTGATTGGAAATAGTCGAGGACCGCCGCTTTCTGTTCGCTGGTCAAGTCAGAAGGCGAAAGCAGACGTACAGCCTGGTTGGCCAGGGCTGGTAGCAAAGACCGGTTCAAGGTCGAATATTGACGGTTGACCATCTGGTGGGTTCGCTCAGAAATGGCGGCCAACTGGGTCTCGGGTGTCAGTCCGGCCGGATCGGGCTGGTCGTACCGTGCATTGACCAGATCTTTGAGTGAAGCCACGCGCACCATGAAAAATTCATCGAGATTGGATGCCGTGATGGCAAGGAACTTGAACCGTTCCAGCAAGGGATTGTGCTTGTCGCGCGCTTCTTCCAGCACCCGGTCGTTGAACTCGAGCCAGCTCAATTCACGATTGATGTAAGGCAGTGTTTGACGAGGCGTGGTTTTTTCTTTTTTCATGGATCATTTCCTCCTGACCTTGATCCGTGGTGTGATGCCAAAAACAGAGCGGAACAAGGGGGATTTGTGTTCAAAACTCCATTGGACCAAAGTCAGGTCCTCCAAAGAGGAGATCAGCAGGACCAGGGAGTCCTCATCCATGCTGATGTCTTCGATGGTGACCGCCTGGCGATGGCTCGCATCGAGTGAATCAGCCAGCCGCAGGATTGCGGCCAGCTTGAGCACCTCCAGCTGGGCCCTGGGTACCAGCTCCTCAAATCCAGGTTCGGAATAGCTGACCATACCACTGTAAAAACGGGCCAGCCAGGCCACCTGGCGCTGCTCTTCATCGCTGAGACCGATGATTTCTGTCGACAGGATGATGTGATAAGAGCGAATCCTGTGATGATTCATGTTGACGAATTTGCCAGTGTCATGCAGGAGTGAAGCCAGCTGCAAAAGTTGGCGCTGCCTCTTCCCCAGCCGGTGCAAACGCCGGGTAGCATCGAAGATCTGTGCCGCAGCCTGTTCCACATACTGGACATGTCGTTTGTTGCTTTGGTAACGCCTGAGCATCTGGCGCGCTGCATGCAGGATGTCCTCATCTGGATCATGACTCAGCTCGATGTGGCCATGCTGGCGGGCCAGATCGACCAGCAGTCCATCCGCCAGAGAGGCCACAGGCATGCTGATGGTTTTGACACCCGTGAAGTGGATGAACTTCTGGACCAGGATCACCGCTGGCAGCAACAGTGAAGCATGCTCACCAGGGATGTCATAATCCATGGAAAGTTCGGCTGGACTCGTGCTTAGAAGCTGCCTGTAAATGGCCTCAAGCTGAGGGGCTGACAAGCTGGCCGGCTGACCGGGTTCAAGGCCGGCCAGCAATTTTACATAACGTGTGTCTGCGCCCAGGACAATCAAGTTCTTGTAAGTCGTGCCCTTGGGTTCCAACGCCCGGTAATTTTCCAGATCGGTCGAAATGTAATCTTCCATCAGGCGGCCAAAATCAGCGGTCCGGCGTTCGAGATCCGCAAGCAACTCCCGGATGCGCAGCGCCCCCAGGCGCATGTTCTGGCTGAAGAGGAACGCACCTTTGTCATAGACGGTGACCTGGATGGAGCCGGAACCCAGGTCAAGGACCAAAGTCCCTTCCTTGATCTGGTCAGCAAACTGCGGCCAGCGGGCTATGGTCGCCAGATTATGGAAATACCGCTCCTGGGCGTTGCTCAGGACTTGGATCGGATGACGGCAGATCCGGTCGATCTGGTCCAGTACGACCTGACGGTTTCTGGCTTCCCGGATGGCACTGGTTGCGACAGCAAGGACTTGGGTCACCTTGTATTCGCGGATCTTGCCTGTCATGCGCTCGATGACCGAGACCAGTTCCCTGACCGTCTCATCACGGATCTCACCAGTCCGGTACGTATCCGTACCGACCGCCAACGTTTGCCGGACTGTCTCGAGCTCGAGTGGCAAGCCTGTGCGCTCCAGCTGGGCAATTTTGAGCGTGATTTCATGCGAACCCACATCCAGAGCTGCTATCGTTCGTTTCTTCGCCATCCATAAACTCCTGTGAACATTTGTTTTCCAACCGTTCAGTCGTCACCGAAACATGTCCCGATGGCCCGGGCCGACCGGATCAGAATCGAATCATCAGGGACCCTTTTCAGCTTGCCGGCCACGTCTTCGAGAGGAACTGCCACGGTCTGGTTGTTGACCAGGCCAACCATGAACCCATACCGGTTGTCTCGCACCTGTTCAGCAGCTGCAGTACCGAGCGTCGTTGCCAGCACCCGGTCATACGCCACGGGTTGTCCGCCGCGCTGGAAGTGCCCTGGGACAGTCACGCGAATTTCCTGTCCAATTTTTTCACTCAAGTCATGGGCCAGCCGATAAGCAGCTGATGGATAGGGTTCCTGCTCCCGGACCTTGCGCAGTTCCTTTTTGGACAGGCTGGCTTCATCCTTCGTCAAGGCACCTTCTGCCAGGGCAATGATGGAAAAACGCTTGTGCTGGGCTTCCCGCTGTTTGAGCGAACGAGCAATCGAATCCAAGCTGTAGGGGATTTCCGGGATCAGGATGACATCCGCACCACCAGCCACGCCAGCATGCAGGGTCAGCCAGCCAGCCCGGTGTCCCATCAGTTCAATGATGAACACTCGGCCATGGGAGGTCGCTGTGGTGTGGATGCTGTCAATCACGAGGGTCGCGATATCCACAGCACTCTGGAAGCCAAATGTCACATCCGTACCCCACAGGTCATTGTCGATCGTCTTGGGTAGCGTGATGATGTTGAGTCCCGCCTGGGACAGGGCGTGGGCCGTCTTGTGGGTTCCATTGCCGCCCAAGATGACCAGACCATCCAGTTTCAAGGCTTTGTATGTGGCGATCATTGCCTCCTGGCGGGTCGGGCCGTCCGGCTTGGATGGATCGCCTGGATCCTGGAGTTGCTTGAACGGCTGGCGAGATGTACCGAGGATAGTGCCACCCACCGTCAGGATCCCGGAAAAATCAGCGGGGGCCATTTTTTTGAAGTCCTTTTCAATCAGGCCGCGATAACCATCCCTGAATCCTATCAGTTCGACCCCCTTGACTTGCTCATAGAGTGCCTTGGCCACGCCGCGCAGAGCCGTATTCAATCCCTGGCAGTCGCCACCACTGGTCAGCAGTCCAATTTTCTTGCCCATCGCACATACCCCCGATTCTTTTCGTGGATCAGATGATTGTTGCAAATCAACTGGTCACTTTCAATTATAACCATGTTAAATCTGATTGCCGCATGGAATCGCGTGCGACACGCATTCAGTGCCGCAAGAAAAAAACAAAACCCCTGCGAGCCTGAAGCTCCAGGGGTTTTTTCTGGTCGAGGTGAAGGGATTTGAACCCCCGACATCCTGCTCCCAAAGCAGGCGCGCTAGCCAGCTGCGCTACACCTCGATTTTGTTTGACCTTGAACACTATAACAAATCAGGATCCAATTTGCAACGCGTTCCTCGCGGCCGACCGTGTCAACTTATTCTCGGTA
>DIGA01000007.1 GCA_002419365.1 Mageeibacillus sp. UBA5734 | reverse complement strand
TTGGGGAAGATCTAGGCATGATCTGGAAAAGACTCTGCTGCAGGGGCTTCGAGACCCATTTGATTAGTACCGTTTTGGTGGGCCGACCCCAAAAGTGGAATGTTCCGTCCAAGGTGCCAGACCTGCCGGCCAGGGAGCTTCAATGATGTGAAAGCAAACCAGACCTGCAGTCAAAACTGGCACTTCTCAAATCTTCCAAGCCCCATGGCCACACTCTTACTGGAATCCGCTGCACTTTTTACAGGCTTTTCACGGAATCAGATAAAGAGCCGAATGGCTTTGGGGGTTGCATAGGTCCGTCTCGCGTGATATTCTGTTACCATAAGCACATGCTTATTTTATAAGCTATAATTAAGGAGCCGATCATGACGAATCGCGAAGAAGAATTGCTTGCACTCATCCGCAAGAATCCTGCGATCTCTCAGAATGAGCTCGCAGCAGCACTCGGCATCACTCGATCTTCGGTTGCGGTCCACATCACCAACCTGATGAAAAAGGGATTGATCCTGGGCAAAGGCTACATCCTCAAGCAAGAGGATTATGTCTGTGTGCTGGGTGGTTCCAATATCGACATCAGCGGCTTTCCTGACCGGAAACTGGTCCCTCGGGATTCCAATCCCGGCAGGGTCAAGATCAGCCTGGGTGGCGTCGGTCGCAATATTGCCGAGAATCTTGTCCACCTCGGCATACCTACCAAGCTGATCAGTGCCGTCGGGGATGATGTTTACGGTCACAAGATCGTGGACCATGCCAGTGCCATAGGCCTGGATATCAGGCATGCCCTGATATCCAGTGGTCGCTCCACTTCAACCTACCTGGCCATTCTCGACGAAACTGGCGACATGAATGTGGCCATTTCCCACATGGACATTTTCGAAGATCTCTCGATTGATTTCATCCAGACCAAGCGCCAGATCATCGAAGATTCAAAAATCTGCGTCATCGATACCAATATCCCGAACGAGACGATCAGTTATGTCGTGGACAATTTCAAAAACACAGAATTCTTCCTGGACACAGTCTCAACCACCAAAGCCATGAAGATCAAGGATAAAATTGGCGCCTTCCACACGATCAAGCCGAACAAGATCGAAGCCGAGCTGCTTTCCGGTCTGGAGATCAAAACTGAACAGGATCTGGTCCGGGTGTCTGATTTTTTCCTGGAAAAGGGTGTCCGGCAAGTCTTCATCACGATGGCCGAAGCAGGTGTTTTCTACAGCGATGGTTCTGAGTACGCTTGGATCCCCAGCCCCAAAGTCACTGTCGTCAATGCGACCGGAGCCGGTGATGCCTTTGTCTCGGCCCTGGTGTATGCCCGCTTCAACCAGTTCGGCATAGCTGAGTCTGCCAGGTTTGCGATGGCTGCATCCATTCTTGCGTTGAAGCATCAGGAAACCATCAATCCAGGCATGTCCAGCGACAATGTCCTGCTCACCTTGAAAGAGTTCGGACTAGACAAGTAAAATCAGCGATCTGGAGCTCATGAAATCAGACGTTCGTCATAAAAAATCATAGGAGAAAAAGCATGTACGACAAATACCTTGAAATCCATCCCGAGGTCGAGAAAGCACTGGCGCATGGCAGACCGGTGGTTGCCCTGGAATCAACAATCATCTCCCATGGCATGCCCTATCCGAAAAACGTCGAGACTGCCCTGGCGGTGGAACAGATTGTCCGTGACAATGGCGCAATCCCGGCGACCATCGCCATCATCAAAGGCAAGCTCAAAGTCGGACTGACCCGGGAAGAAATCGAATACCTCGGTTCCAGCCACGATGTCATCAAGGCCAGCCGCCGCGACATCCCCTTCATCCTGGCCAAAGGCCTGGACGGAGCCACAACCGTCGCTTCCACCATGATCATCGCCAATCTGGCTGGTATCCGGGTCTTTGCGACGGGCGGCATCGGTGGTGTCCACAGAGGCGCCCAGACCACACTGGACATTTCTGCCGACCTGCAGGAACTGGCTCACACCAATGTGACTGTGGTCTGCGCCGGTGCCAAATCTATTCTCGATATTGGCCTGACACTCGAGTACTTGGAAACCCAAGGTGTTCCGGTCGTTGGTTTTGGCACCAGCGAGCTGCCTGCCTTCTACACATCCAAAAGTGGATTTGCTGTCGATTATCAAGTCGACACGGCCAGTGAAATGGCAGCTGCCATGAAAGCCAAATGGGATCTTGGTCTCAATGGCGGCATTGTCGTAGCCAATCCCATTCCTGCAGACTACGAAATGGATCCAGCTGTCATCAATGGCGCCATCGAACAGGCCGTCAGGGAAGCTGAGGAGCAGGGCATCAAGGGCAAGGACAGCACCCCGTTCCTGCTCGCCCGGGTCAAGGAACTGACCGGCGGCGCCAGCCTCGAATCCAACATCCAGCTTGTCTTCAACAACGTCAAAGTCGGCGCCCAGATCGCTGTCGAATACAGCAAGGTCTGAGAATTCCCTTCCCTGCCCTGCCCTGTCCCGTCCTGTCCGGTCCAGACCACCTGCCCCGCCATCTGGATCACCGCCACAGCTATTTGTCACGAAAAGAGGCTGTCATGATTCTTTAAGAGATTCATGACAGCCATTTTCTTTGTGACAGTTAGCAAGGTGTGTTTATCCAGTCAGGGGAAGCTGGAAACGCAGATCCTCAGATGTGCTTTTCGAGGGCTGCTGCGAGCTCGGAGTAGGGACGGGCGCCAATCAGACGCTCGACAACCTGGCCATTTTTCAGGATGTAGAGGGTCGGGATGCTCATGACACGGAACTTCTCAGCGAGTTCGGTCTGCTCATCGACATTGACCTTACCGATGACGGCGCGGCCAGCATATTCCTGAGCAAGTTTGTCAACAGTCGGAGCGACCATGCGGCACGGTCCGCACCAGACAGCCCAGAAATCGAGCAACACGGGCTTGTCGCTTTTCATGACGACTTCGTCAAAATTACTAGCCTGAACGGTAACAGTCATTGGGTTCCTCCTCAAAAGCCGGTGTGTGGTGTTAGGTATCCCGGCGTTGCTTGTTTGTCTCGATAGTAGAGCATGCCCATAATTTCTACAGTAACTGAAGTTACATGCCTTCCGGGAGCCTGGCTCAGTGCTCGGCGTGGATCGAATCCAGGTCGAACGGTGTCTCCTGGTAGACGTAATAGTTGAGCCAATTGGCAAAGAGCAAATAGGCTGAACTGCGCCAGCGCATGATCGGCGGCCGGGCTGGATCGTCGTTCTGGAAATAGTTCCTCGGTGGGTCGATCGGCAGACCGCGGCTCACATCACGGTCGTATTCGGATTTCAGGGTCATGGGGTCATATTCGACATGGCCGGTCAGGAAGATCTGCCGCCCGCTCATGTCCGAGACGGCGTAGACACCGGATTCTTCTGATTCGGACAGGATGCGCAGGTCGCTGACCTTTTCGAGGTCACTGCGGCGGATTTCGGTGTGGCGGGAGTGCGGGACATAGAAAATGTCATCCAGGCCACGGAACAGTTTGACTGGGCGTGTCCAGCTGCGGCTGTGGGGAAAAATACCGAACATTTTGGCAGGCAAGTCATATTTGGGGATCCCGTAATGATAGTACAGGCCAGCCTGGGCCCCCCAGCAGATGTGCATGGTCGAGTAGACATGAGACTTGCTCCACTCCATGATTTCACACAGTTCCGGCCAATAGGCGACATCCTCAAAAGGCATCTGCTCAACGGGCGCGCCGGTGATGATCATGCCATCATAATGGCGGTGGCGGACCTGGTCAAACGTTTCATAGAACTTGATCAGGTGGTCCGTAGACGTGTTTTTCGGGCTATAACTGGCGGTGTAGAGGAAATCAACATCGATCTGGAGCGGGGTGTTGCTCAAGAGCCGCAACAGCTGGGTTTCGGTGACGACTTTGGTGGGCATCAGGTTGAGGAGGAGGATTCTCAGGGGGCGGATGTCCTGGCTGTACGCGCGGTCATCACGCATGACAAAGACGCTCTCCTGTTCGAGAATCTCTGCTGCCGGCAGGTCATTGGGGATCTTGATCGGCATGGCGTACCTCCATCGATGATCACATCCAGATCATGGGGCCAAACGGCCTGACTACTGTCTGTAAAAATAGTAGCCAACCCGCTGGTCTTGTCAAGCAGGTCAGATGAATTCGTGCAGGATGGACTGGTCCGGAATCTCGAAATGGTCGACCATCGGGATATGTTCACAGGCTGCAACAAGATGGCGTGCTTCTGCGACAGCTGAATCAAGGTCCGCGTAGCCCAGGGCATTGGTCGGTCTGATGTAGATCGAAGCTGGCAAGGTTTCATCTTCATATTCCTGCAAGGAACTGAGAATGTGATGGTAGGCCTTGGGGGCGACAATGCAGAATTCGTAATCCAGGCACGAATTGATGTAGACATCAGCCTGTTTCAGGTACTGTGGAAAGAATTGCTGCTCAGTCTGGTCGATCATCGGCCAGTAGTCGATGGTCGACAGGGCGGTCGAGCCGCGATGGACCACGTCGCGGCTGATGCGGCGCAACATGCGCAAGTCACGCGATCCCAGCAGCTGGCGCCCATCCAGCAGGGAGCACCAAGGCATGATGAACACCCCCAGCCAGGCCTGACGCGGCAAATGGCCGACGATGGAATCATGCAGGCCATGCAGGCCTTCGACAATCAGGAGATCACCGGTCCCGAGTGTCAGCTCATTTTCCACGGGCATCGAACGTGTCCGGGTGACAAAGTCAAACCGGGGCAGGATGATGGTCTTGCCTTGCAGCAAATCCGCCAGCTGGCTGGCCATCAGGTCGGTCTCGAGTGTGTCGAGGCTTTCGAAATCCGGCCGACCCCAGGCATCGTAGCGCACACTGTCTACCTTGTAGTAGTCATCCAGGGAGACAACCCTGGCCAGTCGTCCCGAATCCCGGACCGCCTCGGCCAGGCGGCGGCTGAAAGTCGTTTTGCCTGAAGAGGTCGGACCGGATACAAAGACAGCCTGGATCGCCAGATCCTCAGTCACGCGGCGGACCACCTTGGCCAGCTGCTTTTGAAAGCGCTCTTCAGAATGCAAGATGAAATCCCTGAACCGGGAAACACCAAGAGATTCTTCCAGATCCTCAATGCTGAGAATCCTCATGTGCACCAATTGCGCCATCCAAGTCGCCTCCAGTCCAGCGATATCGTCAAAAATCCGGTTATTCCAGCGTGTGGAACACTTTTTCCTATGGTATCATCAACGTTGATGTTTTGTCTGCAAGCCCGGTGACGCAGAAATAGGTCGACTCAGAGGAGTTTGGGATATGATCGGATCAGGTACACTTGTCAATATGGCTGCAATCGTAGCAGGTGCCGGGCTGGGCTTATTAGCCCGGGGCGGCTTGCCGGAAAGGATCCGGCGCACCACACTGCAGGGGATCGGCCTGGCCGTGCTTTTTGTCGGTGTCAGCGGGACCCTGGTCCAGATGTTCAAGGTGGAGGGTGACAT
This sequence comes from Mageeibacillus sp. UBA5734, assembly GCA_002419365.1. Classification (GTDB taxonomy): domain Bacteria; phylum Bacillota; class Clostridia; order Saccharofermentanales; family UBA5734; genus UBA5734. Next base: position 4,290 of record DIGA01000007.1, on the reverse strand, counting down.
CCTGACCAGCACGCAGGGCATGCTGATGATCCTGTCCCTGGTCATCGGCAGCCTGGTCGGCGCGGCTCTCAATCTCGAACAGCGCCTGGAAAACCTGGGCGGTCTGTTGCAGCGCCTTTTCCGGGCCAATGGCCAGAACTCGACGTTTGTCGAAGGTTTTGTCTCGGCCACCATCCTTTATTGTGTCGGGGCCATGGCCATCCTCGGCGCCCTGGAGGACGGCCTGACCGGTAATGCCACGACCCTGTATGCCAAGTCCATCCTCGACGGAACGGTCGCGATCTTCTTCACGGCCACCCTCGGCAGCGGCGTCTTTTTGTCTGCGTTGTCCGTAGGTTTGTACCAGGGTGCCATCACCCTGATGGCGCAGTCCTTGCAGCCCTACATGAGTGATATCCTGGTCGGCCAGCTGTCCTTGGTCGGATCGGTCCTGATCGCCGGTATCGGCTTGAATTTCCTGCTCGAGAAGAAAATCGCCATCGGCAATTTGCTTCCGGCGGTGTTTGTCCCAGTCCTCTTTGCAGTTTTTCAGTCGATCTGGCCATTTTAAGCCAATTTTTGCTGGATTTTTGCCAGTTTTTGTTGACGGATTTTCAGGATCAGTTCAAAATAATCAATCAAGACTTGGCCTTGCCGGTCCAAGTCTTTTTTGTCACAACACCACTTTCCAGTTTCAATTCTCACCCATTTTTTTAGAGGAGAACTGTTATGCGTCACGCAAAAAAAATGATCGCCCTTGTTCTGATCACCGTCTTGTCCCTGAGTCTTCTGGCTGGCTGCGCCAAGAAGGAAAGTAATCAATTCAAAGTCGGTCTGGAATGCAACTACGCCCCCTTCAACTGGACTCAAACGGACACCAGTCATGGCGCAGTCTCGATCAGCAACAGCCCGAGCGAATACGCCGGTGGCTATGATGTCGAGGTGGCCCGGAAGATCGCGGCCAAGCTTGGCAAAGAGCTCGTCATTGTCAAAACCGAATGGGACGGTCTGATTCCAGCCCTGACCTCCGGCAAGATCGACGCCATCATCGCCGGCATGTCACCGACTGAGGAACGCAAAGCCACGGTCGATTTTTCTGACTCTTACTATCGTTCCGACCTGGTCATTGTTGTTAAGAAAGATAGCCCTTTTGCCGCTGCAAAGTCACTGGCCGACCTGAACGGCGCTAAAATCACCGCCCAGCTCAACACCTTCCATTATGAAGTGGTCGACCAGATCGCTGGCGTTGACAAGCAGACCGCCATGGACAATTTCCCGGCCATGATCGTCGCCGTTGCATCGGGCAAGATCGACGGCTACGTCTCGGAAAAGCCCGGCGCCATCTCAGCTGTCGCAGCCAATCCAGATCTGACCTATGTCGAATTTGCCGCTGGCCAGGGCTTTAGCTATGCCGATGAAAATGTCGCGGTCGCGGTTGCGGTCAAAAAGGGCAGTGCTGACCTGGTCAAGACAATCAACGAAGCCTTGGCCGAAATTGGGCAGGACCAGCGGGACACGATGATGGAAACCGCCATCAAGACCCAGCCGGTCGCCCAGTAAGCACCATGGGATTCTCAGCCACAGGATTCGTATTGGCCACCTTGCCGGAAAATTTCTGGGGCTGGGTCCTGTTTGTCATCCGGCAATACGGCCCGCTCTTTCTGACCGGTGCCAGAAACACGTTGCTGATTGCCATCACAGGCACAGCTGCCGGCTTTTTGATCGGGCTGCTGGTGGCCATCGTGCGCACCATCCCGCTCAAACCCTCCACACCTCTAACCGTCCGCGGGCTGGTCAGATTTGCCCAGTTCCTCCTGACTGTCTACATCGAGGTCTTCCGCGGCACCCCAATGATTGTCCAGGCCATGGTCCTCTACTATGGCTCTTCACAGCTCCTGGGCTGGGATCTTTCCGCCATTCTGGCCGGCATCCTGATCGTCTCGATCAATACCGGTGCCTACATGGCCGAAATCATCCGCGGCGGCATCGATTCGATCGACCGCGGCCAGACCGAAGCTGCCCAGGCGATCGGCATGAACCATATCAAGACCATGGTCTACGTGATCCTGCCGCAGGCGATCCGCAACATCCTGCCAGCGACCGGCAATGAGCTGGTTGTCAACATCAAGGACACCTCCGTGCTCAATGTCATATCCGTCACGGAACTCTTCTTCATGAGCAAATCTGCGGCCGGCACCTACATGCGCTATTTTGAAGTGTTTTTTGTCACCAGTGTGATCTACCTGATCCTGACTTTCACCGTCACACGCCTGCTCCGCCTTTTGGAGAAAAAGCTCGACGGACCGGACAATTACACCATCATGGGCTCGCAGACCACGCCGGATGGCATGATCCATGTCCACCATGGCGATGGCAACCTGGCCATCCGCGGAAAGTGGGGGGGACAAGCATGAATCACGCACCCGCTGCCACCCCGCTTACAGGTGACGCTGGCAACATCATCGAAGTCGTCCACCTGGGCAAAACGTTTGGCACCAATCCCGTGTTGCGCGACATTGATTTCAAAGTCCAGAAAGGTGAAGTCGTCTCGATCATCGGCTCCTCTGGCTCCGGCAAGTCGACTCTGCTGCGCTGCATCAATCTCCTTGAGACACCCACCTCCGGCGACATCCTGCACCATGGCGAGAGCATCCTGCGCGGCAGTCACCGGGTGTCGGACTACCGCACCCATGTCGGCATGGTTTTCCAGCAGTTCAATCTGTTCAACAACATGAATGTGCTCGACAACTGCCTGGTGGGCCAGATCCGCGTGCTGGGCCGCAAACCGGATGAAGCACGCCAGAAAGCCCTGGCCTATCTGGAAAAGGTTGGCATGGCCCAGTTCATGAATGCCAAGCCGCGCCAGCTTTCCGGTGGCCAGAAACAGCGGGCTGCCATTGCCCGTGCCCTGGCCATGGAGCCGGAAATCCTGCTCTTTGACGAACCGACCTCAGCCCTCGATCCCGAAATGGTCGGTGAAGTGCTCAAGGTCATGCGCGACCTGGCCAATTCCGGCCTGACCATGCTCGTCGTCACGCATGAAATGCAGTTTGCCCGTGAAGTCAGCAACCGGGTTGTCTTCATGGACAAGGGCGTCATCGTCGAGGATGACAGCCCCGATGTTATTTTCAATGCACCACGCCAGGAACGGACCCGGATCTTCCTTGACCGGATCCTGGAGCGCAACTGACCTGCGAAAGATTCGCAAGGAGTCTGTCCCATGACCAGTGACCAACCACAAACCAATGACAGCACCGCCCAGGAAGCAGCCATCTGCCCCTGGGCGGTTTCGGATCCACTCTACCGCCAGTACCACGATCTCGAATGGGGGCAACCCCTGCACGATGACCGGGCCCTGTTCGAGCTTTTGATCCTCGAAGGCATGCAAGCTGGCCTGAGCTGGCTGACTGTCCTGCGCAAACGGGAAAATTTCCGCCGCGCATTTTCCGGATTCGACCCCAACCAGGTTGCTGGATTTGACGAGGAAAAAGTGGCCGCGCTGCTGGGCGATCCCGGGATCATCCGCAACCGCCTGAAAATCCGGGCCGCAATCCTCAACGCCCAGGCATTTTTAAAGCTCCAGGCCGAATGGGGCAGTTTTGATGCTTATTTATGGTCATTTGTGGGCGGCCAGCCGGTCATCAACGCACCAGCTTCCCTGGCCGACGTACCGGCCCGGACTGAACTGTCCGATCGCCTGAGCAAGGATCTCACCCGCCGCGGCTTCAAATTTGTCGGCTCGACGATCTGCTATGCCTTCCTGCAGGCTGCCGGTCTGGTCAACGACCATCTGGTCAGCTGTCCGGGTCATCACGGATGAAGAAGCGGCCGCAAGTCTGGGCCCATCGCGGTGCCAGTGGCGAGGCACCGGAAAATTCCCTGGCGGCTTTTGCACGGGCGATCGAAATCGGTGCCGACGGGATCGAACTCGATGTCCAGCGCACTGCAGATGGCATCCTGGTGGTCACCCACGATGAAACAACCGGCCGCCTGGCCGGCCAGCCGGGACAGATTGCCCAGCGGACACTTAGCCAGCTGCGCCAGCTCAATTTCGCCGCACCTTGGCCAGATCAGCCTGCGGTCATCCTGCCCACACTGGATGAGGTCCTTGATTTATGCCGCAACACCAGTCTTCGGATCAATATCGAGTTGAAAAACAGTGAAGTCCCTTACCGGGGCATGGAAAAGCAAGTGGTTGACTGCGTCTTAGCATCCGGTCTGCAGGACCAAGTGATTTATTCCAGTTTCAATCCCATGAGTCTCTGGCGATTGCGCTGGATCGCACCGGATGCTCAAAAGGGCTACCTTTAC
>DIGA01000107.1 GCA_002419365.1 Mageeibacillus sp. UBA5734 | reverse complement strand
ATCAACCCCGGGGATCGGCGGCACAATCGAGGTCGCTCCGGTGGACAGGATCAGGACATCATAGCGGTCCGTGAAGGTCTCACCTGTGACAAGATTTTCAACCACCAGGGTCTTGGTTGCAGGATTTACGGAAAGGACCTTGTGCCGGATCAGGATGTCAACCTCGTATTTGTCGCGGAAGAATTTAGGATCGCGTGGCGTGAGTTCTTCGAGCTTAGCGACTTTGCCGCCGATGTAGTAGGGCAGGCCGCATCCGGAATAGGAAATGTGCTCATCCATTTCATAGATCACAATTTCTGCGGTTTCGTCATTGCGCCGGGCCTTGGCTGCGGCAGAGGTTCCGGCAGCCACTGCACCGATGATCACAATCCGTTTGGACTCATTCAGTTTACTCATGCTTCAAGCTCCTTTGCCCGGGGAAACCAATGAGGCGTTTTGTTGGCAATCTTGACCAGGGTCAGCATGACGGGCACTTCGACCAGGACGCCGACAATCGTCGCCAGGGCAACCGGTGATGTCGGGCCAAAGAGTGCGATCGCGACTGCGACCGCCAGTTCGAAGAAATTGGAGGCGCCAATCATGCCAGCCGGCGCTGCGATCGAATGGTCCAGTTTAAGGCTTTTGCTGGCCAAATAGGCAATGAAAAAGATCAGGAAGGTCTGGATCGTCAGGGGAATGGCGATCAGGAGGATGTGCAGGGGATTGTTGAGGATGACGTCTCCCTGGAAAGAGAAAATGATGATCAGGGTCAGGAGCAGGCCGCCGATGGTCACGTCATTGAACTTGGGGATGAAGGAATGGTTGAAATATTCGATCCCCTTGTGCTTGATCACGTTCACCCTCGTCAGGACTCCAGCGGTCAGCGGGATGACGACAAACAGCACCACAGAAAGGATCAGGGTAGCCCAAGGGATCGTGATGCCACCGATGCCCAGCAGCAGGGCGACAATCGGTGTGAAGGCGATCAGGATGATCAGGTCATTGGTCGCAACCTGGACCACGGTGTAGGCCGCATTGCCTTTGGTCAGGTAGCTCCAGACAAAGACCATCGCCGTGCAAGGTGCTGCGCCGAGCAAGATCGCACCCGCCAGGTAGTCCCGCGCCAGATCAGCCGGAATCAGTTGCTTGAAAATGACGTAGAAAAAAAACCAGGCGATCCCGTACATCGTGAACGGCTTGATCAGCCAGTTGGTCACCCAGGTCACATAGAGACCTTTGGGGTTCTTACCGATGTATTTGATGCTGGCAAAGTCGACCTTCATCATCATCGGGTAGATCATCAGCCAGATCAGGATCGCAATCGGAATCGAAACCTGGGCATATTCGAAGCGGCCAAGAAATTGGGGGATGGCTGGCAGGAAACGGCCGATCAGGATGCCTGCGACCATGCAAAGGGCGACCCAGATCGTCAGATACTTTTCAAAAAAGCTGATACCGGTGGATGCTTTGGCGGGTTTACTCATGTGTGTCTCCTCGTCTCTCTGAATTTTACTCATGAACAGCAAGATGTGGCGGGGATTTCCTTTTTCTGCATGGCTTCATAGAACTTTTTCAAATTGTCCGGCAGGACATAAGCCGCTTGTACTTCTGGCCCGGTAGTGGCTGGGCTGCCATAGACAGCTTTGAGGATTGCATCAATGATCATGGCCTTGGGTGGCTGTGTATAGTCCATACCCTGCCAGGTCCAGATCCGGCAATCGACACTGTCTCCACACAGATCGCCGCATGAGTCACACTGGTTTTCCTTGACCTCGACCGCGATGTCGTGGCCATCGATCCGGATGGTCGGTGAACTGACAAATTCGTACTGGATGGCCAATTCCTCAGTGTTGACATTGACCTTGTTGATCACGACTTCGATTCCGGCCGATTGCAAAATCTGGGATACGTCTGCGACCGCCTGGTCAAGCGTATCGTCGGTTCCCTGGCAGCGGGTGCAAACTTCGAGATCGAGGTAAAGAAAATCAATGACGATACGCCGAACGGAAGTCGCAGCATTGCCAGACACTGATGTGACTGAAGATGCAATTGGTTTCGCTGCATCCCCGCAGCAGCTCACGCCAGGACAACACGACGATGCTTTTTTCTTCAGCAACATGAGATTTCTCCGATCCTTTTATAGCAACAGGAAGCTGAAAGCATTGAAGGTATAGCCGATGATCAGGATCCCGACCAGGACGATACTGGCAAAGATCACCAACAACGGCGTTTTGACGACTTTTTTCAACAGGATCATCGATGGCAATGACAGCGCGGTCACTGCCATCATGAAAGCCAGCACGGTGCCGATGCCGACGCCTTTGCCAACCAGGGCTTCGGCGATCGGCAGGGTACCAAAAATATCCGCGTACATCGGGGCGCCAACGACGGTCGCCAGGGGCACGGAAAAAGCATTTTGCTGGCCGAGGACTGCGGAAATGATGTTCTCAGGGATCCAGTTGTGGATGGCCGCGCCGATGCCGACGCCAATCAGGATGTAGAGCCAAACCTTGTGGATGATCTCCCGGACCTGGTCACGGGCATAAAGCAGGCGGTCTTTGACAGTTTGATCCGGCAAATCCATGCCTGCACCACCCTGGATCTTGAAGACATAGCTCTCGACATACTTTTCCAGTTTGAGATGACTGATCAGAGAACCGCCAATGACCGCCAGGATCAGGCCGACCACTACGTAGGCGATCGCGATCCGCCAGTTGAAGATACTCGCCAGCAGAAGAACCGAAGCCAGATCGACCAGGGGAGAGGAAATCAGGAATGAAAACGTGACGCCGATCGGCAACCCGGCACTGGTAAAGCCGATAAATAAAGGGATCGATGAGCAGGAGCAAAACGGCGTGATGGTTCCGAGCAAGGCACCCAGCACATTAGCCCAGATCCCGTTGAAACGGCCCAGGATCGCCCGGGTTCGCTCGGGTGGAAAAAAGCTCTGGATGTAGGAAATGGTGAAAATCAGGAAAGACAGCAAGATGAAGATCTTGATCGTATCGTAGATATAGAAATGGATGCTGCCGCCGATGCGGTCGGATACAGGGAGTCTGAAAACCTTTTCAACCAGCAATCGAACCAGATCGGATAGCCAGTTCATTTTCAGCAGCTGGTTATTCATCCAGCTGAAAATCGAGACGATGAAATCCATATTTCCTACTTTCTACAGATACAATGATCTTTTTCAGAAGTCACACTGTTTATAAATAATTTCACTGACTCAACCAGTTCCATATCCAATGAATAGCGAGTCCAGGTTCCTTCTTTCCTGGCTTTGACCAAACCACACTCGGTCAGGATTTTCATGTGGTAAGACAGCGTCGGTTGTGTGATTGCAAATGCTTCAAGAATGTTGCAGGCGCATAGTTCATCACAGGACAGCATATCCACGATTTTTAGCCGGGTCTCATCGGATAAGGCCTTGAAGATCAAGGCAGAATCACTGTAAGAAAGCATGCGATGACCTTCTTTCTACTTTTTCATAGAGATTTGTCTATATAGAAAATAGCATCTATATAGACAATCGTCAATCTATAACCGGTAAAAAACAAAAACGACAGCGTTTGGACTGGCTAGACAATGGGTTCAGGCTTATAAATAGGGTTCCAGGGTGTGCAATGCATCCTCATAGTCAAAGTTGAGGATTTGCTTTTCAAGCAGATGGGCATCGTCACCCATGAACCGAAGCAGGATCTCTTTCGCAGGCACGATCTGTTCATTCACTTCAGCGTCATTTGCGGAAAGCAGCCGATGGAACTGTTGCAGAATCTGCCGGATTTGCCGAGTGTCCTCCGGTTTCGAATCAGTCACAGGAACGCCTGCGGCTCTATTGCCCACTGCAGTTCGATAACCTCGGACCAATCCAGTCAGTGCCGCTGCCAGTTGTTCGATCTGTTGTTCATAGACGGGATCTGCAGGATTTTGATTGGCCCGGGCCATCTTTTCCAGAATCTTTGCCGCTTCCTGGACAGCATCGGCTCCCAGTGTTCCTGCCGATCCTCTCAAGGTATGGGCCACATGTTGGATGGTCTTCAAGTCGTGTTGCAAGAGAGCCTCCCGGATTTTTGCCGGCTCATATTCGTGCAGATCGATAAACTGGCCCAGAATCCGGATGTACAGGTCCACTTCCCCCTGCAGCATCTGGATTCCGGAATTTACATCCAGGCCCGGGATGGCAGAGATCTGTTCCAAAACAGCATCAGAAGGCATAGGATTTTGCGACTGGCCAGAACCGCTACGTGAAGTCGAGAGTGATTCACCCGCCGATTGGATCCCGTTCTGTTGGTCCGGTTCCAGCCAGTTGACGAGCATCCCGTAAAGCAGCTCCGGGGAGACAGGTTTGGACAGGTGGTCATTCATGCCGGCATTCAGGCATCTTTGCCGGTCTTCGGCATAAGCATTGGCAGTCATCGCAATGATTGGAACAGTCTGGCACCCGGGTAGCTGGCGAATCGCAATGGTCGCCTGGAGTCCGTCCATGACAGGCATCTGGACATCCATCAGGATCAAGTCGTAGTGGTGCATTTTGGCCAGCTCCAAGGCCTCCTGGCCATTATCAGCGATTTCAATGGTGACTCCAAAAGCTTCCAGAAGCTGGCACGTGACTTCCTGATTGACCTTGTTGTCTTCAGCCAGTAAAATCCGGGCACCCTGGCGAGCCTGGAACCGGGGATCAAACTCAAGGTTATTGCTCTGGAGTCCGATTGCAGGCGGCATCAAAAGATCCGTCAAGACATCATTGAGCACTGAAATCGTCAGTGGTTTGATCAGAATACGTGTGATCCCTTCTTGCTCCAGATCGATCTCAGATGACTCTGCCACATAGGAGGTCATCAGGATGACTTGCGGTGGAGAAGCAAGGGTTGCTTTTTTGACCAGATGGGCAGTCTCCAGCCCATCCATTCCCGGCATTTTCAGATCGACAATCACAATCTGGAAGGGATCTCCTTCCAGATCAGCTTGCCTGATCAAATGCAGTCCTTCACTGCCACTTTCACAAAGGATCGTGCGCAGGCCTAGTTGATTGGTCATAGCCGCCACCAAGGTTCTGGCGTCTTCAAGATCATCAATGATCAGGACTCGCGAGCCAGCTATGGATTGTAAATAAAGCGCGTTTTCGGGAATCCTGGTACTGGTTTCAAATGGTAGCTCCACCCAGAAGGTGCTCCCGAGGCCCAGTTCACTTCTCACCCCGATGACACCGCCCATCAATTCAGCCAGCTTTTTGCTGATTGCCATACCGAGGCCTGTCCCTCCATAAAGCCGGGTTGTCGAAATATCTCCCTGCTCAAATTCATTGAACAGCCGAGACAAATGTTCAGCCTTCATACCGATTCCACTATCTTCGATTTCAAACCGCACCCGCAGACTGTCTGTGTTTTGGTGCAGAAGCTGGCCCCGGATGAAGATGAATCCTTTTTCGGTGAACTTGACAGCATTGCTCGCAATGTTGAGCAGAATCTGGCGCAAACGATTGCTGTCACCTCGGATCACCCGGGGAATGTGGTCCAAATCGACCAGAAGATTTAACTGTTTGGATTCGATGTCGTTGGCGATGACACCGCAAATATGGTCGATGACTCGCGAGGGTTCGAAATCCTGGACATCCAGTTTCATCTGGCCTGCCTCGATCTTGGACAAATCCAGGATGTCATTGATAATGGTCATCAGGTGGTCGGCAGCCTGGGTCAATTTCTGGATCTGGTCCAATTGGCGGAGTGTCAGCGGATCTCTCCGGATCAGATGGGAATAACCGATGATCGCATTCATCGGCGTCCGGATCTCATGGCTCATATTGGAGAGGAATGCGCTTTTGGCTCTACTGGCCGTTTCAGCCAATGCCCTGGCAGATTCCAGCTGCGCAGTCCTGGAAACAACCAGTTCTTCCAGATATTTACGGTAGACATCCAGTTCCTGGGTAATCCTGAATCGTTCCTGGTTGATGATGGCGATACCAATCTGGTCGGCACACTGGCCGCAAAACAGGACATCGTCTGTTTTCCAGCCGGGAAATGGCTGGTACATCCCAAACGCAAGCATGCCTTTGGGAATGCCTTTGGCCTGGATCTCACAAGCAAGAAACGCATCAAAACCTGATGGGTTCAGATAGGATTCTTTAAAGGCGATCAATTCAGGATCTTGCGTGCTGGAATCAATTTGAATGAAGTGCTTCTCCTGGAGCAATCCTCTCAAGGTATCAAGCAGAACTTTCCCCAAAGACATACCCGCCCTGGATGAATGATCCATACGATTGAATGAAGCGTCGCATTTCAAGGTGCTCTCACTGGCGTCCAGCATCCAGACGGAAACCTCGTCGATGGCCATCTCCAGACAAAGCAACTCTGACATGTTCTGCGAGAATGTTTCCAATTCGCCATTGACCCCTGATTCCAAACCACTGATCTTGCGAATCACCACAGCCTTGTCCTGCAATCTCCTGGCCACGGTCAACTGTTCGAGCTCTATCTGCTTTTGTTCAGTAATGTCCCGCCAGACCACACAAATAAATGGTTTGCCGTTGTATGAAATAGGCGTCAGCCGGACATCCGCATCCTGAGCAGATCCATTCTTGCGCCGATGCCTGGTTTCAAACCGCACAGAACGGCCGGCAGCAACCTCGGCAATGTTGTATTTGATCATTTCCAGTGAATGCTCCATCTGGAAATCGACGGTTGTCATCAGGGAGAACTCCTCCCGAGTGTATCCCAGGCCAAGGCACGCCTGGTCATTGAAATTGATGAACCGGCCGGTTTCGACATCAACCAGGGCAACTGCTTCCTGAGTCTGTTCAAACATCAGCTTGAAAAGCTCATCCTTCTCCCGGGCTGACTCGGCTTTTCTCCTGTGGTTGACGGTCTCTGCCAGCCGGCTGACAATATTCTCTGCCAAGTCCACTTCTTCTTTGAGGAAGATGTCCATGTCGCGCGGCAGTCGCTCCTCGGTGTATACGATGGCAAGCCGGATCTTGTCACCCTGTTCACAGGTTCTTTCCGTGACAAGCATCCAAGGGGTTTCCAGATAACCGTCACTTTGATAGACCTGGTCTCCAAGCTGGATTTGCACCTGCGCAATCTCTGGATACTGCCAGCCGGATCCAATGACCGGAACAACCGAAGCAAACATCTGGTCCAGAGGCTGGTTCTCATGTGTAGTTAAGGCAAATACCTTTTCCCTGCAGGCTCGTTCTTTCAGACGCTCGATCAACAGCCAGTGTTCGTGCTGGAGATCCAATTCAGCCTGTTTGCGGATCGAAATATCTTCGATCGACACCATGAGGGACGGATCTCCTTCGAAATCAACCAGGCTGGCTGACATCAAGGCCCAATAGGGTTTTTTCTCCCAATTGAGCAGCTGCAATTCATAATCATAAACATGGCCTTGCTTTCTGAACATATCCAGGAAAATTTGCCTGTCAGCAGGGTCAAAATAGAATTCCCCGGCCGGCATACCGATCCCCTGGCCATGCGAAAAACCCAGCTGGTGCTGTGCGCGCAGGTTGCCATATCGCAGTGTCCCGTCTTTGATCCTGACAATGATGATCGGGAACGGTGCATTCTCAATCAGGCTGCGGTACCGTGCTTCACTGAGGGCCAGAGCCTGGCGAGTCGTGTACGGTTCCGTCATGTCCCGCACCACGGCGATGCACTGCCGGCTGCCTGACATGGCAAGGATACGTCACTCATAATGAAACGGTCCACCCGGCATGTCGAGATCATACTCGAAGGATGAGGATTCCTGGGTCGAGAATGCTGCTTCAATCGCTTGCTGAAAACCCGCAGCCACATCGGGCGGCAAAACATCTGGAACCCGTTTGTTGATGAATTGTTCCGGTTGCAGATACAGCTTCTCCGTGTTCCGGCTGCGATAATCAAGGATTTTCCCTGATTCATCCAGAACAAAAAAAATGTCGGGTGTCAATTCGAAAAAAGACCTGAAATCCTGGTTGGCAAATGCGTGTTCATTCATGTGCACACCCTTCATTTTCTGTTCAATGACTTTGGATCAGCGGTCTGACAACTGCTGCAAGGTTGTCAGGAAAGCCTCTCGTTCAGTTTCAAATGCGGCAACAACGTCGGGGTCAAAATGGATACCTTTTTGCCTGCGGATCTGGTCAACAGCTTCATCAAAACTCCAGGCCTGTTTATAAGGCCGGGATGTTGTCAAAGCATCGAATACGTCTGCCAGCGCCATCAGTCGCGCTGGCAGTGGGATGGTCCGACCACTGATTCCAGTTGGATATCCGCTGCCATCCCACTTTTCGTGATGGAATTTGGCAATTGTTTCGGCCATTTCCACAAATTCAAGCGATGATAATCTGGTCTCTTCACTCAAGGCCGGATTGAGCGCAATGGACTGGTTGATGGCACCCCGCAACGTCCGGGCGCCGATCTGGCAATGGGTTTTGATGATTTCAAATTCCTCTGCTGACAGTTTACCTGGCTTAAGCAGAATAGCGTCTGGAATGCCTATCTTGCCTATGTCATGCAGGGGGGCAGCCTTGACAATGGTCCGGATTTTTTGTTCAGTCAATTCAAACTCGTAGCGCGGCTGACTCATTAACTGTCTGGCCAGAATCTCAATGTAGGTGCAGGTGCGTAAAATATGGTTGCCAGTGTTGTCATCCCGGGCTTCGGCCAGCTGGGTCAGGGAGATCAGCGCGACATCCTGGATCAGTAAATTTTCCTGGACGCGGCGGTTGACCTCAGCCTCCAGCCATTGGTTCTGGTTGCGCAGGCGATCCCTGGCCTGTTTGAGTTCCAGTTGTGTCTTGATCCTTGCCAGGACGATACCCGGTTTGAAAGGCTTGGTGATATAGTCAACAGCTCCCAGGCTCAGACCCTGGCCCTCATGGTCATCGCTATCCAGGGACGAGATGAAAATGACCGGAATATCCTGCGTAGCTGGGTGCAGCCGCAACTTTCTCAAAGTCATGAATCCATCGATCCCAGGCATCATGATGTCCAGCAAGATCAGGTCAGGGCGAGGGGCGATGTGAACAGCCTGCAGCACAGCCTCACCGGACTTGCAGGCTCTCACTTTGTAGAAATCCTTCAGCACCTGTGTCAGAGCTGTCAGATTAACCGGTTCGTCATCAGCGATCAGGATCTCAGCTTTTTCCATGGGTAGTCCTCAGATGTTATAAAGTGCTGAGTGATGATCCTATTTTAACAGGTTTTGAATGTGAATATGCAGCCATAGATAAGCATTCAGAATTTTACGCTATACTATAACGACCATCCAAAACATCACTTGTGGGAAGATCGCATCCATGAAACGAACATCCGGTCTGATCTATGTCATCCTTGGAGCCTCTTTGTGGGGGACATTACCCGTTTTCAGTCGTCTGGCCTATGCTGCCGGCAGCACAGCCGTGACAGCGGCTGCCATGCGGGCCTATCTGGCGGCCCTCCTGAGTCTTGCCTGGCTTTTTGTCCAGCGCAACCAATGGCACCTGTCCATCCGCGACTTCCCATTCTACCTGCTCTATGGTGCAACAGGTATCGGTGGCACCTTCCTTTTTTACATGATGGCAATTGAGCGGGTCTCGACGGCAATGGCGGTCATCCTGCTCTACACCGGACCGGCCTTTGTCATCCTGATCTCACGCCTGGCCTTTGGCGAGCCAATCACGCGGGCCAAGGCTTCAGCACTGGCCTGCACCTTTGCCGGCAGCATCCTGGTTGTCCGAGGCTACGATCCAGCCTCGCTTGCCGCGAGCTGGTCTGGCATCCTGATTGGTCTGGCCTCCGGCCTCTGCTACTCCATGACGACAGTTCTTGGTCGCATGGCCCGGCAAAAAAACACATCAACCATCAATGCGAGCCTGATGCTGGTTTTTGGTGCTCTGGTTTTCCTGCCGATCAATCCGCCCTGGAAGATCCCCCTGCCCACCCCGATTTTGTGGCTAAACTACTTGGCACTGGCCATTCTGGGCAGTGTGCTGGCTTACGCTTGTTACCTCAAGGGCTTGTCCACAGGATTAGACGGCGGTGTAGCCAGTCTGGCGGCCACCATCGAACCAGTTCTGGCCACCCTTCTCGGGGCCCTGGTCTTCAACGATCGCCTGGAACCGCTGCAAATGCTGGGTGTGGCAGTGGTTCTTACCGGGATTGTGCTGCCGATCTTGTGGCTGCCCCACAAGCGGTCTGCCGCTCTGGACGGAGGTATCTGTCCGGATATTGAATCAGTCAGGACAAGAACTGATAAGCCACATTGAATCGAGTTTTGATCGACTCATAGATCAATCGATTGTCATCCGACGGCTGGATTTTGCCAAATGAATGGACAGTCTGGATCTGGTTGAAAGCTGTTGCGTAATCTGCAAACACACTTCTGTTAACAGCCGCAGTCATGAAGGCGCCATAAAGGGTCGATTCGTAATCCTGGCAGAACAGGATTTCATTCTGGGTGAAATCAGCCAGCATTTGACTGAAAACCGGATTTTTGAACAAGCCGCCACTGGTCATAACCGCGTGGCCCTGGCCGATGTGTGGACGCATCAAGTCGATGTGATTGGTGAATTCACAAGCAATCCCCTCCAGGCATGCCCGGGCCATGTCACCGCGGGTCGACCCAAGGCTGACGTTCATGATCTGTGCTTTGGCTGCGATATTCCAGTCCGGGGAACCCCTGCCCTGAAAGAATGGCAACACCAGCACCCCGTTGGATCCGGCCGGAGTTGCTGCGATCTCCTGATCGGCCGCGAGGTAAGGCTGCTCTTCAGAGGTGTAATATCGCTTGATAAAGAAATCAAATGCAGCCGTGCAGGTCAGCATGGTCGTTTCAAGCACATACTGGCCCGGAATGGCCGACGCCCCGCAGATCAAGCTGCGGTCATGGATATCCGGAACATGGTCCGTTGCAGATATTACATAGCCACCGGTTCCTGCCGTCACCTCGATATCACCACTCTGCAGGACACCCAGTCCCAAGGCTGAGCATTGCTGGTCACCGCCTGCACTGATCAAAGGCAACCGGGCAGGCAATCCGGTGTAATCAGACGCTTGCGCTGTTAACTCGCCGATTACACTGGAAGGCTCGACCAGGCGGCATAATTTTGATTCATCAACCTGGTAGAGATCAAGCAACTCTGGATCCCATTGCCGAGTCCGGATGTTCATCAGGGAAGTGCGGCTGCCATAACTTTGGTCAGTAACAAATTCACCAGTCAGATGAAAGGCCAGATAATCTGCCGGAGTGACCAATTTATAGGCTGCTTTGTAGACATCCGGTCTGTTTTCCCTGATCCAGCGCATTTTACTGCCGGCAAATGCGGAATTGACACTTGCACCTGACAAACGGATAATCCGCTCGTTGTCCTTCTGCAAATCGGTGCAAATCGACAACACGCGCTTGTCCTGCCACATGATGGCATTCAAGAGCGGTCTGCCTTCCTGGTCGACTGGAATGACTGAAGACCGCTGGCTCGTCATCGCAATCGCCAGTGGGATCAGTTGCTTGTCCTGAATCACTGCACCGGCTTCGCGTAGCAAATCAAAACAGCTGGTCCGCCAGATTTCCGGATCCTGTTCAACCAGAATGTCACTGATGAATTCTGGCGAATATTTCCGCTGCTGCAACCAGAGGATTCTGGCTTTTGTATCGATCAAGGCACATCTCATGCTGGATGTACCGACATCGATGACAATCATCGTTTCACAGGTTGACGACATAACAGGCTCCTCAATCTGAAATTTGTAAAACAGCATCATAAACCTGTTGTGTTTATTCCTTCAATCAGAGCCCCTTTTTGTTCCTGCCTCCATTTGCCGGGGAAACGACCTTGACCTGGATCGATCGTTCCAGAGCCGAGGCCGATTTCGAGGTGTTTTTTCTCACTGAAATTCTGATTTCTTCAATTTGTTTCATTGGGATCTATTCTGTTATACAAGTCATTTTTACCCATGAATCAAGCGGATGATTTGAGATATAGACTCCCACCACTCATAAATACAGCGCCGAATGATGAAGCAACTCAAAGCCACTAGAAATACGTGATTTCAAGGCAATGTCCATTGATTTAATCCTAGTTATGTAATGCTGTTTACCGGTGAGATTGTGCCGACTGATGGCAGGTGTAAAAAAGAAGCAAGGATCGGAGATGACGGTCTCTGTAAAGCATGGACTTGTGCCCATCATAGTTGCCAACCGCCGATTCTATGAAGCCACCTACCTGCTGGACGAAATCGGCCACAATCTTGGCATCGATAAGGATCTCAAACAGTGCTTTCCTACCCTGTACAAGCAAATCCAATCCATCGCCTACTACCTGATTCTGGAAAGCGATTCGCCACTGTTTCGATTTGAAAAGTGGAGTTTATTGCATCGCCATCCTTTCGGGGAAAACATTCCTTCCCAGCGCAGCAGCGAGATTTTTGCCGATATTTCTGAAGAAAGCCGGAATCATTTCTTCCGGTTGCAGCAAAGACGAAATCAGGAAGATGAGTACTGGGCTTATGACACCACCTCCGTATCCAGCTATTCCCAGACGCTACGACAAGTCCAGTATGGGAAAAATAAAGAGAATGACCGATTACCCCAAATCAACCTGGCCCTGGTGTTTGGCCAGAAATCAGGATTACCCTTTTACTATCGTAAACTGGCCGGAACTATCCCAGATGTCAGCACCGTCAAGAATCTCCTTAACAATTTCCAAGTTCTCGGCTATGACAAGATTAAGCTGGTCATGGACTGTGGTTTCTACAGCGAAGCCAATATCAACGGCCTTTTGGGTGAACACCTCAAATTCATCCTTGCCGCCAATACGAGCCATACCTTTGTGCAGCAGCAGATCAATAAGGTCTATGACACCATCCAATCCTATGAAAACTTGGACGAATGGTACGGTCTGTATTCATCCACCGTCCTGACAGAATGGAATTATCAGCAGGAGCGACCCTATAAACAAGATGTCCTCACCGAAAAGAGAAGGATCTACTTTCATATCTTCTTCAACATCGAAAAATATGCCGATGACCAGGCCTGTTTTGACCGCAAGGTTCTGGATATGAGGAAAGAAGTTCTCAGCAGCAAGCGGGATCCCTCGGTGCTTTGTTCGGACGGCAATCTAAACAAAGGGGCACTGGGGGATTTTTCTGTCCTTTCCCAAAGTAAGCATGGTCAATTATACTGAGCAGATTTTGGTCAAGCAACTAAGCATGTTCCGGTCAGCTTACGCGGGCGGAAACAATAAAGGTTCTGCGTCATGGACTGCTTCCGA
>DIGA01000076.1 GCA_002419365.1 Mageeibacillus sp. UBA5734 | reverse complement strand
TGTCAGACGATGGCCGACCATTGACCTAGTTCCGGAACGAGTGTCAGATGATGGCCGAACATTGACTCCGGTTCCGGAACGAGTGTCAGATGATGGCCGACCACTGAGCCCTAACCATCAGTTGAATCGATCATTTTGCACCATCCATATACACTTCGTTCGGATACATTCAGGATTTTTGCAATTTCACTTACTTTATAGCCTTGTGAAAATGCAATACGTGCAAAAGACCGTCTGCTCTCCGATACGACCTGATCTCGATCATCTGAGCGAATCTGTTTTAGCGTGGGCGTGTTATTCTGGCTGGCTAGAAATGACACAAGTTGCGATTCAAGTGCGTTGATACGTTGACTTGAAAGGTTAATATCCAAGGCGGTATTTTGCTCCACTTTCTGCTGAGCTTCCTGAATCAATTTGAAATAATGTGATTTCCCCTTTTCATAATTTCCACCCAGTAATTCAAAAAGTCGGTTGCTCAGGATGTTTTCTTGCTTGCGTGCTACAATCTCAAGATGCGCACACCAACGATACTCATTAATTTTTTGGACGAGGCTTGGTTTTATTGGATTTGTCGCGATGTATTGAATCACAGATACAAGATACTTTTTGTCTTTGACTTCGCTTGCTGAGTAATGACTGTCAAAAACCGACCCGCTGAGTCTATGCTTTTTCGTATAATAGATGGCATACCGTGTGTTCAGGCGTCGCATCACCTTGTCCAGCGGCATCTCCTGCATCTCGATCAGGAGGTGGTAGTGGTTGTCCATGATTGTATAAAAGAGGACGTGGCACCCGGTCTCTTGCACCACTTTGCGCAGGATGTCGAGAAAATGGGCTTTGTCGATCGTTTCTTCAAAAATGTGGAATTTGTTGTGGCCGCGGTGGGTGATGTGGTAGATGCCACCGGGATGAAATTGGCGCAGTGGTCTGGGCATGGCGAATCCTCCTTGTCTGGATGCTGGATTTTCCGCAAATCAAATCAGACAAGATGAGGTCGTGCGTTCGCACGCACCAAAAAAGCGGACCTGACACCAGTGTATCAGATCCGCTTCTGGAGAGAAGTCCTAATCGTGCGACAAAATTCGCGAAAATTCGACAAACGACGCAGATACCGCTCGCACGTCCACTGCGCATCTGCGGAGGTCTACTATATGGCTGCTATGTTCACAGATATCAGTCGATCAATCCGTCACAAAATACAGGGCAGCTTCGCCTTTCTCGCGGTTGGCGGAGACGATGACGTCGCGGTCAGCTTCGTTGATAACTGAGACGTTGCTGGGGCCGACGCCTTCGTCGATCAAGGTCGTTTCGAAAGTCAGGACAGCAGCCTGGGACTCGCTTTGGCCGACCATTCCAGTTCCGGAACTGATCTCGGCCTCGGCCTCCGCAGCCCCGCCAACGCCTGCACCGTTGCGTGCATCGCAGCCCGCACCGCTGCCCGCACTATCGGCCGCAGTCACGCAGAAGAGCTGCATCTTGCCGCGCCGGCAGCCGCCGATGAAGGCGGGGCGTCCGCGCAGGGTGGCGGAGACGACGACGTGGTAGAATTCGCTGGCTTCCGGGTGCTCATAGATGCGTTCGTAGCGGCCACCCTTGAGTTTGTAGATGCGGTAGTACTGGCCATGGAAAGCTTCGATGGTGGCAATTTCCAACTCGCCGTCGCCATCGAGGTCGATCGCGGCGAGGTCGCTGACGGGCCAGTCCATGATTTGCTCGATGGTCCAGTCCTGGCCGGCAGCGGCAGGTGGTGTCACGATGAAGGCGCCCTCGCGAGCACCGACCATCGAGGCTTCGCGGCCATTCCAGGTGACGCGGGAGTAGCCATGATTCTGGGTCAAGCCGTCTTTGAGCACGGTCAGATGGATAGGCTGGTTCAGGTCAGCAGGCAGCTCGGCGACATAGATCTTGCCGGGGGAGGACCAGTCCTCCTTGGTCTCTTTCTTGGTGGCCAAGGTGCAGCCGATGAAATACTGGCTGCCATCGGCTGCCGTCAATACATCAAAACGGTGGATGTAGGGCAGGGTAAAGAGCTCCTTGACGGCAAAGGTGCCATCGGCCTGGGGACGAACCCAGACAACGGTGGCTTCTTCCCACTGGAACATACGGAAAAATTTCTGGTTGGAGAGAAATTCGCCATTGGTGCCGGATAGGGGGACAAAGCTCATGGTACCGCCCGGTGCGGACCAGACGATGCGTTGCTGGTCATAATCAGGTGCGGCGTAGGCGAAACAGGCGCCCTCGCCTTCGGTGGCGAGCAGGGCGAGGCGCTCGTCATTGTATTCGATCTGGCCTGTGGCGTAGCAGCGGTTGAGTTCGGTCAGGAATTTCTTTTCGAATTGCATGGGACCTCCGGGTTTGATTTGGGTTGCTGGTTGGCAAAGCAAGGGCGGTTTGTTCTTCAGGCGGAAGGGTGGGCAGAGACAAGGGTAATCTTCAAGCCTTTGGCCCGGAACCGTTCGAGTTCGTCCGGGTCAGCTGAGTCATCTGTGACCAGGTGGGTGATATCACTGAGGTTGCCGCTGAGAAAATTGCGTTCGCGACCGATTTTACTCCCGTCAGTGACGACGATTTTACTCCCGTTGCAGCGCTTTAGCATCATCTGGTTGATGGCTGTCTCGGGCAGGACCTCGGTGGTGATGCCACCTTTGACACTGATGCCGGATACGCCGATGACGCATTTGGTCGCTTTGATCTTGGATAATGTGTTCAAGGCAAATTCTCCGATCAGCGACTGTTTGTTGCCATAGACTTCTCCGCCGGTGAGGATGACTTCGACCGCGCGATCGTGGGGCAACTGGATCAGTTTAGCGTTGTTGGTCACAATGACCACGCTCTTGTCTTTTAAATAGGGCACGATGCGCATGGCGGTGGAGCTGGAGTTGATAAAAACCACGTCCTTGTCCTCGATCATCTGCGCGGCAGCCCGGACGATTTCGTCTTTGACGAGGTCGAGATCACTGGACAACGGCTCAGGTGCGTTCTGCTCAGGCACGTGGCTGAGCAGGCGGACGCCGCCGAAAAACCGTTCGACCAGACCTTTGCGAGCCATCTGGTCGAGGTCGCGCCGGACCGTAATTTCTGATGTTTTAAGCCATTTGGCCAGGGTTACAACTTCGGCCGACTGGTACTGAGCCAGATGGTTCATGATTTTATCTTGCCGTTTCTGGATGACACTCTTGCTGTTTTTCATCTGTTTGCCTCGCGAACATTGCGATTTGTGCCGTCTGTCTCTTCTTCTGGTTGAACGCTCACTTGATGGACCTGGATACCCAGCTCCTGCAGCTGGTAAATCGCAGATGGCTCGGCCGAATCATCGGTGACGAGAACGGATGCATCTCTGGCCGAGCCGATCTGAAAGTTGTTCTGCTGGCCGATCTTGGAACCGGCTGCCAGAATGATGCATTGGGTTGAGCGCCGGATCATCAATTCATTGATGGCCGTCTCCTGCAGGACACTGGTGAAAATGCCACCTCGCGCACTGATGCCGCTGACACCGATGAAGGCTTTACTGGCTCGGATGCGGGACAGATTGTTGACGGCCATTTCGCCAACCATGGATTTTTTGTTGCCACGGACTTCGCCGCCAGTAAAAATCAGCTCGATGCCTGGGGCGAGATCCATGGACAAGGCCAGACCGTTGTTGGTGACTACAATGACTTTCTTATCGGTGATGTATGGCAGGATCTGGATGGCTGTGGTGCTGGAATTGATCAGGATGGTATCACCATCGTTGATCAGGGAAGCCGCATGCTGCGCGATGGCCTTTTTGTGGGACTCAGACAAAGCTTCTGAATCCGAAGAAGGGTCGTCATACAATGTGCCATTGACCAGGTTGGCGCCGCCACGGACAATCCGGACAAATCCCTGTCCTGACAATTCCTGCAGATCGCGCCGGATGGTCAGGTTTGAAACGCTCAGTTCGCAAGCCAGATCCTCGGTTGAGACATGGTTTCTGTCTTGCAGGATCTGGAGAATGGCTTGCTGACGTTTTTGGACAATGGCTTTGCTGTTTTTCATGCATGCCTCTGAACGATATCGATGATCAAATGTTCTTATAAATCATTTTATTGCATGTTAATTTGAAAATCAATCCTAAAATTATGAAAATATTGCATCAAAACCATCGTATAAGAACATATATGAATATTTTATGTGCATGTAAGACATATATGAAGTAGTCTTCTGCAACAATGCGTAAAATTTGCAAAATTTCAGGCAAAACTTGTTGATATTGTCAGTTTGAAGTGTAGAATAAGACATATAAGAAACGTAAAACCTGACGATTTGATCGAATTGATCGTATAATGAATCTGATCCCCGGACTGTCGCTCATTTAAATTCCAAGGAGTCAACCATGTTCAAAGAATTGATCGAAAAGAACCGTTTCTGTTTTCATGATGGATTTGACACTTGGCAGGAAGCTGTCGAGGCTTCATGCCAGCCGCTGCTCAGCCAGGGTGCGATCACCCCTGAGTATGTTGCAGCCATCATCCGTAATGTGACTGAGTATGGCCCATACATTGTCATTGCACCGGATATCTGCATTCCCCATGCTCAGCAAGGTCTCGGTGTCAACGAAACAGCGATCAGTTTCATGCGCACAGCCCGGCCAGTCCATTTCAGCGAGGACCCGGAACAAGACGCCCGCCTCTTTTTCGTTCTGGCTTCAATCAATAACGACGACCACCTGAAAAATCTCCAGGCCATGGTCGAAGCCGTCTCTGATTCTGACCAGGTTGCAGTCATGCTCGCGGCCACCTGTCCCGAAGATCTGGCCACACTGCCCTGAACAAGGCCGCCCGGCCAACTGCCTATCCCTGAATCGATCCGATCCTGCTTTCCCGGATCGACTCAGCCATCCACATAATCCAGGTTCATCGACAAACCGGTACAGCTGACGGGTTGTCTTGAATAGAACTACATACCACAAGGAGGTACTTTTTTGATGGATGCCGTTACCCAATTCCTGCTCAGTATTTGGGCGTTCTTCCAGAACAACATCCTGACCAAGCCTGCGTTCTTCGTCGGCTTCATTGTCCTGCTCGGTTACCTGCTGCTGAAAAAGCCGTTCTATGAAGCCCTGGCCGGCTTTATCAAAGCGACCGTCGGCTACATGATCCTCAATGTTGCGGCGGGTGGCCTGGTCAACAACTTCCGCCCGATCCTGGCAGGCCTGAACGGCCGTTTCCAGCTCAATGCTGCCGTCATCGATCCATATTTCGGCCAGGCAGCCGCCCAGAAAGCGGTTGAAGCCGCTGGCAAATCTTTTGCCATGATGATGCAGGTCCTGCTCCTGGCTTTCATCTGGAACCTGGTTCTGGTTGCTCTGCGTAAAATCACCAAGGTCCGTACCGTTTTCATCACGGGCCACATCATGGTCCAGCAATCGTCAACTGCCCTCTGGCTGGTTCTTTTCGCCTTCCCGAATCTGCAGCAGATCCCGACCCTGATCATGCTGGGCCTGTTGACCGGCACCTACTGGGCTGTCTTTTCCAACTTGTCGGTTGAAAGCACTCAGGAACTCACCGAAGGTGGCGGTTTCGCCGTCGGTCACCAGCAGATGTTCGGCATCTGGCTGACTGACAAACTGGCGACCAAAATGAGCAAAGGCAAACAGAGCAAGAAGATCGAAGATCTCAAGCTGCCTGGTTTCCTGTCCATCTTCAATGAAAACGTCGTCGCCACCTCAATCCTGATGACCATCTTCTTTGGCATCATCATCGCCATTCTTGGCGCTCCCTACATGCACGAGCTCGATCCGAGCTTTGGCAAGAGCCAGAACTTCTTCTTCTACATCCTGGAAAAATCCCTCTTCTTCGCTGTCTACGTCAGCATCCTGCAGCTGGGTGTCCGCATGTTCGTCTCCGAACTGCACGAATCCTTCCAGGGCATCTCCCAGAAATTGCTCCCCGGCTCTCTGCCAGCCGTCGACTGCGCCGCAACTTATGGCTTTGGCCATCCCAATGCCATTACCATTGGCTTCCTCTTCGGTGCCATCGGCCAGTTCATCGCCATCATGGGCCTGATTGTCTTCAAGAGCCCGGTCCTGATCATCACTGGATTCGTGCCGGTCTTCTTTGACAATGCGACCTTCGCTGTCTTTGCCAACAAAAAAGGCGGTCTCAAGGCAGCCATGCTGATCCCGTTCCTGTCCGGCCTCCTGCAGGTCATCGGTGGTGCTTTTGCCGCAGCTTACTTCCAGCTCGCCCAGTACGGCGGCTGGCACGGCAACTTTGACTGGGATACCCTCTGGCCAGTCTTCGGTTTTGTCATCAAGAACCTGCAATACGTCGGTGTCGCGCTGGTTATCATTGCCATGTTGGCGATCCCGCAGCTGCAGTACTACAAAGGCAAATACCGCCGCGAGAACTATTTCAAGGTTGCCGAAGACTTTGAAAATGCCAAACCATACGATGCAGCCTGATCTGATTCTCTGTTAAACTATCTATACCAGAAGCATACCAACAAAGAGGGAGCAGGCGGGCCCAGACGCCTCCTCAAGGCTACCCGCCTGCTCCCACCCCCCCAAGAAAGAAGGTACTTCCATGTTGAAAGTTATCGCAGCCTGCGGCAGTGGCATGGGCTCCAGCCAGATCATCAAGATGAAAATCGAAAAAGTCTTCAAAAAACTGGGTATCCCGGTGGAAATCCACCATTCCAGCATCAGCGAAGCCAAATCCCTCGCCAGCCAATACAACGTTGTCTTCTGTTCCGAAGCCCTCAAAAACAATTTTTCTTCAGCAGCAGAAAAAGGTGTCATCATCATCGGCCTGAAAAATCTGCTCGATGAGAAGGAAATGGAAGCCAAGGTTGTCGACCAGATCGTCAACAAAGCCTGAGCGGCCATGTTTGGCTTTTTCATCCATTCCATCCGGGCCTATGTCGCCCTGATCCTGGTGCAGATCCTGTACCAGATGACCATCCGGGACTTGGAATTCCGATTCCAGCCTATCCTGATTCTCGCCGCACTTGTGATCGGGCTGATCACAAGTCTGGTTCAGAAATCCCTCAACCGAAAAAAATGAAGGCAAATAAGTGAATTTGCCCATTATGAATACGAATTTGAATTGGAGTTTTTCATGATCACACAGTCTGTCACCATCAAGAATCCGCTCGGCCTGCATGCTCGTCCTGCCAAGAATTTCGTCCAGATTGCGACCCAGTTTAAAAGCAATGTCACTTTTGCCAAGGACAGCAAGTCCTTTAATGCCAAGTCGATCCTGATGGTCATGAGCGCTGGTGCCAAATGTGGTCAATCCATTGACTTGTCTTGTAACGGACCAGACGAAGCGCAAGCCATGACAGCCCTCGTCGAAGCGATCGACTCCGGCCTGGGTGAATGACATGTCACCCTCGCATCGTGTCAAGATTCTGGCCTCAGCCAAGCTGGGACTGTATGAAAAGGCCATGCCCAATCATCTGACCTGGCCAGCCAAGCTCGCTGCCGCGCGCCAGGCAGGTTACGATTTTGTCGAGATCAGCATCGATGAGACAGCAGAAAAACTGGCTCGCCTGGACTGGCCGGCGCTCGAACGGAGCCAATTGCGCCAGGAGATGGATTTGGCCGGTGTCCGGATCGAGACCATGTGCCTGTCGGGTCACCGCAAATATCCGCTGGGAAGCCCGGATGAAGCCATTCGCCGTGAAAGTCTGGCAATCATGGCCCGTGCCATTGATCTGGCTGCTGACCTGGGTATCCGGATTATCCAGCTGGCCGGCTACGATACTTATTACGATCCGTCGACCGACCAGACCCGTGCCTGGTTTGCCGAGGGCTTGCAACAGAGTGTTGATCTGGCCAGCAGGGAAGGGATTATCCTGGGTTTTGAGACGATGGAGACGCCCTTCATGGATACGGTTGGCAAGGCCATGGCCTATGTCGACGCGATCGATTCACCGTATCTCCAAGTCTATCCAGACATTGGCAACCTGACCAACGCATCGTTGATCTATGGCCGGTCTGTACCGGACGATCTGGACACAGGCCGAGGCCATATCTGCGCGGCCCATTTGAAAGAAACCATTCCCGGCCATTACCGGGAGATCCCCTACGGCACTGGCCACACAGATTTTCGCCATCTGGTGCCGAAACTGCAGGACATGGGCGTCCACCGCTTCACCGCTGAGTTCTGGCATGTCGGCGAACCCGACTGGCAGGCTGTGCTGAGTAGCAATGCCGCATTCCTGCGTCCCTTTTTTGTAAACCAAACCATCCAATAAACTTTCCCAGGCAGAAAACCGCCACTAGGAGGCTTTATGAGCAAAATTGATGAACTGAACCGCGAAAAATGGATCCTGGGTGCATTCCCGGAATGGGGCACCTGGCTCAATGAAGAGATCGATGCAGAAGTAGTCGAACCCGGCAGCTTCAAAATGTGGTGGATCGGCTGCACCGGCATCTGGGTCAAGACCGAAAACAACACCAACATCGCCATTGACCTCTGGTTTGGTAACGGCAAACGTTCCAAGAAAACCAAGGAAATGGAGAAATTCCACCAGATGCGCAACATGACCGGCGGTCGCCTGACCCAGCCGAACCTGCGCGCCGCCCCGATCGTCTATGATCCGTTCGCCGTCACCACCGTCGATGCCGTGCTCTCGACCCACTACCACAACGACCATATCGATCCCTTCTTCGCTGCAGCCGTGATGAAAAACTGCGCTGCGGACGTGCCGTTCATCGGCCCTCAGGAGAGTGTCAACCGCTGGTTGAGCTATGGTGTACCTGCTGAGCGCTGCCGTGTCGTCAAACCCGGCGATGTGATCAAAGTCAAGGACACCGAGATCGTGGCCCTCGACTCATTTGACCGCACCTGCCTGGTCACCGCTGACCAGGACATCCGCGGCATCTGCCCGACCGATATGGACGAGAAGGCCGTCAACTACCTGATCAAGACGCCGGCTGGCAACATCTACCACAGTGGCGATTCTCATTATTCCGTCTACTATGCCAAGCACGGCAAGGACCACCAGATCGATGTTGCTCTTGGCTCCTACGGCGAAAACCCGGTTGGCAACCAGGACAAGATGACCTCGATCGACATCCTGCGCATGGCCGAAGCTCTGAACACCAAGGTCGTCATCCCTTTCCATTACGACGTCTGGACCAACTTCAAGGCTGACCCGCTGGAAATCCTGATGCTCTACAACTACAAGAAACACGTCCTGCAGTACGAATTCAAGCCCTTTATCTGGGATGTCGGCGGCATGTTCACCTATCCCCAGGACAAGGACAAGATCCAGTACCACTATCGCCGCGGCTTCGAAGATGCCTTCACAGACGAACCGAACGTGCCGTTCCGTTCGATCCTGTAAGAATCATGGCCCGTCCGGGCTGAAGCTGAATCTGGAAAAGAGGACCTTTCCCCATGCTCGAATCCCTGAAACAGGCCGTTTTTGCGGCCAACCTGCTCCTGCCCAAATACGAGCTGATCACCTTCACCTGGGGTAATGTTTCGGCGATCGACCGGGACAGCAGCCTGGTGGTGATCAAGCCTTCCGGAGTCGAATACGATGACATGACGGCTGATGATATGGTCGTCGTTTCCCTGGACGGCACGGTCGTGGAAGGTCGCCTGAAACCGTCGTCCGACACACCGACGCACCTCGAGCTGTACCGCCAGTTCCCGAACATCGGCGGTGTGGTGCACACCCACTCCACCTGGGCCACCGTTTTTGCCCAGGCGGGGCGTGGCATCCCAGCCTACGGAACGACCCACGCGGATTATTTCCACGGCGAAATCCCCTGTACCCGGGGCATGACCGATGCGGAAATCGGTGGAGCCTATGAGCTGGAGACCGGCCGTGTCATCGTCGAGACTTTCGCTGCGCGTCAGCCCGACCATATCCCGGCAGTCCTGGTGCGAAACCATGGCCCCTTCACCTGGGGCAAGGATGCGTTTGATGCCGTCCATAACGCCGTCGTGCTCGAAAACCTGGCCAAGATGGCCTTCCTGACCGAGTCTCTGGCCGCTGGCCAGCTGGCCAGCCCCATGCCTGGCACCCTGCTCGACAAGCACTTCCTGAGAAAGCACGGAGCCAACGCCTACTACGGCCAGAAATGATCCCTCAGGACCAGCGCTACTGGCTCCAGCCCGATTCCCATCTTCACACATCCATCTGACAACCTTCTTTGGGGAAAGCCCTCATCCGTTCGCGGGTGAGGGCTTTTCACGGGGTGCCAGGCCCCGGTTTGGATAACGCTTGGATTATTTTGTACCGTTTGCTACCGGTGTACCTCATGCGACCGAAACAGAACGGGATTTTCGCGACGCCGAGATCATCGAGCTCTCCAGCCGGATCGCCGCCCTGTGTGAAGAAGGCATCGCCCTGAACCTCGATCCCAACTGCGTCCGTGCTTTCAATGATGCGAAAAATGAAGTCTGGACGATCAAGCAGCGCTCCAAAGCTGAATTGGCTGGTCACATGAGCAAAGGGAAGTGGTGAGTAGAGGTTGCTTTGACCCCACCTGCAAGAACAAATGACACCAACCTGACTACAATAGACACGCCAGCCCGGGGAAATCAGCATATAATGACAGTGTTGCCGAATTTGGGACGCCGTCCCAAATTCGGCAAACAGCTCGAAATAGCTGGCAGCAGCTGATCTGGAGGTTTGTGGCGTATGACGGGACTTTGGTGGAAGGATAAGATTGTTTATCAGATCTATCCGAAGAGTTTCTATGATTCGAATGGGGATGGGATCGGGGATTTGCGCGGCATCATCGAGAAGTTGCCGTATCTTTCGGATCTGGGGGTCGATATCCTCTGGATTTGCCCATTCTACCAGTCGCCCATGTTTGATAATGGCTATGATATCTCGGATTATTTCCACGTCGATCCGCAGTTCGGCACGGACGAGGACGCTCTCGAGCTGATCCAGGCGGCCGAAGCCCGCGGGATCAAGATCATCCTCGATCTGGTCATCAACCACACCTCGCACGAGCATGAATGGTTCAGGAAAGCCTGGGCCGATCCAACTGGCGAATACGGCCAGTACTACTACATCCGCGAAGGCAAGGACGGCGGTCCGCCAACCAATTGGCGCTCGCTGTTTGGCGGCAATGCTTGGGAACCGATCCGCGACACGGGTCTGTATTATCTGCACGTTTTTGGCAAAGAACAACCGGACCTGAACTGGGAAAATCCGGTCGTCCGGGAAAAACTCTACGCAATGGTCAATTGGTGGCTCGACAAAGGCATCGCCGGGTTCCGGGTGGATGCAATCACCTTCATCAAGAAAAACCTGGATTTCCCGATGCTCGAACCAGACCAGCCAGATGGCATGGCCCTGATCCAGAAAGCCAGCCTCAACCAGCCTGGGATCGAAACCTTCCTGACCGAGCTCAAAGAGCGCACCTTTAAGCCGCACCAGAGCCTGACGGTCGCGGAAGCGCCCGGCGTGCCATTCGAGGATCTGCCGAAATACGTCGGTGAAGACGGCTTTTTCTCGATGATCTTCGATTTCTCGATCGCTGACATCGATATTCGCGATGATGTCTGGCATGTTGGCAGCGGCTGGACGGTGCCTGATTTCCGTGCCGCTTTCTATGCCCTGATGGCTGAGACCCAAAAGACTGGCTGGAGCGCTAACTACCTGGAAAACCACGATCAGCCGCGTTCGCTCAACAAATACATTCCAGCCCAGGACATAGGCTACGAAAGCGCAACGATGCTGGCGTGCCTCGTCCTCTTGGCACGCGGCACCCCCTACATCTACCAGGGTGAAGAACTGGGCATGACTAATTGCCCGATGGCGTCGATCGACGACTACAACGACCTGTCCACGCACGACAAATACGCGCGCGCCCTGGCGGCCGGGCTGACCGAGGCCGAGGCCATGCAAGCGATGTTTGCCCGTAGCCGCGACCATGCCCGGACCCCGTTCCCCTGGGACGACAGTAAAAAAGCCGGTTTCACGACCGGCCAACCGTGGCTCAAAATCAATCCGAACCACACCGAAATCAACGCAAAAGCCCAGATGAACGACGCATCATCCATCCGGGCCTTTTACAAAAAGTTGATCCAGTTGCGCAAGGATCCGGCCACCAGGGACTGCCTGGTCGAGGGCGACTTTGTTCCGGTTGAAACAGAGGACGAGCACATCATCGCCTTCACCCGCAACTGGGAACAGGATTCGATCCTGGTCGCACTCAACTTCCAGAACCAGCCAGCAACCTTGGCAATCGATGACCGTTACGACACGATCGTGTTGAATAATTCAGCAGCCATCGACCGCCAGCCTGGCCAAGTCACGCTTGTTCCCTATCAGGCCGTGGTGCTCAGGCGGGCCTGAAATACGAGGCCTCACCTGCCCACACTGCCTGGTTAAAAAGGGTTGACTCAAGCCTGGGATGCACCCTGGGCCCAGCCACCCATGCCGCCACGACCGCCACGACCGCCAAACTGGCTGCCGGTGCCATCCTGGGCCGGCGTGCCGCCGCAGATGCCCTGACCGCCCATGCCACCGCGGCCACCACGGCCGCCCATCAATCCACCCAAGCCGCTGCCAGCGTTTGCGCCGGTGCCGTCACAGGATTCGATTGCTTCTTTGATCTGGGCCAGGCGAGCATCGGCTTCCACCTGGGTCAGGCGACCGTCTTCGACCAGCTGGGCGAGGCGATCCTGCATCAGGGCCAGGCGCTCATCCTGGAACGCTTCGAGTTTTCCTGCGTCTGCAGCTTGTTCACCAAAGCTCTCGCCTGCTTCGCGCGCAGCATAGACTTCGTCTGTCGTTTTGCCAGTCAGCCCGGCGATGATCTCAGCTGGGGAGCCATAGATGGAGGCAGCAAAGGAAACACTGGCGAAGGCGACGAGGATGGTTGTGACGATGGTCAGGACGACCAGCATTTTTTTCGATTTCATGTGGATTCACCTTTCTTTCTGGCACCGGTAAGGGTGCGTTGTCTGGCACTGAGCAGTGCCTGTATGTTCAGGATACGGAATAATTGTGATGAAAAAGTGAGAGAATTGTACGAAGAAAAATATTTGTCCTGCTCGACCGCTTCTGGTCTAGGCGCAGCCCTCATGCCGTGGGATACTGATTAAAAACACAGAAAGCACACCTGATGACAAAACCTGCAGCCGACCATCCTATCCGTGACCGCTGGCGCCAGCTGACCTGGCCGCGACGGCTTGCCGTTATCCCGGTAGCTCTCGTGGCCATCTACCTGTTCTGGGAAGTCGCGCGCATCCCCTGGCAGGACTTGCAGAATTTCATCCCGCATACGCCCTGGCTGGCAGTTGCTTCCCTGATCTTTCTCTATGCATTGAAAACAGTCCTGGTGATCATCCCGCTCAATGCCCTGTATTTAACCGCCAGCTTACTGTTTCCACCCGTCTGGGCGGTACTGGTTTCGATCGCAGGACTCATCCTGGAAATGGCGATCGGCTACTTCTGGGGCAGGAAATGGGGCGTGGAGCAGATTGTGCCCCGGCTTGAAAGGTACCGATTTTCCCGCTGGATGCTGCAGCTGACTCAGAAAAATCCCGTAGCCAGCTGTGTGATTTTCCGTTTCCTGCCTCCGCCGGCTGACCTGACCAATATGTTCCTCGGGGCCGCCGGTATTCCATTTCCGACATTCCTTCTGAGTTCCCTGGCCGGATTCCTGCCCAAAATCCTCACCATCGTTTTGTCTGGCGAAGCCTTGTTTGGCGATCGACCAGCAGCCTTTTTCTCTTTCTTTGCAATTTTTCTGGTCTTGGAGTTCTCACCGATCTTGATCCTGAGCCTGATCAACCGATTCCGGCAAAAACGACCCTGAGTCCAGCAGCCTTACTGGTCAACAGCAACTGCTGTTAAATGCCGCCAAGATCGCTTGGCTCGTACAGAGCTTGGATCGGATTGTGCTTGTAGACACGGTCCTTGACCACGAATGTCGTAAAATCCATCGCCAGGTTTTTCTGCAGCAAAATGTCATGGCCGAGGCAAAGCCCCATCAGCAAGGTAAACTCGACACCGAGCCGATTGAGCTGGGCCGCCTGTCCGAGCGGATTGCAGGAGACCACCGGTTTGGATTTGTTGAGGTCAACTTCGGTTTCGAGCACGCGGTCGACGGTGCAGGACACCATATGAACGATAAAACCGGCAGCGGTGAGCTGTTCGCGTAACAGGGTCGCGTCTTTTTCCATACCATAACAATACGCAACGCCGATTGAGCGATACCCCATGCCTTGCATATAGGCAATGATTTCCTGCAGGCGCGACAAGCTGCCGGCCCGGCCATTGTCAACCAGGCTGGAAGCCGCGACTGTAATGGAGCGAATCTCATCGCCCTGGTAGTCTGCCAAGTAGCCTGATTTTTGATCCTGGCAAGGGATGCTCTTGCGGCACCCCTTGCTGACGCATTTTGTACAATCCATAGCGCTGATCATCCAACATCCTGACAGAAGAGTCCGTGAGACAATTACAGAACAGATGCCAAATGCCCAAAATTGAAAATAGTTGTACAATTGTTAGTAACGGCAATCTATGTCCTTGAAAATGCTTGGACAGATGCTTGTCCAGATAAAAATTCATACCTGTGTGACTGCAGTTACACAAGATCTAACCGCACTTGTGCTACAGTTGCTAACGTTTACGAAGCTTCGCACACGTTTAAAGTCTGTTTGCCTAATACGTAGGAGGTATCAATCCATGAGCAAGAAAGTCCTGATCGTCGGCGGTGTCGCCGGTGGCGCATCCGCAGCAGCCCGCGTCCGTCGGCTCGATGAGTCGGCCCAGATCATCATGTTTGAAAAGGGCCCCCATGTTTCCTTTTCCAACTGCTCACTGCCCTATCACCTGAGTGGCATTGTTCCGGAAGCGGATTGGCTGGTGCTCGTTGATCCCGAAACCTTCAAAGTCAAATACAACATCGACGCCCGAGTCAACAATGAGGTCGTCGCGATCAATCGACAGGCCAAGTCTGTCACGGTCAAAAATGTCCAGACCGGTGAGACCTATGACGAAACCTACGACAAGCTCGTGCTCTCGCCCGGGGCTAACCCGATCGTGCCCAACATCGAAGGCGCCCGCAATGAAAATGTCTTCATGGTCCGCAACGTGGTCGACATCGACAAGCTGAACAAATTTTTGAAAAAGGACTCGATCAGCGATGATAACAACCGCAAGAACAACATCAGTGACGTTGTCGTCATCGGTGGTGGCTTCATCGGCCTTGAAGTGGCGGAGAACCTGCGCAAAGTCGGCTACAACATCACCCTCGTCGAAGCGGCTGATCAGGTCTTGGCGCCGTTTGACTATGATATGGTCCAGATGGTGCACAAAACCCTCGTTGATCATGGTGTCAATCTGATTGTCGGCGATGGCATCGCCAAAGTCCTGCCCGAAGCGATCGAACTGGCTTCCGGCAAGCAGATCCCGGCCCAGGCCGTCGTCATGGCCATCGGTGTCCGCCCGGAGACCAGCTTGGCTGTTGCAGCTGGCCTTGAGATCGGCAAGACCGGTGGCATCAAGGTCGACCACAATTATGTCACGAGTGATCCGGACATCTACGCCGTCGGTGATGCGATCGAAGTCTTCCACCGCCTGCTTCACACCCCGACCCGCCTTGCTCTCGCCGGCCCGGCCATCCGCCAGGCCCGCGCCGCAGCCGACCACATGTACGGCAAGCCGCACCAGAACAAGGGCGTGATCGGTTCGTCTGTCGTCGAAGTTTTCGACATGAATTTCGCTTCCACCGGCCTGACCGTCAAAGCCGCCGAGCGCGCCGGGATCCCGGTCGACTCGGTCTATGTCATGCCCGGTGACAAAGTCGGCCTGATGCCCGACGTCAATGTCATGCACTTCAAGCTCGTCTACGAAGTCCCGACCGGACGCATCCTGGGCGCCCAGGCTGCCGGCAAAGGCAACGTCGACAAACGCGTCGATGTGATCGCCACCCTCGTCACCATGGGCGGAACGGTTGAGGATCTCAAGGAACTCGAGCTTTGCTATGCCCCGCCCTTTGGCACCGGACGCGACGTCGTCAACATCGCTGCCCTGGTCGCGATCAATAACCTCAACGGTGATCTGGCAGAAGTCAAAGTCTCAGATGTCCGTGCCCTGGTCGAAAGCGGCGCGTTCATTGTCGACGTCCGTGAACCCGGCGAATTCCGCCATGGCCACCTGAACAATGCCGTCAACATTCCCCTGAGCCAATTGCGCGACCGTGTCAGTGAAATCCCGCGCGACGTGCCGGTTTACGTCCACTGCCGCTCCAGCGCCCGCAGCTACAATGCCTACATGGCTCTCAAGGGCTTCGGCTACACCAACGTCAAGAACATTCAGGGCTCCTTCCTCGGCATCTGCCTCTACGAATACTTCAACGACCAGACCACCGGCCGCACCCCGATCGTCACCAAGTACAACTTCAACTGAGCTGCTTCAAAAAATACCTGAGACGCACCCGGACTCCCCAATACTCACCTTTGATCCCATTAGACGCCGGATCCCCCCACCGGCCGGCAAATAGAAATCTCCTTCATGCCAAGCCGTCGCAAATCCCGATTTGCGGCGGCTTTTGCGCGATGTCGGCGGGATTCAGGGGGAATCGGGATGTGTCGGCCCTCGCTCTAAGCTTGGATACCAGCGCGGAATATTCCGCCAGCGGGGCCACTCTACGCGGCCAGCTGACACGGGAACGGCCTGCAAAGTGTTAAAATGGGAGGCGTATGTGCCTGACTTTTTTCGCGCACAACGTACACATGCCAAAAGAGGCACAAATCCCAGCCGGAGGTACGGCACCATGCACAGTAAAACCATCCAGGTTTGGCCGGACAGGCCAGATGTGACCTTGACCACCTATTTGCTCGATGATTCGCCCGATTTCAAGACGGGGGCGCGACGGCCCGCGGTCCTGATCT
The DNA here is from genome assembly GCA_002419365.1 of Mageeibacillus sp. UBA5734. Taxonomy (GTDB): domain Bacteria; phylum Bacillota; class Clostridia; order Saccharofermentanales; family UBA5734; genus UBA5734. Next base: position 15,303 of record DIGA01000076.1, on the reverse strand, counting down.
TGCCGGGCGGTGGCTATCTGGGCACGTCCGACCGGGAGGCTGAACCGATCGCCCTGTTTTTCGCGGCCCAGGGCTATCATGCCTTTGTCCTGCGCTATGCAGTGTTTTTCCAAAGCTATCCACAGGACCCATCCCAGCCACCGGAGCAAAATACCTTTCCATCCATTTTCCCTCAGCCCTTGCTCGATGTGGCCGCAGCCCTGCGCTTGGTTCGCAATCAGGCGGACCAGTGGCTGGTCGATCCGGAGCGGATTGCGGTCTGTGGTTTTTCCGCCGGCGGCCATCTGGCGGCGAGCATTGGCACCCAGTGGAACAGCCGGTTCCTGCTGGAAAAACTGGGCGGTCCGGCGCAGGATTTCCGGCCGGATGCTCTGGTTCTTGGCTACCCGATGATCGACTACGTCCTGACCGCGGAGATCCACGACCGCATTCCGGACAATCCGCTGGCCGATTTCCTGAGGCTCTGCGAGATTGCCGCTTTTGGCCATAAGGAGCCGTCCGTTGCTGAAAAAGACCAGATCAATCCGGTGCGCCACGTCAGCCCGGATACACCGCCGACCTTCATCTGGCACACGGCTGATGATGAACTGGTGCCGCTGGAAAATTCCCTGGAATTGGCCGCTGCCCTGAAAAAGGCGGACATTCCGTTCGAATTCCACGTCTTTTCCCAGGGCCGCCACGGCCTGGCTCTGGCTGACGAACGGACAGCCGTCAGTCCGGAACAGATCAACCCGCCAGTCCAGGTCTGGACCAGCCTGGTGCTGACCTGGCTGAAGACGCGATTCCAGTAAAAGTCAAGAATCGATTGCCAGGCCAGTGCCCTCTGCGGCTCAAACATCGGGATCTGTTCAGTCGCCCTTTGCCGGAAGAGGACTTCCTCGAGTTCTACCAGGCCATGAAAAAACCCGGCAAGCTGCAAGCATTGCTGGCCAAGCCAGACTGATCACAGTGCCAGGGCGATTTCATTTGAAGGCAGAGCCAGAGTGCCAGGTTGGAAGAATGGCTCTGGAGACGGACCTTTTCAGGCGCCTGCCATATCCAGCATTTTGCCGGTTTCGAAGGATTCTTTGCAGCGGTAGGCGATGCGGGAAACGGCGGTGCCATCGTAGACGGTGACTTCGGGTTTCCTGTTTTCGAGGATGCAATTGCAGAATTCGGTGATTTCGTTGATGTAGGCTTCGTGCCAGCGGGTGAGGAAGTCGGTGTAGCATTCGCGGCGGACGCCGTGTGTGTCGAGGACTTCGAGCAGGTTCTTGGCCGGGGTATTGGCAATGCGCAGTGAGCCGCGGGTACCGATGATCTCGGTCTCGACATGGCTGCCGTGGGCTGCGGCGCGGCCGGCATAGAGGAAAGACATCGCTTCGTCTTCGTTTTGCATCATGACGGCCACGTTGTCGCCGTCATTCCACTCACGGTACTGCTCGAATTCGAAGCAGCCGCCGATGCCCCAGACGTTTTTCGGTTCTGTCTTGGTAAACCAGCGGACGAGGTCGATGTCGTGGACGCACATGTCGAGGAATTGGCCGCCGCTCCATTTGGCGAATTTGAGGGTGCCTTCGATCGTGGCGATGGGATCGACAGTGTAGCTGCGGACCATGATCACGCGGCCGATTTCACCGCGGTCGATGCGGGCTTTGGCATCGAGATAGGACGGATCGAAGCGGCGCATGAAACCGAGCATGAACACCTGGTCCTGATAGGCTTCAACTGCTTTTTCGGCAAGCTGGCACTGGGCGACATCGGTGCCGAGCGGCTTTTCCGAGAAGACATGTTTGCCGTTCTCGAGGGCAATTCGGATCTGTTCTGGATGCAGGGAGGACGGTGAGACGATGACGATCGCATCGAGCTCGGGATTTTTGCACATCTCCTCGAAGTCTGTATAGCGGAATTCAACGTCGAGTTCATCGGCGACCTGGGCGACGCGGCTGGCATCGACGTCACAGATGGCCGCTAGTTCGCATTGCGGGATTTTAGTAGCGATGTTAGACGCGTGCTCATAGCCGAGGCGGCCCAGACCAACAGAACCGATCTTGATTTTCTTCATGCGCAAATCCTCCTTGATTATCAAAGACATTGTGTTGCCGCCTGACATCTCGATGTCGGAGGCACCTGTATCTGTCTCTGATTATAGGCTGCAAAGATGAAATATTCTTGCCGGATCTTGCTTTTCCCAACACCTGAACGGTCTGAAAAAACTGGATTTATCTCAAGTATTTTTGGAATTATTGCTCATTCTTGCTCTGTCGTTCAGGGAAGCGCTTGAAGTAGTTGATTTTATAGCGGCGCGGAGGCATGCCGACATATTTGCTGAACTGGCGGTTGAAATGGCTGGGGCTGTCGTAACCCACGCGGCTGGCGATTTCGGTGATGGACAGGTCGGTCGAGATCAGGAGGGACTGGGCTTCGCCGATGCGATGGCGCGACACATACTGCAGCGGAGAATAGCCAAAGCGATCTTTAAAAACATGGGCCAGATAATACGTGCTGACCTTGAACAAGCCTGCCAGTTGCTCGAGGGAAATCGCTTCAGTGAAATGATTGTCGAGATAAGTGATCACACGATGGGCCAGGGGCTCGCTTTCGCTGCCTTCATAACCGTGGCCTTCGGCTTGCAGGATGACTTGCCGGGTCATGGCCAGCAGGGCCTGGGCCAGATGATGGGTTGCGACTGCATGACCAGGGCGTTCCTCGACCAGTTGGTCAAACATCACCTCGCAGAGATGATTGAATGCAGCAAAAAGCTCGCCACTGGGATAAACTGGCGAAACACCGTCGCGAATCAGGCAATTTGGCCGCAGTCCTGGCCACTGGACATTTTTCAAGGCAACGCAGAACCAGGACAACGGTTTGTCCGGACCTGTCCGCTCATCGTGGATGATGGTGCTGTTGTAAATGACCAGATCGCCGGACCTGACCGCGACATCCCTGCCATCGATCGAAAAAGTGCCAGCCCCTTCACGGATCAGGATGATCTCCAGAAAATCCTCATGCCGGTGCATCACCCGAGGATGCACACTCTCATGAACTGGGACCAGGCTGACATAATAAAGCTGCGGCTCATTGCGGGCCGCCAGCTCGACAGGAAGCTTCTGTTTTACGAATGAAAGAATCATAAGTCCAGTATACCTGAATCGAAGGAAAGTGTTCGTAGTCCTGCCATTTTAATGAGGTGGATGCAGGGTCTGGATATCGGCCCACCCGGGCGGATGTTGGTGTATAAAATTTCAAATTTTTCACTCTGTAACCTATGTTAAAAGTAACCTAGGTTATTACTAACATAGGTTACGGCGCGCAAATCCATGAAAAAATACAAATAAAACCAGCCGAACCCGTAGCATCGGATCCTGGGATCGATCAGGGATTGGACTGGTTTCATTCGCTTTTCAAGATCATCAATGGAATGCTCGGGAGAAAGCCCCAGTGACCATCAAGGGTGTGTTGGCCGGCCGGCCTCAGCGATACGCTTTGAAGGCCTTTAACCGCAGGGCGTTGGTCAGGACGGAGACGGAGGACATCGACATGGCGGCGGCGGCGATGATCGGGTTCAGGGTCGGGCCGCCGAAGGCGTAGAGGAGACCGGCGGCGACTGGGATGCCGAGGACGTTGTAGCCGAAGGCCCAGAACAGGTTCTGCTTGATGTTGCGGATCGTGCTGCGCGAGAGTTGGATCGCGGTGGCGACTTCGAGCAGGTCGGAGCGCATCAGGACGATGTCAGCCGAGGCCATGGCCACATCTGTGCCAGACCCGATGGCGATGCCGACATCAGCCTGAGCCAGGGCAGGCGCGTCATTGATGCCATCGCCGACCATCGCCACAACGTGGCCCTCAGCCTGGAGCTTTTTCACTTCATTGGCCTTGTCAGCTGGCAGAACTTCCGCCAGGACCCGGTCGATTCCGACCTGGGACGCAATGGCCTGGGCCGTTTTGCGGTTGTCACCCGTGATCATGGCGACCTGGATGCCCATCTTGTGCAGCTGGGCGATTGCCTTGGCACTGGACGGCTTGACCGTGTCCGCAACCGCGATGATGCCAGCGTACTGGCCATCAACCGCGATGAACATCGGCGTCTTGCCCGCGCCCGCGAGTCGATCAGCGTCTGTGTGGCCGGAGGCATCGGCAGGAAGGTTGATTTTCTCGCGCGCCATCAGGCGCGAATTACCCAGCAAGACCTGGCGACCGGCGATGACAACCGAGATACCGTGACCGGGGATCGCCTGGAAATCAGTCGCCTCAGCAAGTGTGAGGGACCGCTCCTCGGCACCGCGCACGATCGCTTCACCAAGCGGATGCTCCGACCCCTTTTCGGCAGCGGCAGCGAGGGCGAGCAGCTCGTCAGCCGTGAAGCCAGAGGCGGCAGGCAGGATGTCGGTAACCGAAGGGCGGCCCTCCGTGATCGTACCCGTCTTGTCGAAAATGATCATCTTGACCTTGTGCGTGATCTCGAGCGCCTCACCGCTTTTGATCAGAATGCCGTTTTCGGCACCTTTGCCGGTGCCGACCATGATCGCGGTCGGCGTGGCCAGGCCGAGGGCACAGGGACAAGCAATGACCAGGACGGCGATCAGGATCGAAAGTGCAAAGACCAGCGTCTGGCCGGCGATCAGCCAGGCCGCTGCGGCCAGGACCGCAATCGCAAAGACAATCGGTACGAAATAGCCGGAGACGATGTCAGCCAGCTGGGCGATCGGCGCCTTGCTGCTCTGGGCGTCTTCAACCAGTTTGATGATCTGGGCCAGGGCTGTGTCCTTGCCAACCTTGGTAGCCCGGAACTGGATCGCACCATTTCCATTGATACTGGCTGTGTAGACCGGATCACCGACAGCTTTCTCGACCGGAATGCTCTCGCCGGTCAACATCGCTTCGTCAATGGCCGTCAGGCCGCTGGTGATTTCACCATCGACCGGGATTTTCTCGCCAGGCTTGACGAGCAGAATATCACCCACCTCGACTTCATCGACCGGAATTTCGATTTCCTTGCCCTCTTGGACCACACGCGCCGTTTTGGGCCGCAGGCCCATCAGCTTTTTGATCGCTTCCGACGTTTTGCCTTTGGAAATGGCTTCGAGCGTTTTGCCGAGCAAAATCAGGGTGATGATGACACCCGCCGTCTCGAAATAGAGATGTTCGGCCGCCATGAAATTTCCAGCGATGATTTCCCAAGTCGAATACAGGCTGTAGAGGATTGCAGCCGAAGTGCCCATGGCGATCAGCGAGTCCATATTGGGCGAACGATGCCAGATGTTTTTGAAGCCAACCGTGTAGAAACGGTAACCAGCGACCACGATCGGCAAGGTCAGGATGATCTGGGCGATGGCAAAATTGAGCGGATAGCGCATCGGATCGAGGAAGGCCGGAATAGGTGCTTTCCACCAGGAGAGCATGTGGCCCATCGCCAGGTAGAGCAAAGGTATGGAGAAAGCAGCGGAAACGATGAATTTCGTCCAGAGGACACGGATGGCGCGGTCTTTTCTGGCCTGGTCTTCATCGACCGCCTGGGCCGTCTCGATCTCCAGCGGCGTGTACCCCGCCTTCTGGATTGCCGCCTTGATCTGGGACAGACGGATTTTTTCCGGATCGTAGGTGAACACGCCCTTTTCCGTGGCGAAGTTGACCGTGGCCAGCGAAACGCCTTCCAGCTTGCCGACTTGCTTTTCGATCCGCGCCGAGCAGGCGGCGCAGGTCATGCCGGCGATTGGGACAGTCACTTCCTTGGCGGTCACTTCCGGTGCTGCCTGGTAACCGGCTTTGGCGATCGCTTCCTGGACCTTATCGAGGCTGAGCTGGCTATCATCGAACGTGATGCTGAGCTTCTCAGTCGCCAAATTGACATTGGCCTCGCTCACACCGGGTAAGCGGCTGGAGACCTTCTCGACTCGGGCGGAACAGGAGGCACAGGTCATGCCAGATATTTTCAGAGTATGGTGCTGTTGCATGGACTGCTCCTTGATATTATTTCTAAACCAACCATACCGACAGGATATGTCGAAATTATGGAGATAGCTTCATTTTACGGGAATCAGCTCGCTGGCATGGTAACAAACGCATGAATTTGATGCTTGTTCTGACAGGGTTCCACTCAATATTTGCAAAAATGATCATAAATATTGCTGAAAATACGCTTTTTTTGCCGACGGGCTCTGTCACGTTGCAGGGATTGTGGGCATTCGCTACGATGGTAAAAGAGTCGCTTTGACGTTCAAAGCATCAAGAGAAAGGCGGAGTCACTATGGTTTTGGGTATTCCTGATTTCTGGATCTGGAGCGTTTACCTTCTGTGTGTGCTGAGTGCAGCTGCTTGTGTCATCTACGGCGTTGCCAATTGGAACCGAGGCCTGGACAAAGAGCCTGAACAAGTTTCGGAAGAAGCCAGCTGGGAAGAAGAAGAAAAGAAGGTCGAAGAGAACCTGTAAAAGAAGCATCCCGGAGGAAAAGGACATGCTGTTCCCGATTGTTGCCTCAGTCCTGTACCTGTTTATCCTCGCCTATCTGAGCCTGATGGCCTACCGCAGCACCAAGACAGCCGGTGACTACATGCTGGCCGGGCGCCAGATCCATCCGATGGTCATGGCCCTGTCCTATGGTGCGACCTTCATCAGCACCTCGGCGATCGTCGGCTTTGGCGGCAACGCCGGACTGTTCGGGATGTCGCTCTTGTGGCTGACCTTCCTCAATATTTTTGTTGGCGTGTTTATCGCGTTTCTGCTCTTTGGCAAACGGACACGCAAAATGGGCCACAACCTCGATGCCCACACCTTCCCGGAACTTTTGGGCGTGCGTTTCCAGTCCAAGTTCATCCAGGGATTTTCCGCCGCTGTTGTGTTCCTGTTCATGCCATTCTATGCGGCAGCGGTCCTCAAAGGCGGAGTCGGCTTTCTGGCCACCCAGTTCAACATTGATTTCAATGTGACGCTGTTCTTTTTCACCATGATCATCGCTCTCTATGTCGCGATGGGTGGTATGAAAGGCGTCATGTACACCGATGCTTTCCAGGGTTCGATCATGTTTGGCGGCATGCTGTTTCTCTTAATCTTCGTCTATGCCAAGCTGGGTGGGGTTACCAACGCGCACCTCGCCCTGACCAACCTGATGAATGAATCTGCGATCCAGGAGCAGACGGCCAAGCTGACGGCGAATGGCTTTGCCGGCTGGACCTCGATGCCAACGTTCAATTCACCTTACTGGTGGGCGGTCGTCACCTCGGTCGTCATGGGCGTCGGTATCGGCGTGCTGGCCCAGCCGCAGCTGGTCGTCCGCTTCATGACTGTCAAAAGCAATCGTGAACTCAACCGGGCCGTCGCCTCGGGCGGTGTCTTCATCCTGATGATGACGGGCGTCGCCTTTGTCGTTGGCGCGCTGTCTAACGTGTTGTTTTTCCAAACAGACGGTAAAACGGCGATGGCCGCTGCGGGAGGTGTGATCGACAACATCATTCCGCTTTTCCTGAAAAACTATCTGCCGGGTTGGTTCAACACCATTTTCATGCTGACACTGATGTCGGCTGCCATGTCCACTCTGAGCTCGCAGTACCATGTGGTCGGAACCTCGATCGGCCGCGACCTGTTCGAAAAAAGCCTCGGCATCAAGGCGAACTCGCTTCTCGTCACCCGTCTCGGGGTCGTGGTTTCGATCCTGGTCAGCGCCTTTTTTGCCTACATCGGCAACCAGATGAAAACGGACATCGGACTGATCGCCCAGGCAACCTCGATTTTCTTCGGCATCTGTGCCGCAGCTTTCCTGCCAGCCTACGTCGGTGCCCTCTACCTGAAAAAATTGTCGCGCAAGGCGGCGATCACAAGCATCTTGACGGGAACGATTGCCAGCTTCATCTGGATCTTCTTCATCCACGCTAAAAATGCTGCCACGATCGGCCTGTGTCAGCTCGTCTTTGGCAAACCTCATTTGCTGGCAGAAACTGGACTGGCCAAGCTGGCCCAGGTCGATGCCGTGATCATCGCAGTGCCACTGTCGATCCTGGCTCTGGTCATTGCCGCAGCCACGACTCGGCCGGATGTCAGCGAATCGCACATCGCCAAATGTTTTGACGGCGTTTAATTGAATCACTTTCAGGAGTTCATCATGCCACTGACGATCATCGCCACAGTCATCTACCTCTTCATCCTCGCTTCACTGAGTGTTTATGCCTATCGGGGCACCAAGAGCACCAAGGATTACATGCTGGCCGGGCGCCAGATCCATCCGATGGTCATGGCCTTGTCCTATGGTGCGACCTTTATCAGCACTTCAGCGATTGTCGGTTTTGGCGGCAATGCCGGACTGTTTGGCATGTCGCTCTTGTGGCTGACCTTCCTCAATATTTTTGTTGGCGTGTTTATCGCGTTCCTGGTTTTTGGCAAGCGGACGCGCCAGATGGGCCATAACCTCGACGCCCATACCTTTCCGGAACTTCTGGGCGTCCGGTTCAAGTCCAAGTTCATCCAGGGCTTTTCCGCGGCGGTGATCCTGGTTTTCATGCCCCTGTACGCCGCAGCGGTCCTCAAGGGCGGCGTCGGCTATCTGGCGACTCAGTTCAACATCGACTTCAATGTCACCTTGTTCTTTTTCACCATGATCATTGCCCTCTATGTGGCGATGGGTGGTATGAAAGGCGTCATGTACACCGATGCCTTCCAGGGATCGATCATGTTCGCCGGCATGCTGTTTTTGCTGGTTTTTGTCTACAGCAAGCTCGGTGGCGTCACGAACGCGCATCTGGCCCTGACCAACCTGATGAACGACCCGGTGGTCCAGGAACAGACGACCAAGGTTTCAGCCAATGGCTTTGCCGGCTGGACCTCGATGCCGGTTTTCAACTCGCCCTACTGGTGGACGGTCGTGACCTCGGTCGTCATGGGTGTCGGCATCGGCGTGCTGGCCCAGCCGCAGCTGGTCGTGCGCTTCATGACGGTCAAAAGCAACCGCGAACTGAACCGGGCCGTCGCCTCGGGCGGTGTTTTCATCCTGATGATGGCCGGCGTCGCCTACGTGGTTGGATCCCTGTCGAATGTCTTTTTCGTCCGTGACCTCGGGCTGACCTCCGTCGCCGCAGCAGGCGGCGTGATCGACAACATCATCCCGCTGTTCCTGAAAACCTACCTGCCAAGCTGGTTCAACACCGTTTTCATGCTGACCCTGATGTCAGCCGCGATGTCGACGCTGAGCTCGCAGTACCATGTCGTCGGTACCTCGATCGGCCGCGATCTGTTTGAAAAAAGCCTCGGCATCAAAGGCCACACCCTGACGATCACCCGGATCGGTGTTGTGATTTCGATCCTGGCCAGCGCGCTGTTGGCCTACATCGGCAACCAGCTGCATCTGGACATCGGCCTGATCGCCCAGGCCACAGCCGTGTTCTTTGGCATCTGCGCTGCGGCCTTCCTGCCCGTCTACATCGGTGCTCTCTTTGTCCGCCGCCTGTCCCGCAAAGCTGCCGTGATCAGTGTCCTGACCGGTTCGTTGTCGAGCTCGTTCTGGTTGTTCTTTGTCCATGGTAAAAACGCCGCCACGATCGGCCTCTGCCAACTGGTGTTTGGCAAGCCGCACCTGTTTGCTGACACCGCTCTGGCCAAGCTGGCCATGGTCGACGCCGTCGTCATTGCGGTGCCGCTCTCAGCCCTGGCTTTGGTTGTCGCCGGCCTGCTGACCCGCCCGGATGTTGATGAACTCCATCTGGAAAAATGCTTCAAAGGTGTGAAATAAACCGCTATACTGATAGGCATGAAAATCCAGAAGACCAATGCGATGCGCCTTTTGACCCAGGCCGGCATCGCCTACGAACTGAAAACGTATCCTGTTGATGAACATGACCTGTCCGGTGTCACGGTCGCTGCAGAAGTCGGCCTGCCTGCCGGGCAGGTCTATAAAACGCTCGTCGCGCGCGGTGACAAGACGGGCTATCTGGTCTGCATCATCCCGGTCGACCGCGAGATTGACCTCAAAAAGCTGGCCCAGGCCAGTGGCGACAAGCGCGTCGAGCTGATCCCGACCAAAGACCTGCTGGCTGTGACCGGATACATCCGTGGCGGCTGCTCGCCCGTGGGCATGAAAAAGAAATTTCCGACCTTTGTCGAGTCAGCCGTGCTGGCCGAGCCGGTCGTGGCGGTCAGCGCCGGCGTGCGTGGCTGCCAGATGCTGCTGGCTCCGACTGATCTGGTGGCTTTTACCCAGGCGAAGTTGTGTGAGGTCTGCCGCGGAGATGACACGTGAATCCTGATAAACTGGCCCTGAATCGCCTTGAGGACCTGGCCCGGCAGGCAGATCAGCACGATTATCCGACCCACACCGGTTTTCTCACCCCGGCTGAACAAGCCGATGCGGGAGCTTTTCTGCGTGCGCGCAAGATCGCCCATGTCCTGCTGGGTGGCTATGAGGGCGCTGAACGGTGCCTGTGCGTGTTTTTACCCTCGGGATGGACTGCTGCTGAGATTGAAGCAGAAACCTTCATGACGGCTCTGCGGATCAAATCGGCGGTGCATCGCGGCCTGGGCGGCCGCTCGGACGCCCCGCTCGGCCATCGCGATTACCTCGGCAGCCTGCTCGGCCTGGGGATCCGGCGCGACCAGATCGGCGACATCCTGGTCGACGATGGCCAGGCGATCGCCCTGGTCCTGGCTACGATCGTGCCCCTGATCCAGCTCGAGCTCAGCTCCGTCGGTTCGCGCTCGGTCACAATCGAACGAATACCATTGGCTGGTCTTGCCGCCCCGTCGCGCGAAGAGAATCTGGTCCGGATCACCGCCGCCTCGATGCGTTTTGACAAAATCGCCGCTGCCGGTTTCAACGTCTCGCGGAACGACATGGCCGAATGGATCCGCGCTGGCCAGGTCCAGCTCAACTGGCGCCCGGAAACCCGCCCCGACCGTCTGCTGGCGATCGGCGATGTTATCTCCCTGCGCGGCTACGGCCGCATCCGGCTCAAGGAAGAGGCGGGCAAGTCCAGGAAGGACAGGCATATCCTGGTGATTGAGAAGTGGTAAACGAACAAATTATTTGATTGTGACCAGGCGGCCGGGGAGGGCTTCGTGGGGGTCTTTTCCCATGGCGGGGTGGCCGATGGCGATGGAGATGGCGAAGTCGTGGGTGTCCGGCATTTCGATCATCCGGCCGATGATATCGCGGGATGATCCGGCGAAGGCGGCTTGCGTCAGACCGATGATGCAGGAGCCCAGTCCGAGTGCCTGCGCCGCGAGGGCGATGTTTTCGGCTGCAATGCCGGCATCGATCCAGGGATAGCCCGATCTTTCCGTCTGGTCAATCGAAATAATCACGACGAGCGGTGCTCCGTAGAAGAGGCTGTTTGGTGAACCTCTGCTGGCCAGGCGGTCGAGCAAGGCCTGTTCGCCATCCTCGCGGTATTTGGTCAAGGCCGCTTCGTCGATGGCAGCGATGACTGACGGTCGGGTGATGAAATGAAACCGCCAGGGCTGGCGGTTCATGGCGCTCGGTGCGGCAAGCGCTGCCTGCTGCAACAGATCGAGCTGCTCGGCGCTCAGCGGCTCGGCTGTGAATTTGCGGATGCTGCGGCGGGAGAAGATGAAATCCAGGGCGGGATTTGAATCGGGCATGGTGTCCTCCATGAAGTTTGAAGCAAGCGCGGCAAAGGCCTGTTTGAAGCTGTCAGAAACGCTCTCTGGCCAAGATTATATCGTTTATTGACAAATTGTAACAACTGATTGCAGCGCTTTTCTGCAGACCTGCTAAACTATTATTAGCAAAATGATATTAACAGTCGCCGCAACATCAAGCGACACTTTTCGGAGGATATAAATGAGCGAAGTCAACGAAGCCGTCATGGACAAGATCACCAAAGTCTGCCTATGCAAAAGCATCTCCCGCGCCACGATCAAGAAAGCCATCCTCGACGGGGCGCATACGGTGAAAGACGTGAATGCGGCAGTTGGTTCCGGGTCGGGGCCGTGCAGAGGACAACGGTGCGGACCGAAGATCCAGGCGCTGATCGACACGATGAAGGAAGAGGGGAAGATCTGAGGTGAGTGGGGCGGGTGGTAATATTTTAGATGTGAAGGAAATGTAAATGTAATGCATATTATGTGTCAAAAATCAATATTTGTTTGATAATTACAAAACGCCAGGGGTATAATGAATTCAATATTACATTTGTTGATTTCATCAATTATTGTTTTGATGAATTGTCTGAGGTGAGCTACATGAAAAAATACAACTATTATAGTCGCAAAGGCTTTACACTTTCAGTACTTATCATCGTTGTTGTAATATTGGTTATCATTGGAATGGCACTTTTAGCATTAAGTGTTAACGAATTCAATTTTTCAGCCAGAGAAGAGAACAGGATCCAAGCCTATTATATTGCTAGATCAAGTGCCGAAGCTGTTGTTGACTATATTAATGCGGATAATACCACATTAGAGGTAGTTGATAAATTGATTGAGTACAATATAGATGTGCCCGCTGAATATTTGGAGTCACCTGCATATTTTGAGTCAAACCATCTTGGTGATATAAATAGTGGATATAAAGTCTGGTTATCACAGCTCACTGACAAGGAAGGGCAGCAAAAGGGTGTAAGACCCGTAGTTCATAGTGAGGCTACATACAGAACTAGCACAAGGAAATTATCTGCTGAATTAGATAAAATCAATTTCTTTGGATCTACGATTAATACATGGAATTATGTTGTACTTCCAGGAAGTACTGGCACATATGTCTACGGTGATATCACTCTTTTTGATGGTGCTGATGCAGAAATTCATCCAAATCTTGTTGATGATCCAAGTGAACTTGAAGCTTACCTTGGGCCTGGATTAGACGGTGAACCCGGAAAAGTGTATACAGAGGAAATTGGAGCAGAATCACTGTTTGTTGGATGGGTAGATCGTGTGCTCTCAAAAACGGATTACGATGATTTGCCAGATCCAGTACTATTGGAAGATGAATATGAATATATATATATAGATGATCCACTTGACCCTGAATATGATCCTGGTGCAGAAGATCTAAATTGTGACTTTTTAATAACTGCAGATGATGGTGATAATCCATTGGTAGTTAATCTTGGCAAAGTCGGATCCAAAAAAAATGATCCCGTCAGCAAGGACTTGAAAATTAATGGTGGCGGCACACTTTGGCTTTTCATCTCTGAAGATAATTTGACTTTTAATGGTGGTTTTGAAGTTGTTGACGATACTAGAGTTGTAGTATTTGTTCTAGATAATTTAACTCTAGACCTCCAATGCGGCAACGGCATATTTGACGCAGTTATTTTCGCTCCTTTTGCAACGGTTGATCTATCTGCAAATATTGAAGGTATTGGTTCTGTATTTGCTGAAGAAGTTAATGTTGAGTCAGGAGCAGTAATCAAACCAACTGGAGTTTTGCCTCTTTACCCAGAAGACTTCGGTTTTGATTCTTTGGGATATAAAATTGTAGCTTGGTATGATGAATAAAGAGGTGATGATTTAAAATGAAGAAAGTAAGATCCGGTTTTACATTGATCGAAGTCATTGCCACTGTTGCAATTTTAGCAATATGTGTAGCAGCTTTTCTTTCGATTTTTACATTTGGATTTAGTACAGTTTTTTCTGCTGGACATAAAAGTATTGCGGATTTTAGGATACAAGAAGCTGCAGAATTGCTCTATTCAAATTCGAATTCAGAACCGGAAAATGTAACAACTTCTGAATATAGCAATACGTTGCCGATTGAAATATTTACCGTAGCAGTAGATTCCGATGGATTGCCAGTTGGAACTAAGTCAACGGATCCATCTACAGTCAATATTGATGGTTCATATTATGAAATTAAGGCATCCGAAAAAAGTAAAGAAGTTACTTTGGAGATATTTATTCCGTAATCCGGAAGCGAGATGTAAATTATGAAATACTTAAAAAGTATTGATAGAAAAGGCTTCACTCTAATTGAACTTATTGTTGTGTTAGCACTTATAGGGCTATTAATAACAGCAATATTTTCTTTCTTTCTGTTTGGCAACAATACATTTCGGCGCAGTGAAAGTATGTCTAGAGCTCAAGCAGATGTGCGAATTGCCTCAGACTTTATTAGCACACAAGTTAGAAATGCTTCAATAGTCACTTTTAGTACACCGACCGATCTAACGGGGTATAATCAATTGATTTTAAAAGACAATCAATTGATTTTCATATCATCTGAAGATGCTTTGTTAGAAATTCCAAAAACGGATAAAATCATAGTCAATCAATTGCAATCACCTGCTATTGATCTTTTCGAGATTGTTCTACAAATTGACGATCCAAATGTACCCAATGATCCAAATCGAGAATATTTTCTTAATTTCAATGTGATCGGTGAAGTCGAGGGCGAAATTTTTACAACACAAAGCTCTGTTTTGCTCAACAACGTAACAACGCCAGTCGTTTCATCCGGAAACCATTTATATTTTAAAATGGTTGAGCCTAAAATATTCAGCGAGGGTTCCGGTGGAGGCGAAGAAGTTGGCGAAGATGATCCTGTAACGGTTAACAATTATAGTATATCTGGACTAACTAAACCTAAACAAAACCAGAATCCAGATACCTCAATGTCAACACCTAGTCAATATAGTCTTGTGAGTATTACGTGGTACGACGCATCGACCGGAAATGTTTTTCCTATTGCTAATAAATTTGTTAACGGCAAACAGTATTATGCAGTAATTAGATTGCAAGCAAATAGTGGATACACATTTATTGGTGTAACCGCAAACAGTTTCTTGCTTTCGAGTGAAATTTTTATTGTTTCGAATCCTGTTGGGGTTAGTGATGAAATGGTAATTACAACAATACCCTATACAGCTTGATTATGTATTGTTAAATATTTATAATTCCGATGACATACGACTCAAGAAGAAAAATCGTTGACATTTTCCAAAGATGCTTGGCTAGTAGTATTCAAACAGCAGCCCTGAATGAAAATTCCTAAATATGACTTGTCACACCACAGAAATAATCGCAAAATACCCCTGACTATCAGTCGTTTTTATCACGCGCCTCCTCCGCCTGATCCCGGTGCCGCGCTACTCCAGAGGAAGTTACTTGATGAATTTTCGTTAATACCTGGCTTGCCGCCTTGCAGAGTTTAAGTGGAATAATTTCCCCCGCTGTAACCTGATACATCACAGGAAAAATCAGAACTTAAACCTGAACATCTCCTGCCTTTCCTACTCGTCTCCTCCGCCAAACCACACCCCCCGCGCCCGCCAACAGCACCACCATCACCACACCGCCGATGATCCAACTGGTCATCGGCTTTTTCGCGCCGCCGTCCTGCAGCGCAACCATCTCGCTCACGTCCGCGCCGTCGAGCTTCTTGG
>DIGA01000117.1:77452-95715 GCA_002419365.1 Mageeibacillus sp. UBA5734 | reverse complement strand
CAGATTGACCAGCGGGTCAAAGCTGCCCTGGCACGATCAGACCGAGAAAGGCAAGAAGAAACATGAATCAGAAAATCCTCTACCTGGATTGTTTTTCCGGCATCAGTGGTGACATGTTCCTAGGAGCCCTGATCGATATCGGCGTGCCTTTGTCAGCCGTTGAAACGGGCTTGCAGGCACTCGGACTAGCAAATGAATACCATCTCCATGCTGAAAAGACCAGCAAAAGTGGCATCCAGGGCACCTCCTTCCAGGTGCACCTTGCGGACTCTCACTCAGCACATGATCACGACGACCATCATCATGATCATCACCACAACCACAACCACAACCACAACCATCATCCTGCTGACCACCATCATCATGGCCGGACTTATGGCGATATCCGCCATCTGATTGAAACAGCCCGGTTGCCTGAATCAGTCCGCCAGCTGGCCCTCAAGGTTTTCCTCGAAATCGGCCAGGCTGAAGCAGCCGTGCATGGGGTGCCGCTCGACCAGGTCCATTTCCACGAAGTGGGGGCGATCGATTCCATAGTCGACATCGTCGGGGCTGCAATCGCGCTTGATTACCTCAAGATCGACCAGATCGTCTCATCCCCGCTTCATGATGGTTCTGGAACCATCGTCTGCCAGCACGGGACCATGCCGGTTCCTGTGCCAGCTGTCATGAAAATGCTGGAAAGCACAGACATCCCTTATGTGACGGGAACCTGCCAGACCGAACTGGTTACGCCGACTGGGTTTGCCCTGGTCAAATCGCTGGCTGCTTCCTACGGGTCGATGCCCCAGATGAAACGGCTGGCGACAGGTTATGGTTTTGGCCAGAGGGAGATTGGCCGTCTCAATGCCCTGCGGGTCATCCTCGGTGGGTCGATGGATCCGGAACGGCCCCAAGATCCAGTCTATTCAGCGCAGGAGCATGACAGGAGCGACCGCGCAGCGCTCGCACTGGATTTTGATCCGGGTGAAATGGATCGAGTCGTCCTGTTGTCCTGTCATATTGACAATTCATCAGCAGAGCAGCTTGGCTACCTGGCCGATCTACTGCTCGAACGGGGTGTCTGGGATGTGGCATTCAGCCCGCTCCAGATGAAAAAAAATCGCCCTGGACAGTTGCTGTCAGTCGTCACAGCCCCTCATCTGGAAAAAGAAGTTGTTCGCCTCTTGTTCACCCACGCTGGAACAATCGGTATCCGGCGCGAGTGGATTGACCGCCATATAATGACCCGGACCTTTGCGACCGTGACGGTCCTGGGACAGCCCGTCCGGATCAAGTCCGTCCAGTGGCAGGACATCAGCCGGTCCTACCCGGAATACAAGGATGTAGCTGAATTGGCCCGTCACCATCAGATCAGCCTGGATGAGGCTACTAACCGGATCAGAGAGGTCATGGACCGTCTGGTTTGACGAACCTATGGACCCCTTGTTAAACTTGAAGCGGTTTGCTGGAATATACCATCCGTTGTGACTGGATTTGCCTGATAGAGTGGAGGATACGAAATGCCTAGAAAAGTGCTGGTCGTCATGGGATCTGATTCAGATTACCCCGTCATGGAAGCCTGTTTTAAAACCTTGCGTGATTTCGGTGTTTCCTTTGATGCGACCGTCTGCTCTGCCCACCGCACCCCGGACAGGGCTGCTGAACTGGCCAAATCTGCAGCGGACGAAGGCTACGGCGTCATCATTGCAGCCGCGGGCCTGGCTGCCCATTTGCCTGGCGTACTGGCTGCCATGACGACATTGCCTGTGATTGGAGTTCCCATCCATGGGGGCGCCCTGAATGGACTGGATGCCTTGTATGCCATCGTCCAGATGCCCAGTGGTATTCCCGTGGCAACGGTTGCCATTGATGGCGCAGCCAATGCCGCCATTCTGGCGGTACAGATGCTCAGCCTCGGTGAGCCAGACTTGATGGCCAAACTGGCCGACCACAAAGCTGGACTGGCTGATGCAGTTGCCAAACGCAACCTGCGCCTCCAGGAGAAACTCAAAAGCCTGTGACATCGTTTGGAGATCGAACATGATACATGATGAATGCGGCGTCTTCGCTGTTTACGATCCTACCGGCACGATCCAGGATGCTTCCCGCCTTGCATTCCTCGGCTTGTTCAGCCTCCAGCACCGCGGTGAAGACAGTTCCGGAATCGCCGTCAACCAGTCCGGCACCTTGATCTGCCAGCGCCGGCGCGGTCTGGTGACTGAAGGATTTGACGAAATGGCTATCCAGGTCTTGAAGGGGCACGCCAGCATAGGTCATGTCCGATATCCCTCGCCCTTAGACCAGAGCCTGGAAGCCGCCCAGCCCATGCTGATCAAATCGCGCCGGGGGCAGATCGCCCTGGCCTTCAATGGTGCCCTGACGAATGCCGCCCAGTTGCGCAGCCAACTGCAGGAGCAGGGGGCCATATTCCAGTCGCGGGCGGATTCCGAAATCATCCTTGCGCTCCTGGCACGACATCAGGTCCTGGAAGATAACCTGGAAGCTTCGCTCTTGGCCATGCAGGCAGAACTTCAGGGCGCTTATGCCCTGGTCTTGATGACCGCTGACCGGGTGGTTGGCGTCAGGGATCCGCACGGGATCAGGCCATTGGCTCTTGGCGAGCGGGATGGCATTTTCATGCTTGCTTCGGAAAGCTGCGCGATCGATGCGACCGGGGGACAATTTCTGCGGGATGTCCAGCCAGGTGAAATCATCAGCCTGACAGCAGCGGGTGTCCGCTCGCGTCTGCCGGCTGAACCATCCAGCCGACACTCTTGCCTGTTTGAATATGTCTACTTTGCCCGCCCGGACAGCATTCTCGACGGCACCAATGTCTTTGCGGCGCGTACAGCCGCCGGCCGCCAGCTGGCGCTCGAGCAGCCCTGCTCGGCAGACCTGGTCATTGGTGCACCTGATTCAGGGCTGGCTGCCTCGATTGGATATGCAGAAGCACTGGATATCCAGCACGGCAGTGGCCTGCTGAAGAATCGCTATGTGGGCCGCACGTTCCTGCACGCAGACCAGATGAAACGGGAGTGGCTGGTCGATTTGAAATTCACCGCTCTGGTGGACGCGGTCAAGGACAAGTCCATTGTCCTGGTGGATGACTCGATCGTCCGCGGGACCACAACCCGACGGGTGATCAGTCTGCTGCGCCAGGCAGGAGCCCGGTCCGTCCACATGCGCGTCGCTTCACCCCCGCTGCAATACCCCTGCCTTTATGGCATCGACACCCCGGGCCAGCATGACCTTTCAGCCTGCGAAATGAACCTGGAGCAGCTGACGGAGCATATTGGAGCAGATAGCCTGCAATTCTTAAGCCTGTCTGGCCTTCAGGTCGCCTGTGGCGATCCAGGCACCAGCTGCTCTGCCTGTTTTACAGGAAACTATCCGGTTGCACCTTCAGATGCCATTGCTGCCAGCATCCGGCACATTGAACCAGACTGGTTTTTTGGCCGGCAGGAAGCAAGGTAGGCACGCAGATGTTCAAACTGGCCATTTTTGTATCTGGCGGCGGAACGAATCTGCAGGCTATCCTGGACCAGATTGCTGCTGGCCAGCTGCCGGGGGTCTCCATCGCCTGTGTCCTGGCTTCCAAGCCCGGCACCTTTGCCCAAGTCCGGGCAGAACGTGCCGGAATCATGTGCCATGTGATCTCACGCAAGGATTATCCAGATCTGGATGCCTATGACCAGGCCATTCTTGCAGCTTTGCAACCCTATGCGATTGACCTGGTTGTCCTGGCAGGTTTTTTAAGCTTGCTCGGACCGGCTGTCGTGGCAGCTTACCGTAACAAAATCATCAATGTCCATCCATCCCTGGTCCCGGCCTTTTGTGGCCCTGGCCTGTACGGCATCAAGCCACACCAGGCAGCCCTGGCTTATGGGGTCAAAGTGTCTGGAGCCACCGTCCATTTTGTGGACGAACAGTATGACGAAGGCCCCATCCTGCTGCAAAAAGCGGTTGACATCCTGGAGGGAGATACACCAGAGGATTTGCAGCAGCGGATCATGACCGAGGCGGAACAGGTGATTTTGCCGCAGGCCATCGCTCTGATCGCAGCTGGCCGGGTCCAGATTACAGGTCGCCGCACCCAGATCAGCCCCATCCAGTCCTAGGCAACAATCCACATTTTCGTTCATGCATTTGGAGGTTACTAAAATGATGAAACGCGCCCTGCTCAGTGTCTCAGACAAAACCGGCCTGATTGAACTGGCCACCAGGCTGAATCAGCTCGGTATTGAACTGCTTTCTACCGGCGGCACAGCCACTGCATTGGTCAG
Organism: Mageeibacillus sp. UBA5734; assembly: GCA_002419365.1. Taxonomy (GTDB): domain Bacteria; phylum Bacillota; class Clostridia; order Saccharofermentanales; family UBA5734; genus UBA5734. Next base: position 91,450 of record DIGA01000117.1, on the reverse strand, counting down.
GGCTGGCATCCCTGTCACCAATGTGTCCGATGTGACTGGTTTCCCGGAATGTCTCGATGGACGTGTCAAAACCTTGCATCCCAAAATCCATGGGGGTATCCTGGCGATCCGCGATAACTCCGAGCATATGGAAACCATTGCCAAACTTGGGATTGAACCGATTGACCTGGTTATCATCAATCTCTATCCCTTCAAGCAGACGGTGATGAAACCCGGTGCCACACCGGAAGAATGCATCGAAAACATCGACATCGGCGGCCCGAGCATGCTGCGTGCTGCTGCCAAAAATCACCATGACGTCACGGTCCTGGTCGATCCAGCTGATTACGCCAAGGTGCTCGGGGAAATCGAATCCACTGGCAACACGACGCTGGAAACGCGCTTTGGCCTGGCCCGCAAAGTCTTTGAGCATACCGCCGCCTATGACGCCCTGATCGCCAATTATTTCCAGGGTGCCGAAGGCAAGGCCTTGTCTGATTTGCCCGAGCAGCTGACACTGACCTATGAGCGCGTGAGCAGCCTGCGCTATGGCGAGAACCCGCACCAGGGCGCTGCATTCTACCGGGAAGCCCTGCCCAAGACGGGTTCCCTGACCGAAGCTGAGCAGCTGGGCGGCAAGGAACTGTCGTACAACAACATTGCCGATACCGATGCAGCCATTGCCTTGCTCAAGGAATTCTCCGAACCGACTGTTGTGGCCATCAAGCATGCCAACCCTTGCGGTGTCGGCAGTGCGGATACCTTGCTTGAAGCCTGGACGAAAGCCTATGAAGCGGATAAAGTATCCATCTTTGGTGGTATCGTAGCCTTGAACCGGACCGTCACGGCGGAAGTGGCCGACCAGATGAAAGAAATCTTCCTCGAGGTCATCGTGGCCCCGGACTATGCAGCCGATGCCCTGGAGATTCTCCAGAAAAAGAAAAACCTGCGCCTCTTGAAATTGCCGGCTGTGGCAGAACCGATCGCAGCAGGGGAACAGATGATCAAGCATGTCTACGGCGGCCTTCTGGTCCAGGACCAGGACACCCAGGTGTTGCCTGAAGCAGGATATGCAGTTGTGACTGAAATACAGCCGTCGGACGAAGACAAAGAGGATCTGGTGTTTGCCATGAAAGTGGTCAAGCACGTCAAATCCAACGCGATTGTCCTGGTCAAGAATCGTCAGACAGTCGGCATCGGGCCGGGTCAGCCCAACCGGATCACATCGGCCGGGATTGCCATTGCCAACGCCGGGGAGAAAGCCAAAGGATCCATTCTCGGTTCGGATGCTTTCTTCCCGTTTGCCGATACGGTCCAGGCCGCAGCAGCTGCAGGCATCGCAGCCATCATCCAGCCTGGCGGATCGATGCGTGACCAGGAGTCGATCGAGGCCTGCAACCAGGCCAGAATCCCGATGGCTTTCACCGGCATGCGCCATTTCCGCCATTAAACATCACCTGAACCGGCCGGATTCACCAGAATCCTGACAACCAACAAGGAGCATCCTTTTAACGATGAAACTACTGATCATCGGCGGCGGTGGACGCGAACATGCCATCGCCTGGAAATTCAGCCAGAGCCCACAGGTTGATGCACTCTATTGCGCCCCTGGCAACGCCGGGATCGCCCAGATTGCCACCTGTGTCCCGATCAAGGCGACTGACTTGGACGCAATGGTCCGGTTTGCCGTCGCAGAGGCCATCGACCTGGTTTTTGTTGCACCGGATGATCCGCTGGCACTGGGCATGGTCGATGCCTTGCAACAGGCTGGCATCAGGGCATTTGGGCCTTCCCGGGCGGCTGCCCGGATCGAAGCCAGCAAGTCTTTTGCCAAGGACCTGATGCGCCGCTATCAGATCCCGACAGCTGACTACGCTGTGTTTGAGTCTGTCGAACCGGCACTGGCCCACCTCAATAGCTGTGACCTGCCTATTGTCATCAAGGCGGACGGACTTGCCCTGGGCAAAGGTGTCATCATTGCCCAGACACAGCTGGAAGCCGAGCAGGCCGTGCGAGACATGCTGGAAGGCAATGCATTTGGCCAGGCTGGCAGTCGTGTGGTCATCGAATCCTTCCTGACCGGTCCGGAATTGACTGTCCTGGCTTTTGCTGATGGAAAAACGGTTGTACCGATGGTGTCTTCCCGGGATCATAAGCGTGCCTTTGACCGCGACCAGGGTCCCAATACCGGTGGGATGGGGACGATAGCACCCGGTGCCCGCCTTTCGGTACAAGACCAGGAGCTGATGCTGGCAACCATTTTCCAGCCCACGATCGATGCCATGGCTGCCGAAGGCTGCCCATTCAAGGGCGTCATCTACTTCGGCCTGATGCTGACACCTTCAGGACCAAAAGTGATCGAGTACAATGCCCGTTTCGGTGATCCGGAGGCACAAGTCGTACTGCCGCTTCTGGAAACCGACCTGGTGGACATCTGTCTCGCTGTTTTGGACGAGCGGCTCGACCAGATCGACATCCGCTGGCAGGATCGCAACGCCTGTTGTGTGGTTCTGGCTTCGGGTGGATATCCGGGTGCCTATGTGACGGGATATCCGATTTCCGGACTCGATTCGGTCACGGATAGTCTCGTTTTCCATGCCGGAACTCGGCAGGATGGTGCAGACATCGTGACTGCAGGTGGCCGCGTCCTGGGTGTGACCGCTGTGGCTGACACACTCGAAGAAGCCATCAACCAGGCGTACCGTGATGTCGCCAGGATCCATTTCGACAAGGTCCATTATCGCAGGGACATTGGCCGCACGTGACCAGAATCGGTTTGATCGGCGGGACATTTGATCCCTTCCACAATGGCCATCGCAGGCTGGTCGAAGCAGTATTGATATCCGGCCAAGTCGACCGGGTGATTTTGATGGTGGCCGGCCAGCAGCCACACAAAACGAAAGTGAAAGTCTCCGCTGCAGGCTATCGTTTTGAAATGGCCCTGCGCGGTGTCGCTGACCTCTCCCAGGTTGAGGTTTCCGACTTGGAAATCAGGCGACCGGGCCGTTCTTATACCGTAGACACACTGGCTTTGTTACGCGGGCAATTGGCGCCTGAAGATGAAATTGTCCTTGTTTATGGATCGGATGTATTATTTGACTTGACTACTTGGCGTTCGCCGGAGATCATTCTAAGTTCGGCAGACGTGTTGATCGCCCATCGCGGCGGTATCGGCCAGCAGGCCGCAAAGGACCGGGCCGAACAGCTGCGCCGGGACTTTTCAGCCCGGATCGATTTCCTCAATGCTCCCATGCTCGAGCTTTCAGCGACCGAAGTGCGGGAAGCTGCAGTCAGGGGGGAACTTGATACCGGCAAAATTCCGGAACGAGTTGCCGCTTTGATCACACGACATGACTTGTATGGCTATGATGAAGAATTGGCCCGGGTAGATCCTGCGGTCTGGCATCAACTGGCAGATTATGAATGCCAGGTCAGGCCTTTGCTGAACCACAAGCGGCTGCTCCATTCGCTCAATGTCATGCGCTACGCCATGCATCTGGCAAACAAACATGGTGTGTCGGTCGAAAAAGCAGGTATTGCCGGCCTGATGCATGATTGTGCCAAGTGTCTCGAAGCCCACACCGTGCTGCATTATGCCCGTCTGGCCGGAGACCCGGAATTGCTTGAGCCAGCCCTGGCCCATGGACCGGCCGGTGCCTGGCTGGCCCGGCACCAGTTTGGCATCGAGGATCCTGAAATCCTGAGGGCCATCCACTACCATACCACGGGCAGTGGCGACATGTCGGTTCTGGATCTGCTCATCTACGTGGCAGACAAGGTCGAACCGGCACGGACATACCATAACCTCGAGGCCATCCGCGAGGCCGCTGAAACCGACCTGGTCCAGGCCATGCGCTTGTGCCTGGTTGAAGTCGAGGCGTTCCTCGAGCGCGAAAACAAGCCGTCCCATCCCTATGCCCAGGCAGCTTTGGAGAAACTGGGTATACCGACCCATCACCCTCCAGCCCCAGACAAGCAAGAAACCAGATTGACCCTGGAACAATAAAGGAGAATCACATTGACCGCATCAGATTTAGCCCAGAAAATCAAGACCATCCTGGAAGACAAGAAAGCCAAAGACATCGATGTCATCGATGTCTCGGACAAGACGATCCTGGCTGACTTTTTTGTCATTGCCACCGGCACATCGACGACTCACGTCAAGGCATTGGCAGATGAAGTTGAATATCTGCTCAAGGAAAAGGACAACCGTCTCGTGGACCATGTTGAAGGATTTGAATCCTCCCGCTGGATCCTGCTCGATTATGGAGATGTCGTTGTTCATGTCTTCCACAGTGAGGAAAGAGACTTCTACAGTTTGGAGAAACTCTGGCAGCAAAGCCGCAGCCGGACTTGACCTTGTCGATTTGTGCCAGCCTTCAAATCCCGCTGGGAGTGAGGTCTGCCAAGTCTTGAGTCGAATTTCGTCGTGATTTGTCGATCAAATGAGGGCAGGGAAACCTGCCCATTTTGCTATGCTGGTTCATGATTCTCCGGGGAGACAGAGCCATGCAGACCATTGAATTGAAACGCCACACGTTTTATATCCTGATCGGGATTTGCCTGTTCTCACTGGCTGCAGTCGCGTATGAGATTTGGCGTTCCCAGCCCACTGGAATTGAGATCATTGACTGGGAAACACGTGCAAGCCAATCCGGATCGCTGGCTTCGAATCCCCAGTCAAGGGATCTGGCTGCTGATGCAGAAACAAAACGAGACCTGGTTCCGGTCTATCTCGTCGGAGCTATCCATGAACCTGGGATTTACCGGGTCCAGCGGGGCAGCTACTTGTATGAACTGGTGGAGATGGCCGGTGGACTGAGCGAAGATGCAGCAAGCGATGACATCAACCTGGCTCTGGCCATCACGGATAATTGCCACATCCGGATTCCAACGCGTGTGGAGGCGGCTGATAACCCGTTCAAGAGCGACATCCTCGTCTCCCATGACCCGTCGGAGTTCGTGAAGATCAACATTAACAAGGCTTCGCTCGAAGAACTGGACCAGCTGCCAGGGATCGGACCTGCTACAGCCAAGGCCATCCTCGATTTCAGGGAGAGGAATGGCCCGTTCAAGAGCAAGGAAGACCTGATGAAGGTATCTGGCATCAAGCAAAGCCGACTCGATGCCATCAGCGACTTGATTACGCTCTCGTGAACCGTTGTTTCCAGGTCTTGCCGGAACAGGAGTTACCGGCAGCAGCGGTCAATGCCAGTCATAATTTACAAAACCAGCGAGATTGATTATCATAGAATGGCCTGTCCAGGTTTACCTATATTTGACCGGCAGGCTCGGAGGTAACCATGTCAGATTTTTCCGATGCGTCTTATCGTCACGCATTTCGCCATACGTCATCGCATATCCTGGCCCAGGCGGTCAAACGATTATACCCCCAGACGCGTCTGGCCATTGGTCCAGCGATCGAGTCGGGCTATTATTATGATTTCGACCGGGATGAACCGTTTGCACCGGAGGAACTGGGCAAGATTGAAGACGAAATGAAAAAGATCGTCAAGGCCAATTATCCGGTTGAGCGCTTTGAATTGCCGCGTGAAGAAGCAAAGGCCCTGATGGCAGAAGCGGGGGAGACCTACAAGGTGGAGCTGATTGATGATTTGCCATCGGATGCGGTGATCAGTTTCTACCGCCAGGGTGAATTCGTGGATCTCTGTGCGGGCCCTCATCTCTCTGCCACGGGAGAGGTCAAAGCGTTCAAGCTGACTCAGGTGGCAGGTGCCTACTGGCGCGGCAGTGAGAAAAACAAAATGTTGCAGCGCATCTATGGCACCAGCTTTCCAGACAAGCAGCAGCTTAAGGATTACCTGGACCAGCAAGAAGAAGCGAAAAAGCGTGACCACAATAAACTGGGCCGTGAATTAGGCTATTTCACGACCGTCGACTACATTGGCCAGGGCTTGCCGATCCTGCTGCCAAAAGGGGCACGCACCATTCAGCTCCTGCAACGTTTTGTCGAAGATGAAGAAGAACGCCGCGGTTACCAGCTGACGAAAACCCCCTTCATGGCCAAGTCCGACCTGTACAAGATCTCTGGTCATTGGCATCACTACCGCGATGGCATGTTTATTATCGGTGATCCTGAGAAAGCTGACACCGAGGAGGTCCTGGCCTTGCGTCCGATGACGTGCCCGTTCCAGTTCCAGGCTTACCTGACCAAGACACGCAGCTACCGGGACTTGCCGATCCGGTATGGCGAAACATCGACCTTGTTCCGCAACGAATCTTCAGGTGAAATGCACGGCCTGATCCGGGTCCGCCAGTTCACCATCTCCGAAGGCCACCTGATCTGCACCCCGGACCAGCTGGAACAGGAATTCAGGGGAGCGCTGGACCTGGCCAATTTCATGCTTCAAGCGGTTGGCCTGGACGATGATGTCAGCTACCGTTTCTCGCTCTGGGATGAATCCAACCGTGAAAAATACATCGGATCAGCCGAGGAATGGGAGTCTGTCCAGGGGACCATGCGCCAGATCCTCGACCATGCGAAGATTCCCTATGTCGAGGGCGTTGGCGAGGCCGCTTTCTATGGTCCGAAGCTGGACATCCAGATTCGCAATGTTTTTGGTAAGGAAGACACCCTGATCACGATCCAGATCGACTTCCAGCTGGCTGAACGCTTCGGGATGGAGTACACAGACCGTGATGGTGAAAAGCGCCACCCGTATATCATCCATCGCACATCCATCGGCTGCTATGAACGCACACTGGCCTTGCTGATCGAAAAATACGCCGGTGCCTTGCCGCTTTGGATCGCTCCTGAGCAGGCCAGGATCCTGCCGATCTCCGAACGTCATCTCGAAGCCGCCAAAGCCATCGCCCTGCGCTTGAAGCAGGCTGGCCTCAGGGTTGAGATCGACACCCGGGATGAGAAAATCGGCAAGAAGATCCGGGAAGCCCAGATGGATAAGCTCCAATACATGCTGGTCCTCGGCGATGCCGAAATCGAAACAGACAGCCTGGCAGTCCGTTCCCGCAAGGACGGGGACCTGGGCGTCATGCAGGTCGAAGCAGTCATTGAGAAGCTGGTCCACGAGGCGACAACCCGCTTGATTGCCCGTTAATCCAAGCTTATGCCAACTTTTGCATCTGCCCGGCTGAAGATCCATGGATCTTGGCGAAGTTCAAAAACGCCCTTGACACTGTGGTTTTTTACCAGTAGAATAGCAAAAGTCAACGGGGTGTGGCTCAGGTGGTAGAGCGCTTGGTTCGGGACCAAGAGGCCGGAGGTTCAAGTCCTCTCACTCCGACCAGTTACATCAGACGACCAGTTTTCTGCAGGCAATGCCAGAAGGAACTGGTCGTTTTTGTTGTGATACCAGAGCGCTTTGCTTATACTGGTACTTGCAGACAAGTTTTTACAGACAGGAAGGATGACTTGAGCCATGAGCCGTGCAGATGATCTTTTCATTGCCAATTGCCATCAGATTTTGAGTGAGGGGTATGATGAAACCGGCAACGATGTCCGCCCGCGCTGGGACGATGGTACACCTGCCTACACCATCAAGTCCTTCGGGATTGTCAACCGGTACAATCTGGCTGAAGAATTCCCCATCCTGACCTTGCGCCCGATCAATTTCAAAGCAGCCATTGACGAATTGCTCTGGATCTGGCAGAAAAAGTCGAACCGGGTCACTGACCTGAACAGTCACATCTGGGACAGCTGGGCTGATGAGCAGGGAACGATCGGCAAAGCTTACGGCTATCAGCTGGCTCAAAAGGCGATCTACAAAGAAGGTGAGTTCGACCAGGTTGACCGCCTGCTGTTTGATCTCCAGTACAACCCCAGCAGCCGGCGCATGCTGACGAACCTGTACAATCACCAGGACTTGCACGCCATGCAACTATATCCTTGCGCCTACAGCCTGACCCTCAATGTCTCCGGTAACACGCTCAACGCCATCCTGAACCAGCGTTCACAGGATATGCTGGTAGCCAATAGCTGGAACGTCACCCAGTATGCCGTTCTTGTCCACCTGTTTGCCCAGGTCAGCGGCCTTGCGGTGGGTGAGCTGGTCCATGTCATCGCCGATGCCCACATCTACGACCGCCATGTGCCCCTGGTCCGGGAACTCATTTCCCGCACAGCCTTTCCGGCCCCCGCCCTGGTGATCAACCCGGAGATCAAGGATTTCTACCAATTCACACTCTCCGATATCGAGCTGAAGGATTACCAGGCCGGAGAGAAAATGACCCGGATCCCAGTGGCGGTCTGATGAGATGGACGCGATTGTCGCAGTGGACCTTGCCTGGGGAATTGGCTACCAGGACGACTTGCTGTTTCGGATCAAAGCCGATCTGAAACGGTTCAAAGAAATGACGATGGGCCAGGTTGTCATCCTGGGCCGCAAGACTCTCCAGACCTTTCCTGGCGGGCGTCCCTTGCCGTCCCGCATCAATCTGGTTGTTTCCAGGAACCAATCCTTGGTTCTGGAAGGGGCGACCGTCTGCCACAACCGGGCAGAGGTCCTGGCAACGGTGGCTCAGTATCCGGACAGGCACGTCTATGTGATCGGCGGCAGCAGCATCTACCGTGAATTCCTGCCTGACTGCCAGCGTGTTTATGTCACCCGCGTCCACCACCAACAGCAAGCGGACACGTATTTCCCCAACCTTGATCAGCTGCCAGAGTGGCACTGTGTTCGGTCGGAACCAGCCCAGGAAGAAAATGGACTGGTTTTCAATTATCTGGTCTATGAAAAAACCAATGGATAAATGGACCTGCCGCAGATGGATCCTGGGGATCGGGATCGGGTGCCTGGCCCTGGTCTCTTTGCCTTTGGCTGGTTGTGCTTTGCCAGCGTCATCCAATTATCCGGAAATACCCCTGCGTTCTGGTGGCCAGCAAGCATCAGCACCGAGTCTGTCCGAACCAAGCACCACGACAGCTCCGGATGATGGATTGACTCACCGACAGCGTGTCACCCTGCGTGTAGCAGGTCCCTGGCAAGCGGATCAACTGGATCTTCTGGGCCGGTATTACGAACTGACACAAAACCAGGTCAGCACCCTGGGACACGAGGACAGCCGCGGTAGCCACATCAGCCTGGACTACCTGTCCGCCTACGATTCCGATCTGCGCCTGGTGGCAGAACCGCTGCCGCAGGCCGAATTCCTGACGGATGAGCTGGCCCGGATCTGGACAGCTGCAGGCACCTGGCCTGACCTGGTGCTGACTGACCATTATTCAGCCCTGCAGGCCAGTCAGCTTTTGGACCTGACCTCCTACCTGATGGATGACAAACGGCTGGCTGCAGACAAAGTCAGTCCCGCATTGCTATCTGACAGCCAAAGCCCACAGGGTTTTCTTTATTTGCCCTGGCGGTTGTCAGTCCCGGTTTTGCTGTACCATCCTCGATCTGTGCCAGACGCAGTTCCGGGTGGGTTTGAAGAAAGACCCACCTGGCCGGAATTTGTCGAACAGTGCCATCAGCTGGTGGCTGGTTCTGACGCAACTCAGCTGGCCATAGCCAATCCGGAAGCGCTGGTGACTGTCCTGGTGAGCGGTACAGATGCTCATACCGGATGGGCGGGCTGGAATGGTTCTGGCTATGATTTCAGCCGGCCTGAATTTATCAGTACGGTCCAAGCCTTGCGCCATCTGGTTGCAGAGGGAGCGACAGGCATTGCAGCGTCGATCGGCTATCCAGATTATGTGGCAGCTACTCAGGATAAACTGGATGGCCACCAGGTAGCATACCAGGTCATTGATTCCAGCCAGCTGGCCACGCTTGATTCTGGCAGTCCAGATCACCTGGTCTTGCCGCTCCCTTCGACAGCAGCCACAAAAAGTCCCTATCCAGTCAGAGTCCAGGCACTCAGTGTCAGTAAATCCACTGGCCAGCCAGGTCTGGCATGCCAGGTCGCAGCCTTTCTGGCCGCAGATCCAGATGCCCTGTTCCTTCAGAATCGCCTGTCGCCGCAACCAGGCCTTTTCCCGATTGTCCGGGACAGGGAAGTCTGGACTGCCTATCTCGATCCAATCAGCGGCCGTACAGGCGCATTGGAGAAGTTGCCAGATTTGCTGGACCATCCTGCACCTGGAGGAGCTTTCAAAGTCTTTGACTGGCCTGCGGTGCAGCGAGAACTGGCTGGTCCATCGGCTTACCGTCTCTTGGCTGAGCCAGACGTTGAGTCGGTTATCCAGAGTATGCAGCAGGCCTGGGACCAGAGAGAGGAGGGATGAAAGATGACGAGCCAGATCCAGCAGGCGCCAAAGCCCACTCAGATCATTTATGACGCCATTCTGACTTTTGCTGCTGGCGCCCTTCATCTCCAGAGCAATGAGACCGCCATCATCCGGATCAACTTTCTCGATCCTGCCTTTCCCGGAGCCAGCAGGCCTGGCCGCCAGATGGTCGTGGATGATGCTCCTCCGGTCCTGCTGGAGGCCTGCCGCCAGCTTCGAGCCTATTTCTCCGGGCAGCTGCAGACCTTTTCGGTTCCGGTCGACATTCAGTCTGGGACAGTATTCCAGCGTCTGGTCTGGGATCAATTGCGCCAGATTCCCTATGGGGCGACCTGGTCTTATGAAGATTTGGCCTACCGGATCGCCAAACCGGGCCAAGTACCGCGCCAGCTGGCACGGGCAGTAGGTTCAGCGTGTGCTGCCAATCCACTGCCTGTGATGGTTCCCTGCCACCGGGTGATTGGCAAGAATGGCCGCCTGGTTGGCTTTGCAGGTGGCATCGACTTGAAAGCTTATTTGCTCAACCACGAAATGCTTGGTATATGAAAGTGAGGCACGATGGATCAGCACCCTGATTTGAACACACCACAATCTCAGTTTTTTTCTCCCAAAGTGGAACTGAATCCTTCGACCTTGCTGGCCCCGGTCCCGGTGGTGCTGGTATCCTGCTGTGGCTTGCCTGGGGAAGGCTGTGACCAGGCCAATTTAATAACGGTTGCCTGGGCAGGTACGGTCAATTCCGAGCCCCCCATGGTTTCTGTTTCCATCCGGCCTTCACGGTACTCCCACACCCAGATCAGCCAAAGCCGGGAGTTTGTCATCAATCTGGTTGATGAGAAGCTCCTGCAGGCGACTGATTTTTGCGGTGTCAAATCAGGCCGGGATTTGGACAAGTTCTCTGCCTGCAAGCTCAGTGCCGTCAAGGCCAGCCAGATGAACCATGCGCCAGCGGTTGCCCAGAGCCCACTCACGCTTTCCTGCCAGGTGGAGCAGATCCTGCCCCTCGGTTCCCATGATCTTTTCCTGGCTCGCGTGGCAGCGGTGGAAGTGAACCCAAGCTTGCTCGACGCTGACAACCGTCTGCGTCTGGACAAGGCCGGACTTGTTGCCTATGCGCATGGCAATTATTATTCACTGGGCAAACTGCTGGGCTTTTTTGGTTATTCCGTTGCCCGTCCACAGGTCCTGGCCAAACGAATGCCACCAGCAAAAAAGAAAACAGCACCTAAAGCTAAAAAGGGCAAATCCAGATCAACCTGAAGCCGCCCCTCAGGACTTAGCAGAGACTCATAAACAAGAAAAAGGGCTGCCAGCTGGCAGCCCTTCCTGATTCAACAACCGGTCATGCTGGTGACGATTACTTTGTCTCAACGAGGACTTTCTTGAGCTTGGCGAAACGGGGCAGGCCATCTTCGATCGCAATCTTTGACTCGCCCTGGATCAGAGGCAGAGCGTATTCAACGAATTTCTCGTTGACGAAGTTGCCTTCATCATTGATCCATTCTTTCGGTACCACTTTTTCAGTGTTAGCGACATCGTTCAGGGGGATCAGCTTGATCTCGCATTTATATTCACCCTGCTCAGGACGCTGGAAACCAACCATGAAGTCGGTCATGCCGTCCACGGCGATACGGACAGCGGTCTGGCCTGAGAGGAAGGATTCCTCGACGTCAGACTTGGAGGCCAGGTGAGCGGCGCAGCGCTGCATCAGGGACAATTCGATGCCACGGACCTTGCAGCCCATCTTTTCCTTGAGGTAGTTGGCGAGCACGGCAGCTGTGCCACCCATCTGCTTGTGGCCGAATGCATCGACGGAGACTTCACCGACCAGCTCGGGAATGTATTTGCCTTCCTTGGTTTTGACACCTTCGGAGACGCAAACGATGACTTTCTTTTCTTTCTCGTAGACTTTCTTGACATCAGCGAGCATTTTGTCGAGGTCAAAGTCGACTTCCGGCAGGTAGATCAGGTCCGGACCGAGACCCTTGTGAGCAGCCAGAGCGGAAGCGGCAGTCAGCCAGCCGGCATTGCGGCCCATGATTTCGATGACAGTGATCATGCCGGTATCATAGACGCGGGCATCGAGGTAGACCTCCATGACCGTGGTGGCGATGTATTTGGCTGCAGAGGCAAAGCCCGGACAGTGGTCAGTGCCGAACAGGTCGTTGTCGATGGTCTTGGGCACGCCGATGACACGGCATTCATAGCCGGACTTGGCAATAAACTTGGAGATCTTGTTGCAGGTGTCCATCGAGTCATTGCCGCCGTTGTAGAAGAAATAGCGGATGTTGTATTTCTTGAAGACCTCGAGGATGCGCTTGTAGTCGGTGTCGTCGACTTCTGGTTTGGCCAGTTTGTAGCGGCAGGAGCCGAGGGCAGAGGAGGGGGTGGTCTTGAGCAGTTCGAGCTCAGCCGGATCCTCCTGTCCGATGTCATAGAATTTCTCGTTCAGGATGCCCACGATGCCATTGGCTGCGCCATAAACCTTCTCGATCACGCCAGTCTGCTTGAGGGCTTCTGTAAAGACGCCTGCAGCACTGGCGTTGATGACTGAAGTCGGGCCGCCGGACTGGCCGAAAATCGCATTACCTATCAGTTTGCTCATGAAAAATCCTCCTGTAATTCCCGGATTCCATCCGGAACATCAAATACCGAAACTATCTTACCATGCAACGAAAAGTGGGACAAGCCAAACATGAAAGTGTGCTGGAAGATCTGCTGCCAGATGGGGCCTATGGGTTTGCCAGCGCCTTGTATTCATCGCGCAGAAGGCCAAAGACCAGCATGTCGCGAAATGAGCCAGAGCGACGTACATGTTGGCGCAAGACGCCTTCCTGGACAAAACCTGTCCGGGTGAACAAGCGGACCGAAGGGTCGTTGCCACTGATGATCCGGCACCAGATCCGCTGCAAATTGAGCTCGCCGAAGGCAAAGTCGAGCAGCAGCTGGAGCGCCTCGCCGGCAAAACCCTGGCCTCGCTGCAATTTGTCCGTGATGGCAATACCAATCTCAGCATGGCTATTCGGGAAATCGAGGCCGTCCAAGTTGACCAAGCCACAGATCTCACCCTTATGGCGGATGGCAAAGACGAAATTGCTCTGGCCGTCATTCCAATCCGACAGCAGAAGATCGAGCTGCTCCAAATTAAAAGGACGAACGGTGGTCGGAAGATAATAGCGCAAGGTCGATAGATCTTGGAAAAAGGGCAACAAGGCTGCCAGATCGTCTTTACTGTAGGCAGTCAAGGACAGGCGAGGTCCATTCAGCGGTAGTTTTTCGATGACCGGCAGCGGATGGCTGGAGTGAAATTCAGTCATGATCAGACCTCCGGGGAAATGATCGATAAGCCACGATAGCTCCGGATACCAGTATAGCAGAATGAGCAACCTGAAATTTGGCAAAAAATTCCTGGAAAATTCGTTGAGGCGATTTTTCCAGGATCGCTTGACAAGCCTTTGTGCGATCCTTATAATCACTTCGTGCCACGGCAGCCGGGATCTACGTGGTGGGATTAGCTCAGTTGGTTAGAGTGCCAGATTGTGGCTCTGGAGGTCGTGGGTTCGATTCCCATATCCCACCCCATTCATCTCCCGATCGGGGCCGCCAGGCACCTGTGACCGATCATGCCGACCGGTGGGGTGTCGCCAAGCGGTAAGGCACGGGACTTTGACTCCCGCATGCGTAGGTTCAAATCCTGCCACCCCAGCCAATGATCCGCTAGCTCAGTCGGTAGAGCACCTGACTTTTAATCAGGGGGTCCGGAGTTCGAGCCTCCGGCGGATCACCAAGAGAAACCCTACAGCCTCAGCGGTTGT